>NZ_JBNDKT010000005.1:0-468007 GCF_050435685.1 Paraburkholderia sp. GAS448
TCAGCAGGAAGATTGGCGAATAGTCGATGGGCGATGACGCCGGTGCCCTGGGATTCATCTTCATTGGGTGCCGGTCACCGTCGCCCCGTATCGCTGTCCGGCCGTGAATTGACGGCCAGGTTGCATTGGATGGCGGTTCCTCGGCCAGTCCGGCCGTTCGAGCACCCATCTATTTCACTCTTTTTGAACGACCGCTTTCAGAGAAATCGAACAGGCGCTATCGACCCTCTGCGGTCGCTCAAAATTGCCGAAAGCGGCCGCTCACGAACATCGACCGTTGGCGCGACGCAGATGGCCCGTCACTGAGTGCTAGCATAGCGGCTCGTTGCATCGTTCAGCTATAGATTACTGGTCGAAAACACCGCAGAAATCGCTGCGACACCGTTCTGAAAATCGGCAGGAGGTTCTCGGCGAGAGAAATACATACACGTCGGTTCGTGATACCAAAAGTCTTGAGCGAAACCCGACGATCGACGCAACGACATCGCACCTATCCTTGACTGCGCATTTTTCCTTAGTCGCTGATTGGTTTTGTATTCGGGTGCCATCCAATATGGACTCCGCATGAGATTCCAGAAAATTCTGGCATCTCCTTTACGCTATTAATCTCCACGTGATAGATGCCTGGCCTTAGTTCGACGCCATACATGTACCGCGAATAGTAACCGTCGTGGTCACCATTAAATCCGTGTATATCCACACCTTCAACGTTGCGGACGTCGTCAACGATCGTCGACCCAGAACTATCGACTATCTTTAAATGAATAGGAACGGTCAATCCCGGGCGCCCATAGCGGCCGTCAGGATATCGTGAACCGTTGCCAACAAGTTCGATTACTCTCGATTGTTCGACACGCCCCTTGTAATAAACGTTGAGGTAAAACTCATATGGACGGTGCTCTGCGACTTTAATATCTACCCGAATGGTGGAATCGGAGCGACTGATGTCGAATGGGGCGATGGTGTCGGGCAAATTTCGGGCTGTTTCGCCCATTGACTGCGTGGTGCCCAGCAGAATAAACCACGTGAAAATCCAAAGGATCGCAGGTCGAGCAAGGTGAGGTAAATTTTTCATTGTTGACCCCCGTGCTTTTTCTCTATTGTACTGAAGTCCGATATCCATCGTATGTCGATACAGATTGTCAACGGTCTAGGCATCGATGTCGAACGTCCGTTTGTGGCCGAATGTACGCATCCAGCGCCTTCACCGGAATTCGCCGGTCGAAAACATTCGCCCTGTGCCAGCGGCAGCTTTGCGGCGTCGTATCTCGACGGGTGCAACCGGGCCAAAAGCGGAACTAGCAGCAGCGAAATTCGACGTAACAAAGCCGCAAGACTGCGAGCAAGCAGAGCGCCCTACGTTTGCGCACGCGTTGGCGACGCGTTGAACAGTGCCAAGCCGGCCAGGAATTTGTCGGGGTGGTGAAGGCTGCGGTGTCGTTACCGATATTCGATCCATTAGACCCGGCGCTCAGCATTATATTCCGCGGCATCATAGAGTTCGGTCGGCGCTGCAAAACCCTTCAGGTCGTACTTCGCTCCCTTGTTGCTAACGGCGTTTTCACATTGGTCCCGAACGGCTCTCGTGACCAATATCTGACCCGCTCGCGCGACAGACTGTGCGCGGGCAGCGGTGTTTACGACCGTTCCAATCGCCGTCAAATCGCGATGCGACTGACCAAACTCACCGAAACTGACGCTACCGCTGGCCATCCCGATGCCAATACACAGGGCTCCTTCATCCAGGTCGAACCCTTTCGAAAGTTCGTTTCGCCGGACACCCCAGCGGCGCTGCATTTGTCGCGCTGCGCGCAATGCTTGTGCTGCGTGATCGTCCTGTCGGATCGGAAAATTGAACACTGCCATGATGGCGTCGCCGATTGTCTTGTTTAGCAATCCGTCATACTCCCAGATCGCCTCGGCACACTCATCATAAAAGGCATCCAGCGTTGATGTCATTTGATCCGGAGCCAGGTATTCGGATGCGCTCGTATAGCCTCTCAGATCAGCGAAGAGTACGGTGGCATCGATAGTGACATTTCGAGCCTTCATGATACGGGTGAAGGCCAACTCGCAGAACGTGCAGATGTTTGGATTCATCCGGCTCGGCCGCAGACCGACCATTCGGAACGGAATGGAGAGCGGACCGCGCAATGCCACCGGGAAATGTAGAGTTTGCCAGCACCCTTTGCAGATTTTCGAGGGAGATTTGTTCATCAAAGCCCTCCTAACCGATAGCTGGTCGCGTTGGTTGCCCTGCCAGGTAGGGTGCGAATCGATGATTTGTTGGACATATCTGATCCTCCTGCTTCGGCTCCTTACGGCACCGACGCGCCGGGAGGCAGGTGATCCCGATTATGGGCCGCAAATCCCGGGATTGAAACAGGTTTGAGTGACTAACTAACCGACCAGGCTTTCGGGACAGGCAAGGTCAGTTTCGGGACCCGTTTCGGCTATTCGCCGAGTCAGTTTGCCATGGCGGCTTTGCAGTAAAGAATGGCCATTCCCTTTTCCTGCGGCTCGCCACACGTCACATCATGCCGCCGGTGGCGCTGCCCGTGCCGCCAGTGCCGGATGAAGGTGTGGACGTCGTCGTGAGCGGATGGGCGAGACCTGCCGCTGACAGCAGGGAGACGGCGCTCGGATCGGGCATGCCATTGGCGTCAATGGCGCCTGCTGTCGCCAGCGCGCCGAGATCGCTGTCGACGCCTGCTTGCCCGACAATAAACGGTGTCGTCAGAAACGCCGGTGCCGTCAGCGTGACCGCATAGTGCTGCTGCAGATTCGTGACGACGGCCGATTGCGCAGCCAGCACATCGGCCGGGTTTGAAAGCACCTGCTGGAACTGTGAGTTGCTCGGGAAACCCGCAATCAGACTTGTCTCGGTCGTCCCGAGTTGCGAAGCAAGGTAGACGAGCGTCAGTTCGGTCTCGGGTGTCGTATTGAAGGTGCCTCCGGCGAATGCCAGCGAATGCAGCGTCGTGCCGCCGGAGGTCACGGTGAGGATGCAGGGAAGCGCGGCGTTGAACGTGATGCTGTAGTGTCCACCGCCGTCTGACAAGGTGGAGTCCGAACCCTGCGCACAACTGAAACCGACCATCGCGCTGGCGAGCGCGTTGCCGGTGGCGGCCGTGCCGGATATGGCGACGCTTGCCTGCCCGTTTCCGCCGCCACAGCCGTCGACGCCGACGCAGAAGCTTCCCCCGCACGCGACGAGCGTTGCGAGCGAAGCCACGCAAAGTGCAGCCAGCGCCGGGCGGACGAAACACGTATTGTGAGTCTTCATGGTGCGGAGGCCTCTAAATTGCTACTCGTGACAGCCACACTTCCGGTCGCTACGTCGGTTCACTCATCACTGGCGTCCTCGGCTGCCGAATGGCCGTTTACGGGCAGGCTGGCAGGCGCAAGTCGACCCGCTACGGACAGTTGAGATCGCCGGAAGCCGCCATTCGTCCGGCGCGGAACGACATCAAGAGCCTTCCTGAAACTGCAATCCAACGATACCTGCGATAACCAGGCCGACACATAACAGGCGACCGAGCGAGGCCGACTCGTGAAACCAGATCAATCCGACTAAGGCTGTGCCAGCGGCACCGATCCCGGCCCAGACAGCATATGCGGTCCCGAGCGGAAGAATTTTGAGCGTGAAGCTCATCAACCAAACGCTCATTATTGCTGCAATGATAGACAGCGCACCCGGTACCAACCTTGTGTAACTATCGGACAACTTCATGGCCACGGAGAAGACGATCTCCAGCAGCCCCGAGGCTAATACCACGGTCCATGCCACAAACGAATTGGTAATCGAGATCATTGGTTATCTTCCTTCGGATCGGGAAGCTCATATGCGCGTCACGCCGAGAATACCATTGCCGCAGTCTGGAATTGGAACCGTGACGTGAAGGAGTCGGGTCGCAAGGGCCGAATGGAGTGCAGCGATCCTGAGGTCATTCCGGGGCCAACCAGTGCTACGTTCGCAGCCAACCCATATCCGCCTTGCTAATGGCTGTCAACAATCGAGTTCTTCGAATTGGTGGAATTGATGCCCGATTGAAAACGATTCGCGCGTCCGAACTGACCGGCCGGTTGTGGCCGAACCCGGAAGTTTGGCCAACGCCCGTGAGCCACTTGCCCGACCTCGGCCCGAATTGCGCTGTCTAAGCAGCCAACTTTTCCATTTGAACGGCATCGTACGCCATGGATGGTCCGCAGGCGCCGGCTCAGGAAACCACACGTCGCCCGCATAGCCCGCTAGATGGCCGGACGTGACCGCATCCACGACCGCGTCGCGATCGACAAGCTCCGCACGTGCAGTGTTGATCAGATAAGCGCCGCGTTTCATGCGCGCGAACATGCTCGGCCACCATAGGCTTACGCTCTGAGGCACCGAGTACCTTCGCGATCTGCTGACTGTAACCTTCGCATGCATCCGAGGCGCACAGCACCAGCGGGTAGCGCAACACATCACACATCTTCTAGCGGTGTCTCTCCATGCACCAACAGCGGGTGCCGCGCCGGTACGGCGATGACCAGCTGGTCGCTCCACACCGGCGTGACAATGAGCCCTTCCCCAGGTTCTTAGGATTTCGCGAAACCGGCATCGTAGGTCATCACGCAAGCCCTCAATTGTTGGGCGAGCGGCACCTCGAACAGGCGAATGTCCACCTCCGGCTCTTCCTCGCGGCATAGCGCGAGCAAGGCGCTCAGGCGCGGCTGCACGATGCCATCGGACAGTGCGATACGCAGCATGCCCTGATACCCAGTAGCCGCCGCTTTGGCGCTTGCCCGCGCTTGCTCCACGGCGGCCAGCACGCGCCGAGCGTCCTCCAGAAAGACCTGTCCCGACCAGGTCAGGCGCGTGCCCTGCGTATCACGATCGAACAGGCGAACGTTGAGATCATCTTCCAGTTGCCTGATGGCGCGCGACAGTGGCGATTGCTCGATGTGCAGCCGTTCAGCGGCGCGCGCGAAATGAAGCTCTTCGGCAACCGCGATAAAACATCGAAGGTGACGTAGCTCCATAGGCAAGAATCCTCCGCGCCGATTCCGGTTGCGCTATGACGCTTCAGCGGCCTTCGCTGCCATCGTCGCGCGGGCCCCACCAGACGAGCGGCAAGCAGTTTCCTCGATGTCTTCATTGGGCTTGTTTGCACCCATTGGGGAGGTCGACATGAAGTTGGCGCCGGGACCTGTCAGGGCTTCACGAACCGATAGGCGAAGCGATCGGTCTCGCCCCTGATCGAGGGATCGAACACCTTGATCGAGTGCGGATCGTCCTTGTTCGCGAGCGTGGTGCTTTCCGCGTCCAGTACGAAGCCGGCCGCCTCCACCTCCTTGCGAACGGACGCAGGCTCGATCCGATGCAGCGACTGGGCGTCGCTCGTGCCCAGCCCGACGGCGGCGGCGTGGTCCACGATGACGTAGTACCCGCCGGGCTTGAGCTGCTCGTAGACCACTCGATTGAAGTGGGCCGCCGTCGCGCCCCTGGCCTGCATCAGCGCTGTATGGAGGTCGTGATAGAACAGATGCAGCCAGAGGACATCCGCTGGTTGCGTGACCTCTGGCATCGCTACGAGGTCTGCCGAGACGGCTTCCACGTTCTCTCGGCCCGGCTCCGTCGCAAGCGTCCGCATGCGGCCGACCGGATCGTTCTTGAAGTGGGCGACTTCGGCCGGTACGAAGCTGAAGACCCGTCCTGCGGGTCCCACGATGTCGGAGAAGAGACGGGTCCAGTCGCCGTCGCCTGGGTAAACGTCGATTACGGTGGAGCCCGCATCGACTCGTGCGAACCGGATCAACTCGGATAGCTTGGATTGGTCGTACATAGGGATCTCCTTTACGGTTGGGCATTCGAGAAGCGCGCGGCATGCGAGGGGACGATCCACGGCTGATCCACCGTCTACCCCGACCCGATGGCCGCAGATGGCCAGCGCTACGCCAGCCCGGCCGTGTCCATCTGCGAGGCCCGCGCCAGTGCTTGCGTGTCGATGTACTCCCGGATGCTCGTCAGTCTGCCGTCACGGACCGTGATGGCGAAGATCCAGTCGTCATCGAACGTCTTGTTTGTGGCTTTGATCATCCCCCTGGCGAAGCCGACGACCAGGACCCTGTCTCCTTGCGCTATGAACTCCCGGGGTTCCATGGACGTTTCTATCGACTTGGATGCGGTCTCAAGCAAATCCGCCAGCCCCGCGTGTCCGTGGCGCGTTCCGGCCAATGGCCAGTCCTCGCCCGGAATGATCCACTCGATGTCTTCGGCGGCCAGCGCCAGCAGACCCTTCCTGTCGCTGCGGCCGATCGCGGCGAAGAAGTCCTTCACGGTCTGGACGTTCTTATCGGTACTCATCGGAATTTCTCCATTTCTCTCGGATCGGATCGCGCGCGAAGTGTCTCAATCAGAACTCGCCGTCAATATCTGTCACCCCGATCAGCTTGTCGTCGGTCACGTCGGTCAAACGCCTTAGCAAGAGCCCGGCCGATATTGCCGAATCCTACAATTGCATAGCTCATAATGTTTCTCCGACCTTGTGTTGAAACTAAAGTGTGAGAAACGTGGTCCCACGACTGGCGGGGCTTGTGGGCCAGCCACGGGAGCGCGCCGGGGTCAGACCTGCGCCATGCCTCCATCGACGGCGAGATCCACACCGGTGATGTAAGAACTTTCATCGGAGGCGAGGAACGCGACTGCTGCCGCGATTTCCTCGGGCATGCCTCTGCGGCCCATTGGGATCTGCGCGGTGAACTGTGCGACTGCTTGCTCGGCCTGTTCAGCGGTGAGGCCCGTCGTCGTCGCCAAGGCCGGGGTGTCGATCGCTCCGGGACTCATAGAATTCACGCGGATCTTGCGGTCTTTCAATTCCATAGTCCAGCCGCGCGCGAAGTTGCGTACAGCCGCCTTACTCGCGGCGTAAGCAGTAAATCCTGGAAGCCCGAGGACGTTTGAGACAGAAGAGTTCAGGATAATCGAACCGCCGTCTTTGAAGAGGGGAAGGGCCTTCTGTACCGTAAAGAACATTCCCTTCACGTTCACGTCGAAGGTCTGGTCAAAATGGGCCTCCGTAGCTACCGCGAGCGGTGCGATTGTCCCTGCGCCCGCGTTCGCGAAGAGAACGTCGATGTGACCATGTTTCTCTTTCACGACGGCATAGAGCCGGTCCAGATCTTCCAAGCGCGACACGTCGCCCACGACCGTCGTAACGTTTCTCTTGATGGCGGCGGCGGCCTCCTTCAGCTCTTTCTCTCGTCGCCCAGTGATCACGACGTGCGCACCTTCTTCCACGAAGCGCTTGGCTGTGGCCAAGCCAATCCCGCTGCTTCCGCCCGTGATGACTGCAACCTTACCTTCTAATTTTTTCACGATCTTTCGCCTTTCGTTTGTGGTGTCAGGCAGCGCCGCTGTTCCCATTGGTACAAAGGCGCTGTATCATTTGGATCGCCGATCCAGATCCTGATTCACAGCATCCGGACCAGTGATCCAAATATACGGATCAGTGATCCGTTTGTCAAGGGACCCCATGCGAGCCGACGCCAAAAAAAATTACAGCCATCTACTTGCAGTCGCGCGCGACGTTGTCGCCAAGCACGGTGTCGACGCGTCGATGCGAGATATCGCCCGCCGGGCTGACGTCGGGTTGGCTACACTGCTGCGTCATTTCCCGACGCGAGAAGCCTTGTTTGAAGCGTTGTTGTGTACGAATCTGGACGAACTGACGCAGAAGGCAGACGAACTCGAAACGTCGAATTCACCTAACGAAGCGCTCGTGTCTTGGTTTCGCGAATGGATGGCATTTGCCCAAAGCTATAGGGGCGTTGTCGCCCTGATGGCGGCAGCTCATACCAACCCGGACTCCGCGCTTTACGCTTCATGTGCAGCAGTGCACTCAGCGAGTGCACGACTGTTGCTGCGTGCTCAAGCCGAAGGGACAGCACGTGCCGATATGAATGGGGACGACATGTTCGGCCTGATGGCGGCGCTCGGCTGGCTTGTCGATCTGCCCTCATTCGCGCCACGGGCAGATCATCTTGTTCACCTTATTACGAGCGCCATCCTGACAAACTGGCCCAGCAACGATGTCAAAAAGAAAGATGTCAAAAAGGCAATGCGCTGAGTCAGATCGGCCTAGAAGGATTGCTGGGGATCAGTCGAACTTAACCAAATCCTTAAAGATCAGTTGACCCCAGCTATTTCCGCGCGCCTGCACAAGCAGTCCGCCGTCCGAAAGGCCGCCAAGTTTGATCGGCGCGAAGCCGAGATTTTCCGCAAGCGCACCAATCTCCGCTGCTGCGCCGTCATCGTCGCTCGCCAGGAACACAACTCTCCTGCCGCCATGTACGGCCGGATCTTGGCCAAGGACGGCAGCGACCAAATGGTTGAAGCCCTTAACCAGTCGTCCACCAGTGAAGGCCTGCGCGACGACCTTGGAAGAAGGTTGCCCTCCCAGTTCCTCGGGGGGCACGCCGTAGGCATTGGTCACGTCCACGATGGTCTTCCCCTGCCAAGTGGGAAGCGACTTTGCGACCTCCGGGTGCGACTCGAAACGGACAGCCAAAAAGATGATGTCCGCCTTGACGGCTTCCGCCAGGGTTTTGGGAATGTTCCTTGGGTTTAGCACGCCCACGGGCTCCAAATATCGAATGGAGCGCCGTAGGGCGAAGCACGTCAGACTTGCGCCAGGCCGCCGTCAACGGCAACCTCGCTGCCGGTCATGAAACTGCTGTCCGACGACGCGAGGAAGGCAGCCGCCGCCGCGATCTCGGACGGATCGGCCATACGCTGAAGCGGGGTCATCGCACCGTAGGCCTTCTGGCCTTCCTCGCCCAGCGCCTCCTTCGCGAGTTCGGTCGCGGTCGCGCCAGGCGACAGCACGTTTACCCGGAGACCGGTGCCCTTCAGGTCCTCCGCCCAGGTCCGCGCGAGGTTGCGCACCGCCGCCTTGCTCGCGCTGTAGGCGGTGAACGCCGGGGCGCCCGTGGTGCCAGCGCTCGATCCGGTCAGGATGATCGAACCGCCCGGGCTCATCAGCGACAGCGCCTTCTGCACCGTGAAGATCGTACCCTTCACATTGGTGTCGAAGGTTTCGTCAACCTGCTCGACGGTGATCTTGCCGAGCGGAAGCGGGCTTCCCGTCCCAGCATTGGCGAAGACGATGTCGAGGGTCCCGCGCTCGGCCTTCACCGCCGCGTAGAGCCGGTCGAGGTCAGCCAGAACGGAGACCGAGCCCTTCACCGCGCGGGCATTGGGCCCGAGCTCAGCCACAGCGGCGTCGAGCGCTTCCTGCCGCCGGCCGAAGATGAAGACGAAGGCGCCCTCCTCGATGAAGCGCTTTGCCGCGGCAAGGCCGATGCCGGTAGCACCACCAGTGATCACGGCCGTCTTTCCATTCAGTCTGGTCATGTCATGCATCCTTTGTTGAAGTTGTACGGAAGCAGGGAACTGCTTACTTGAGGTAAGTATGCTGTTCTAATAACCTAACAACAAGTATGCACTTTTAGGTAAGTATCAAAAAATGACGACGCCCCCTGAAATCTGCGACACCGGCTGCGGGCTCAACGCCACGCTCCGCATCATCTCGGGCAAGTGGAAACCGCTGATCCTGTTTTTCCTGCGCGACGGCCCGAAGCGCTACGGCGAGCTCAAGCGCTTGACCCAGGGCGTCAGCGACAAGGTGCTGATCCAGCAATTGAAGGATCTGGAGGCCGATCGCGTGCTGGCGCGGACCGACTACAAGGAGGTACCGCCGCGTGTGGACTACGCGCTGACCCCGCTCGGTCGCAGCCTGGCCGACGCGATCGTCCCGCTGTGCACCTGGGGAACCCAGCACGCGGAAGAAATGGCAAGCATCTTCGCCAAGCGCGACGCTTTGCCCTAGCAGGATGCTGAAGAACCGCTGAGTCGGACGACCCTCCACATTCGTAGGAGGGCGGCAGGTCAAATTCTTGCGATCAGACTATCAGGATGCGCGGTTTGGGCGCTCTGGCCCATGTTTTGTGGCAGCGACTCTTCAAGCATCCCTAGACGCACGACGCCAAGCCAAGTCGCTCCGTTTAAACGATCTCCGCCAGTTCGCCTGGCCACCGTTGCCTCAAAGAAAAGTCCTGCTCTCGCTCAAGCTGTTGTCGACGATCTAGGCAGCAAGGTCGAACGACCGAAAGTGGCCGTTCCTTGCCGCTTGCTGTGCGAATCTGACCTGCCCATTGTCGCGAACGGCAGTAGGCGACCCTTTTCCGCCGGTAGACATAGCGCAGCCTCGACGGCAGCTTTCGGGTATAGCCGACGTTTGTATCGCCGTCCAAGCGTGCGGGCCACACTCCGGTGGCGCAACGGTATCTTCGCCTTGCCCGACAGCATAAAAGACTGACACGCTGCGCCAAATACGACACCGCTCAGCAGTTGGGGGGCCGTCAGGGCAGGCAGCGTAGTGTGTGCGCATTACGGCAGCGCGAACACCACAATGGCGTTGCCGCGCTTGTAGTCAAGTAGCTGGTTGCCGCCGGCTGCAACCGCCACATATTGCTTGCCGTGCACCGAGTACGACACCGCTGGGGCGTTGACGCCGGCGCCGCACTGGAACTCCCACAACTTCTTGCCGGTGCGCGCATCAAATGCGCGGAACAGGCCGTTGCCTTCTCCATTGAAGACGAGATTGCCCGCCGTCACCAATACGCCGCCGATCAGCGGCTGATCGGTTTTAAACGACCAGACGATCTTCCCGGTGTCGACGTTCACCGCTGCGAGCTTGCCCCACTGCTGCTCGTTCGGAATGGTCTTGAATGAACCGCCAAGCCACATCTTGCCGCCGCCCGGATACGGCGTGTCCTCGACCTGGTACGTCAACGGGCGATGCAGGTTGGCCGCATATGCGAGACGCGTCTTGGGGCTGTACGCCGTCGGCGACCAATTGACTCCGCCGTTCGCACCCGGCAGCATGCGCGCGCCCTGCGGCGTTGGCAGCGTCCACATGTTCTCTTGCGGGATCATCGCCGGCGAGAAGCGGATTAGCTGGCCCGATGTGCGATCGTGCACATAGACATGCCCGGTCTTTCCGGCATGGACTACCCCAGATACCATGCGTCCGTCGCGGTCGCGCACGTCCACCAGGATCGGCGGGCTCGCCGCGTCGAGGTCCCACACGTCATGCGGGATGTACTGGTAGTGCCACTTGTACTTGCCGGTGTCGAGGTCGACCGCCACCGTCGAGTCGGTAAACAGATTGTCGCCGGGACGAACTGCGCCATAAAAGTCAGGCGAGGGGTTCCCAACCACGAAGTACACCGTGCGCGTTTCCCGGTCGATCGCTGGTGTCATCCACACGCCACCGCCCAGCGTCTTGTAGAAGTCGCTACCCTTCTCAGCAAGTTGCTTCTTCTCGGCATCGATATTGCGTTTAAGGTCCCGGCCGGTCGCATCCCTGGTCGCCCACACGCCCTCCTGTCCGGATTCGGGAATCGTGTAGAAGGTCCAAAGCAGTTGACCTGTGTTGGCGTCGAACGCTTTCACAAAGCCGCGAACGCCGTACTCACCCCCGTTGGTGCCAATCAATACCTTGCCATCGACCACAATCGGCGCCATCTTCTCGCTGTAGCCTAGCTCGGGATCGCCGACCTCGGTTTCCCACAGGAGCTTGCCAGTTCCGGCGTCGAGCGCAACCAACTTTGCGTCGAGCGTGCCCATGAAGAGCCTGTCGCCGTATATCGCCACGCCGTGGTTGTTGGGCCCGCAGCAGAAGGTAGTAACCGGCCCCAACTTGTGCTGGTAGTGCCAGAACTCCCGCCCGGTCGCTGCATCGATCGCGTACACATGATCAAACGACGTGGTCAGGAACATCACGCCGTTCACCACCAATGGTGAGGTTTCCAGTGGTCCGTTGACTGCCGTCTGGAAGATGAACGCCAGCTTCAGGCGCGCCACATTGGCGGTGTTGATTTGCGCGCCCGGGTAGTACCGCGTCTGGGCATACGAGCCGTTAGGAAGCAGCCAATCCGCCGCATTGGACGATGCAGTGTCCAACTGGCTCTGCGTGACGGTCGGGTTCGGCGGCGCTAGCGTCGACAGATGCATGCGGACCGATCCGCCGGTGACCTCGGGCTGTGCAAGGGCGCCGGCTGGAGCCACCGTCAGCGTAGCCAGGAAGGCGAACAGGAACGTTCGACGAAGCGCGCCATCGCGCCCTCTATGGCGGTTAGACTGCATGGTAATCTCCTCGGGACGAGGAAACGTCCGGATCCGAACCAGGGGCAGGGCAACCCTAGAAGTTTAGGTCGTTTGCGTATCCACCGACACCGACAAACTTCAATAGCCGAAAGACGTAAAGATCTGGACTACGCCGCCACACTTCATGCCGTCGCCCCAGCGCGGCCTCAACGGCAGCTTCCAAGGTGGAACCGCCATCTGCATGTCAGCCCGCGCAAGCTGGCGAACGACCGAATCTAGCCGAAACCTGTCCCACGTCGACGGGCTCAGCTCGACCCACAAGAGATTAAGGCAACTTGCAGAATGGCAACGGCGTGCGCGGCGAGCCGATGTATGTCATCACTGGCGAAGCGTGGGTTTGGGGTGGGCGCGCAATCAATGGAAAGTGGTCGTAGACGACTGCAGCTTCGTCAACACGCCGCTTTTGAATCGGAACCAGCCTTGCAAGCTTTGCATAACGACTTCATCGTCTTGCCAGAACACACGCTTGACCGCCATGCGCTTACCCAAGCGCTGCACAAGTGGCGGATGGTGGCGAAAGTCGTACAGCACCGGACCGGAATCGGTCTGCACAAGCGTGCGCGTGACAGCGTGATTTGCGTTGCCGACGTCATCGAAATGCGTGAGCGTGTTCGCGCCGAAGCGATCGAAAATTTCCTTGTCGAGTATCCCCACGAAATCGCGGTCGACGCGCACGAATTGCAGTTTGCCCGAGGGCGTGACGAGCGGGCCGGACGCGTTGCTTTGCGCATGAACGCAAGTCACGAAACAGCAGGCTGCGAGCGCAGCGAGAAACAGTCGTCTCATCTTTTCTTCTAGATTCAGCGGCATCCCCGACGACGGAGCACGACCCGCAGTCGTTCCTCGGGAACATTGTCGTCAATTTTGGTCGAGACGTCGAGTGTTTCTAACTGGCCGCACCCGGTCCAACAGTGACCGGCTCGGGTCGACTCTGACCGGTCAGTCAAGCATGTGCAGAACGGACACTCAGTTGGCGCCAATGCAGTAGTCACTCATCGCCAAACTCTGTCGGGCCCGGAGTGATTCCGATCAGTCGTTGTCCTTCTTTACTGTCCTCGACTCTCCAGCCCTGTGCGTTTAACGTCTCCCGTATGCTATCGGCTTTGGCCCAGTCCCTTTCCGCTCTGGCCTGCTCGCGCTCGCTGAGTAACACCCGGATGTTTTCCGGAATGTCGGACACAATCGGCCTCCAATCGCGCAACCCGAGACCCAGCAAAGTGTCAAAGCTGTCCACGGTTGCTCTCAACGTCGCGGGTGGCAGGTCACTCTTGACTAGCTCCCAAAGCACGGCCACAGCCCTGGGCAGATTCAGATCCTCGTTCACTTCGGCGTCGAATCGCGCGGCGAAACCCGGATCGACGAGGCCTCCGTAGGGCCAGCCGGAATAGAGATGCCGCAGCCGGTTCAAGGCTGTCTGCGCTGCATCGAGAGACGCCCAGCTGAAATGCAGCTTGGTCCGGTAATGGGCTGTCAGGCACAGGTAACGATACGCGACCGGATCGATCTTCCGAGTCTGCAAGGTCTGCAGTCGAATGAAGTCACCGCTCGACTTTGACATCTTCGTGTCGGCATCGAGCGTCAGAAAGTGTCCGTGCATCCAGAAGTTCGCAAGCCGCGTGCCGTGGGCCGCCTGGGTCTGCGCAATCTCGTTGCTGTGATGCACGGCGATATGGTCTTCGCCGCCACAGTGGATGTCGAACCAGATGCCAAGGTGCTTCGCCGACATGGCCGAGCACTCGATATGCCAGCCCGGAAATCCGCGCCCCCATGGGCTATCCCATTCCATCTGCCGAGTAACGCCAACCGGACTGAACTTCCATAACGCAAAATCCGTGACGTTCTTCTTGGAGCCAATTGCGACGCGCTTGCCCGGCTGCAGGCCGGCATGGTCGAGCCTGGCCAGATAGCCGTAGTCGTCCTGCTTGCTTGTGTCGAAATATAGGCCGTCACTGGTCCGATACACATAACCGGCTCGTTCCAGCTCGCCTATGAACGCGATCTGTTCGGCGATGTGTTCGGTCGCACGGCACCATACCGTCGGCTCCAGAAGTCGCAGGGCGCGCCAATCCGCGACGAAGGCCTCGGTATAGCGCCGAGCGATGGCCCATGCTGATTGTCCGGTCCGTCGGCTGCTTTTTTCCATCTTGTCTTCGCCTTCATCGGCATCAGAAGTCAGATGACCTACGTCGGTGATATTGACGACGTGCTGGACGTCATATCCGTTGCGCATCAGTGCGCGGCGCAGGATGTCCTCGAACACGTAGGTTCTCAGGTTGCCGATATGCGCATGGTCATAGACGGTGGGACCGCAGCAATACATGCCGACCTGACCGGCGTGGATTGGCGTGAACGGGCGCACGGTACGCGACCAGGTGTCATACAGCGCAAGTGGCATGGAGTCTCTCCGTTCCGAAGGTGTCGGGCCAAAACAAAAAGGCCGCCGGTTTTGCAACGGGCGGCCAGAAGGCGATTGATTTAACGCGTAGCTAGATCGCTAAACGCATCTTCCCCCCGGCACGTTCTGACAACATGCACGGACCAGCGAAGAGAGGAATTTGGTTTGACCAAGCATGGGACGATGCTAGCGTCTGTTGGCTGCGCAGGTCAATACCGGCGAATGGCTGCTTTCAGCGAGTACTTCCGAACGGCCGCTCCTAGCCGCGTGCTGCCTCACCCCACAGACCGATTTGCCCGTTTCTGACACACGCGCTTCGCAAAGCCGGACCCACTTGCCGCTGCCCCGGAAACCGATAGCTGGCCGTTGGTGACGCAAGTGCGGACTATGCGATTACCTGACTGCGCTCCTTTTCCGACAACAACCTGACGAGCTCATCCGCAGTGTGCTCAATCCGGCCAAAATAAAGCCCGAAGTTCGATAGCGCAGCATCGTGCATCGCCGGGTCACAGTCGGCACACGCATCGGAAACCAGCATGCAACCGAATCCCCGGTCAGCGGCATCCCGTGCGGTCGTTTCGACGCAGCAACTCGTCACCACTCCGGTGAAAACCAGGTTTTTTATTCCCATACGGTCCAGCACGTTTTGAATCTCGCTACCGTTGAACGCGCCTTGCGTAGTCTTGCGGATCACGGTTTCGCCCTCCAGCGGGGCGACCTCCTCGAGGAACGCGTAATCCGGATTGCCCGTCCACCATAGGTCCTGAATGCCGGCGGCTTCTTCCAGCATGCGCGACCACTCACGAAACCGAGTTGGACAATCCCGCATATCCCGATACGCCGAGCCGATCGCCAGATGAATGACCGGCCTTTGCGATCGGCGAAACGCATCGAGCAGCGTGCGGATTGCCGGAATGGTCGTGTGCTCCAGCCTCTCGACGTAGTAACGCATCGAGCCGGGCTCTATCGCCTCACATGCCTTCACCCAGCCGCGGTCGGCTGCAGCATCACTGTATTGAACGTCGACCACGACTAGCGCCGTAGCCGTGTGATCCGAGAAGTCGATACCTGGAATCGTCGCCGACAGGTTTTCAAATGCGACGTTTGCGGGTGCTAGCGGGTGCATGTCGTAGTCCTCGATTCAGAATGAACTCGCCGCCGTTGCGCGCGAGGGTACGCGTTGGCCTGTTGGGAACGACCGGCCGGTCACTGTATTGTGATTACCCGGGTTGATGTCGGCCTGCGCGAAAACGACGGTCAATGACCTTGCAGCGACTCCTGAATCTTTCGGTTCCGACCAGCGACGCCGCAGTATCGCGAAACATCAGGTGCCTGCACTGGAACCAGTACGTTGGTTCGGCCGTTCCTTCGCGGCTTCCGCAGAAGCGTTCGGCGAAGCCAGTTGCGTCAGCCATCCCGAATTGATCTGCCAGAACAGAAAGCAATGAAAATGCCTGCACGCAGTGCCTGCGTCGGGCTACCATTTCCGATTGGATTTTGCTTGTGGCGACGGGCCTTAGGCGACCCTCAACCGCCGTTGGAGCCGGCACCGCGTCAACGGCGGCTTCCGAGGTCAAGCGGTCGTTTGTCGGTGCACGCTTTTCATCTCGCTAAATTTAGCCGCCGACCTGATTTGGGCATTCGACCGATACATGCTGCTGGAGATTGACACGTACTCGTCGAGTCCGTCGGCGGATGCTGCATCTGCTCAAGATGTGGCTGGAGTCGCCTGGCAGTAGGGCATCGGGGGCCGGCACGTGAAACGACGTCAGCCAGTCCTCGCGCCGGAATCCGAGTAGGTTTGCGTTTTCGCATGCCCTCGTTCGTTTTTGGACATATCAGTCTCGCAGCTTGAAACGGGAACCATGTTTGCGGCACCGCATGTGCAGTGACCCGGACAGTCCGCTTTGGCGAGGTTTGTTTTGGCTTGCGGCTCCGCTATGTTTCACATAGGGCGCCAACCGTTTTTCTCGGGCGATAGCGGGGAACTTTGGCGTGTCAGTAGCGTGGATTGCAAACCGATCGTGACGCTACACTTCCGTGACCGTGGGAGGATGGAATGCCCTCCAGAAAGCAGCCTCAGCGGCCCACACCTCCCACACCTCCGGTTGAGAATAAGTCAAAGCGTTCAACACGGTCTGCTCCTGAGCCGCCGGACCTGTGGAAGCTCATCCAGAAGTGGGTATGGAAACACTTCGGCTGGGTTGGGGTGGGCGTCATAGCCTCTGCTGCAATCTGGTGGCAGTGGGATCACGTCAGCAAGTTGCCTGGGATCGAGCCGCTCGTCGCGCGCCTCAGCGAAAAATCGCTGCCCCGCGCGACCCCGGCAAGTTCAACGTCGCTATTGCTCATCTCGACCGCGACGACAATCATCAAATCGAGGGGGTGATCCGCGACTCGCTCCGTGACAAGTTTCCGATCGTCAATACCATGCCGTTCGATCGGCTGATTTCTACCGAAGACGAGCGCGAGGGTCACGAGCGCGCCCGGGCTCTGCTCAAAGCGTCCGGCTTCGATGTAATGGTATGGGGCGACTATCTGTCGGACCGGGAAAAGGACAGCAAGAGCCAAATTAGGCTTCACCTAACCACTTCGCGAGACGAGACGAGGACGTCGTCGGCAGGGCGCTACCGGACGATTGACGATCAGAATCTCCCCCCTCTATTTTGGCAAGACCTGACCGACGTGCTCGGCCTGCTTGTCGCAACCAGCGAGGCCGAGTTCGAGGCGCACGAGGGGCGATACCAGGCGGACAAGCTCATCCCATTCATCAAGCGCGTCCGCACGCTCCTCAAAAGCAGCACGGCGGATCAATGGAATGCGGCCACGCGTGCGAACGTCCAGATCATTCTCGGCAATGCTCTACTGAGGTACGGCGAGCAGTCGGGCACGAACGAGCCGTTGCGGGAGGCGATTGCCTTTTACGGCGAGGCGCTGAAGGAGCGGACGCGCGAGAAAGTGCCGCTCGATTGGGCAGCAACGCAGAACAACCTGGGCCTCGCGCTCGCGGTCCTGGGGAAGCGTGAGTCAGACCCGGCGCGGCTCACAGAGGCGGTGGCCACCTATCGCGAGGCGCTGAAGGAATGGACGCGCGAGAAAGTGCCGCTCGACTGGGCAGCAACCCAGAACAACCTGGGCTTGGCGCTCACGGACCTGGGGGAGCGCGAATCGGACCCGGCGCGGCTCACGGAGGCGGTGGCCGCCCATCGCGAGGCGCTGAAGGAATACACACGGGAGAAAGCGCCGCTCGACTGGGCAATGACGCAGAGCAACCTGGGCAACGCGCTCGCGGCCCTTGGGAAGCGGGAGTCAGACCCGGCGCGGCTCACGGAGGCCGTGGCCGCCCATCGCGAGGCGCTGAAGGAATACACACGGGAGAAAGTGCCGTTCGCCTGGGCAAATACGCAGACCAACCTGGGCGCTGCGCTCGCGGCCCTGGGGGAGCGCGAGTCGGACCCGGCGCCGCTCATGGAGGCGGTGGCCGCCGATCGCGAGGCGCTGATGGTGCGTACGCGCGAGAAAGTGCCGCTCGACTGGGCAGAAACGCAGAACAACCTGGGCGTCGCGCTCGAGGCCCTGGGGAAGCGTGAGTCAGACCCGGCGCGGCTGGAGGAAGCCGCCCGCGCTTTCCAGGCCGCCCTTCTCGAGTATCGCGCTGCGAAGGCCGATTACTATACCAAAGTCGACGACGAGAATTTGCAGCGAGTTCGGAAGGAGATCAGTCAACAGAAGAACGCGAAAATCGAGGTCGACTCGAAGACGAGGTGAACCTGCAAGTTTTAGCGTAAAACCTCAAGCGGTACTGAGAATTCTGGGGTTCAAGAAAACAAATGAAAGCGATGCGGCTGGCGTCTCACCTTCAATACGTTTTACAAAGAGCGACCTCTCAGGCGACTCGGCCGCTAATACTCTGCAAGCTGTCACTCAGCTGAACTGCTCCCCGTCAACCGGCCACAGACACTACGCCAGAGCGGCCACTCGCAGAGCATAGACAGCAGACTGGCGCGAACGGCTGCAACATGCCCTGAGCCAGTCCGTCAAGTGGGTTGAGGTGAAAGCGCGGCGCTCGATGATCCGCTTACGGGCCGCCATGTGGCTGTCATTCGCGCCGCGTTTATCCGTTTATCTGCTCTGGGCCATTGATGCGGCGCCAGGTTTTCTTGGGTTCCTCGATCAGCTTGAGTGCCAGCCGTCCGAATCCTTGCTGCACAGCCCCGTATGGATCCCTTCGATCATCACGTATCAGGGGTCGACTGCTCGCGCCGGCTCCAGTGGGCATGCTCCTCGGCCCATTGCGCCGTCAGGCAGCTCACAGCAGATCTCTTACTTTACGCGCCGTAGCGCAAGGTGAACTGTCCCATCGCCGACGGCGGAGACGGGGCTGATAATTGTCAACTCGTCGCCGGTAACAGAAATAACGCGCGTCTGATCTTCCCCGTCCCAGTTAGGGTAGGTGCGTCCTGAACGAGCACCTCGCGCGGCGCAGGTGCAGGCGGAATCCTGGCAAAAAATTTTTTGAATGTGCACAAGCCCGCTCGTCTTATTGGAGGAGCAAATCGTCGTCAAACATCTGAACGCGATTTAACATGGAGCGATGATGCCGCGGGAGCGATGTAGATCGCCGGGCGACGGGGCGGTGCCCTGTCGGCGGGTCAGATCATACCCACTTCCATGAGAGGCAGAGTGGCAACCACGTGAGTCCGGTATTTAAGAGCGCACCTAACGTGAGCCAGGTCTTGTGGCGAGAGTGAAGCGCTGCGACGGGAATGTGGTTGGAGGCCGAGCAAGGTATGGGATTACAAAATGAACTCCGCTCCGACTGTTAACGTTCAAGAGTTTATAAATAGCCAGGGCTTTACCGCCTACCAATGGTCGGTACTGACACTTTGCTTCCTGGTCATTGCAATTGACGGGTTCGATACCGCCGCAATCGGCTATATCGCACCTGCGCTCTTCGTGGACTGGCACATTGCAAAGTCCTCGCTCGGCCCCGTTCTTAGCGCTGGACTTTTTGGACTCGCGTTAGGCGCAACGAGTTCGGGGCCGATCGCTGATAGACTCGGTCGAAAAACTGTGCTGGTTCTTGCGGTCCTGTTTTTGGGCATTTCGTCTCTTGCGAGCGCCAGTTCACAAAGTCTTGAAATGCTTACCATTCTCCGATTCATAACGGGACTTGGCATTGGTGCAGCCATGCCCAGTGCCGCGACGCTGATGGCTGAGCTTGCTCCCGATCACCATCGCTCCCTCGTCAATAACGCCATGCTTAGCGGATTTCCGTTGGGAGCCGCTGGAGGCGGTTTTCTGGCAGCAGCCCTGATTCCCGCACTAGGCTGGCGCAGCGTCCTGGTTGCTGGCGGCGTGCTTCCCATCGCGCTAGGCATTGTCCTCATTTTCCGAATTCCGGAATCGGTCCGTTACATGGTTGCCAAAGGGGCTGCCGCCGAGCGGATCCATGCCTTACTTGACCGCATCGCCCCGGGGAAGCTGGTCGTGGCAAGTCAATTCGTTATTGGCGAGGAGACCTACAAAGCGAGTTTTGCGGATTCGGTCAAAATAGTACTGGCGAGGCCATATATTGTTGGAACTCTCATGCTATGGCTCGCCTATTTCATGGGGCTGGTTATATTTTATTTACTTACCAACTCCCTGCCCATCCTGATCCACGATTCAGGTCATAGCGTCTCTCATGCGGCCCTCATTACGGCACTCTTCCCGTTGGGTGGTGGAATCGGCGCCTTGGCCTCGGGCTGGCTGATGGATCGTTTCAACCCCAACTTAATAGTCAGCGCCTGCTTTTTTGCTACCGGCCTCTTCACAGTTTCCATCGGATACGGGGCTCCCGGCCTGCTCGCTCTGATTGGCCTCATTTTCATGGCGGGCACCACGATGAACGGCGCGCAAGCGTCAATGTCGGCATTGGCGGCGAATTACTACCCCACAAGGGCACGCGCGACCGGCATTGCATGGATGATGGGTGTCGGCCGGTTTGGTGCAATTGTGGGCGCTCTGGCTGCTGCGGAATTACTCCGCCGCCGTTACGGGCTGAATGAAGCTTTCATCGCAGCAGGCCTTCCGGCACTGTTTGCCGCCACCGCACTCTTTGTAAACTATCTCGCAGGGCCTAGACGCAAGGCCGTGCAAACGCCGTCGCTATTCGACGCGCCTCGCGATCCGAAGAACGATTAACCCAACGCGGCTGAGAGGGTGCATCGCGCAACATAACGTAGACGGCAACGTTGTCGCAGCCGGCCTCGCAAGGTTCCTTTCCGAGCTCGCGGAAAATTCAGCGGGCTACCGCGCTCCCGTCCTTGACTGAAATGAAGCTCCAGAGGGTCAACTTGACGCTAGCGCTTTCCGCTAACTGTGCTGGCAGAATTTACGGGTCAGCTCTGAGCAAATCCGGTTTGCTTGGCGTCGACTTCAATTTGGAAACGCGGCGTTGAACCGGCTGGTCGGTAAAGCGAAGATGCGTTTCGAGCGGGCATCGATGGCGACTTGCCCGGGCGTTACAGATGTGCGTTGCCGACGCGCTCCGAATGATTCCCGTGCAAAAGCGCGCGCTGCTTTCTCGCCATGGCGACCGGCCTAACGTGCACCATCGCGCGCAAAAACTAGCGTTTCGACCATTGCGTCGAGCCTCGCCGGGGCGGCTATCAGCCGTTGTCTCAGCAACTGCTCAAAGCGGTCGCTGAGTGTGCGCTTTCTTGGCTCATCTCCGGGTCGGCTGAGGGCGAGTAACAGCGAAGGCATGAAAGTGGCGCGATGAAACGCCGCGTACCGGCTCGCCATACATGCGCGGTCCTGATGTCGCTGGTACTCATCCCAAATGTCGTCGGGCTGCGCAACGCATTCGCAATGCTCGACGACGAGATTGCAAAACTGGCCGTTACTCGCGAACGGTGCAAGCAGGTCGTGCACGGGGCGGGCAAACGTCGCCAGCACCATGCGTGCACGTTCATCGGTCGTGATCGCGCCCTCACAGGTCATCTGCGTCAGCGCATCGTTCGCGTGGTTCATGAGCGCCTCTAGGCCGGTGCGCCCATCGTCGTCCGCTCCCGGCAGCACCACGACGAGACGGCCTCCGGGCCTCAACTCGCGGGCCCGCAGAGCGAGAAACGTTTCCCAGTCCCTGGCAGCCTGCTCGCGAAACGCAGCGTTTGCAGCACCCGTCGTGCACGGTAGAAAGATATGACCCGCAATTGGGACAGGCACGCGGCTTAACCACACTGCGGCGTACGCGCTCCATCCAAGATGCACATATGCTGGCGGCAAAACGCTGTCGTAAAACGACCGCCCGATTGCGCATGGGTAGATCAAAGGGTCGTCGCGGACATATCGGCCCGGGTCGCTCTCCAGAAGTTCGAACAGGGAATTGAAATCATTGACCGGCAGGTCTTCGTGATAGACAAGGATTGGGCGGTCCGGCCCGACCCGGGCGCGCACGGCGGCGATCGCAACCCGCATTGGAGCCTGCGAGTTTTTGCCTTGTGACGATCCGTACTCGGCGATCACGACCGGTTGGTCGTCCGGTTCGAGCACCGCGCTCGCCACTGCATCCTGCAGACATGGCAGCGCGATTGCGGCACCACCGGCTTGAGGCGTGGAGTGACGATTGTAGGCGCCCGCGCCCTCCATGGCACCCGACATGGTCTTTGCCTGGTTCACGATTTCGTCCTCTCTTCTGCGTGCGGAAAGATGTCTTGGAAGTGACTTGTCCTGTTAGTCGTTCAAGTCGTATTGGTGAATCACCGCTCCGGGTGCTTCCGGTGGTGGAACATGTGGCCTCCTCAGGATCCCGCGAAACGGGACGAAGCACAAGCGCTTGCAGAGATAATCGTCTTTTTCGGGCAATCACACTGATCCGAGCGCGTCGTCAACTTCCATGCCGAGGTACCACACCGCGCCTTCCAGCTTCATATGGGGGGCAGCAGTCGCACCGCCCCGAGGATCCTGGTGCGGCGATAGATCGGTGACATCTTGATCCGCCGCATCGTGTGCGTTCCATACACCGTATTGTCCCGTCCTATCGGCGCCATCCAGCCATGCATTGCCTGTGGCGACAATTATTTAAGTGGCAGGAACGCACCGGACAGGACCCACCACTTCCAGTTGAGTGCGAGCGACCTCACCGTACATCGGCCACCGCGCGGCAGGTTCGCCTTCGTCCACCCGCTTCCTGACGGACGATGTTGGCGGCTGGTTCCAGTAGCTCTGTGCAACACTCAGCCTTGCAATTCACCGCTATAGGAACGGACGCGAGAGCCGCGTGCCTGCACCAGGCGACCAGCTGCTATGGCCGATGAAGCAACGTTCACATCGCGAATTGAATGGCCGCTTCCAACGGTGGAACCGACGCCTGAATGTCCGAGCGACGGTGCGGGCGAATGACGCTTCCTGGCCGACTGCTGTCTGTCGTGAGCAACATGACGGCACTACGACGGGCGGAATACGCGGCAAGGGGGTATTTAGAGGCGACGCATGCAAACAGAATGACTGCCGGTTTCCCTGCCGATGTAAGCGTTCGTCCCGATCTGCTCCCTGTGTCGACTTGCGTTGCAGTGCACACGCCCAATTGCATCCATATGCCGCCATCGGGCGTATAAATTGAAGCAGGTGGACGAGCCACCGTCAGGAGACACAGCCATGAAATTCATGATGACCTTCCACTGGGCACCGGGATACCCAACAGCGTGCCGAAGCCATTGCGCGCTTTCAGCGAACCGGCGGGCCCCCGCCTGACGGCGTCCGGTTGGTGGGCCGGTGGACGCGAGCCGATCTGGGCGCAGGGTTCGATCTGCTCGAAACAGATGATATGAAGAAACTCACCGAGTTCGCCTATCAGTGGAGCGATCTGATGGAGCTGGACATCGTCCCAGTGCTTGACGACGCCGAACTGAGCGAGGTGCTGGGGCGCGTAGTGAAATAGAGGGTTCAACGCACGTTCGATATCGACGCTATTCGACATGAACACAACCGGGCGCGTCCGCAGCCACGGCCTGCGGCACCGCGTGATCCTTGCAGCCGGACCAGGACGCTGGCGACGGACGATCCTGGCCCTGCTTGTCGTTCTGATCGGCTATGCCGCCGCCGATCTCTTCTGGCCGTTGCACCGTGACCTGAGCCGCTTCGATCCCATCGCGACGGGGACACTCGAAACGAAAATATGGCGCTCCTACTATGACCGCCAGCACGTGGCGCTCTTTCTTGAACTGGCGCAAACCCTGCGCACGCAATACCACCTTCCGTGGCTAAGGTCGTACGTCGGCGCTTACTACGGCGCATCAGCCGCATTCACCTTCAAGGGGGGCAAGGAACGCAGCGATTACGAAAAAGCGTTGCCGGCGCTGCAAACCTATTTCAGCCTGATCCGCAACACGGGGAACCGCGACTTCGATGTCTCGCGCACCACCGCGCTCGAACTGGAATGGTGGATCGTGCACCGGCAGCGTGAACGTTATCCGCCCGGCGCGTTGGGCAGCGCGTGTGGTGCAGCTGCCGCATCGCTGTATAGGGTGCCCGCGGGCTCGACACTCGAACACGGCCAGTTGCGCGCGCAAGCGATGCTGCTTCGCGACGCCCGTGAAGAAGCGGGCAGCGTCACCGACGCCGATTGGGCAACCATCGAATCGCTACTGCACCGGAGCTACCTGTCGCTTGGCCATGCCGTTTCATCGACAAACGCCGTCGCCGGCGCGCGATGAGCGACGCGCCAGCCCGCTCGAGAGGCCACATTGATGCGCCGCTTCATGTGGCTGTCGCGACGAAACGATTTGCATCGCTTTAGAGGAGCAATGCGTTTGTGCACCTTTAGGCGCCAAACCTTTAGGCGCCAACTTTAAGGGCGGGTCATGACCTCAAGCAAATGACCATCGGGATCGTCGAATACACTCTCCGGCCATCGTTGTGCAGATAGGTTCGCCGGCACGTTGTTTACCGGGATCGGCCCAGTACATAAGCCATCGGTCACGAATACGAGAGAAGACCTGGTCGAATTCGTCTTCACTAGTCAGAAACGGGTAATGCCGCATGGAAATCGCACTGTCGTTGAATAGCCGCTATCGACCCAAGCCGGACGCTCGACCAGGCGCCACCTCATCGGCAGCTTTTGAAGGTACAACGGTCACTCACCTTCCGATTCGGTCGGTCGTAAGTCGCACCCGCGGGCAGACAGTTATCCGCTATGGGTGCCCACCTGCTCATTCCTGCTCTGGTGAACGCGAGACAGACGAAGCAGTTGTGCCAGTAACTGCGCCCGTAATCGCAGTTGCCGAGATCCACGTCTGCCATTGAGAAATGAAATTGAATTCGGGATCGAGCGCAAATGCGGGGTCGAGCAACGCCCACTGTGCGTTCAGGCGACGCCTGCCACACAGACGGCCTACGATGAAATCATCTAATCATCGAGGGGCGTCACCTGCGCCTCCAGATCAGCACTTCCAGCACTTGGCTTTTTCTCCGGCGTGAGGCGGTTGTCGGGGAGTGGGGAGGGTAACAGTGGTTCAGTGCGACAAGGTCAGTTACATCCCTTTGTCGTCGTTGTTGTTCCGGCGGTACTAATCGGAGACATGATCTATGAAGAATAATTCTGGCTTCACCGCACTTCGGGAGCGTGTTGATCCTCGGATAGCGGGACTAATCGGCCTGTTGGTCGGTGACTCTCTCGGCTGTCCATACGAGTTTCACGCACCTCATCAGATTCCGCCGCGTCACAAGATCGAAATGCAGCCTGCTGATGGGTTTCTTCGAACGCGTGCCGGCGTCCCCCGGTCGGTACGTGGTCCGACGATGGCGCACAAGCCCTGTGGCTGCTGGCAAGCAGGCTTGAATGTGGCCGCTTCGCGTTGACCGACTTCGCGGGCAAACTGCTGCGATGGGTGGACGACGGTTATCTTGCGGTCGATGGGGATGTGTTCGATCGTGGCATTCAGACTGCTGAAGCAATGAGCAAACTTCGCGACGGTGTGTCTCCGCGTGAATCCGGCGGCGCGCATTTCGACGGCCCAGCATGCACAGCAGCGCCTCGGCGCCCAGCACGAATGAAGTTATCAGGGCCACCGCGAACGCAAACGCGACGGTGAGCCGAACCAAAACATTAAAAAGCTCTGCCACTTACTTCTCCCGGTCGCGTCACCTTGCTCATTTCTTCCTACTATTGCGTTCGCTATGCCGATACTGTCGTCCTATTGTAGCGACTTGTTAAATCAGTAAAACGCTACTTTACTTAGGCGAAGTCGGTAATTTTTTCGATGCGCCCGTCCTGCAAGGCTACCGAGGCGGTGTGCGATGAAAAGCGGCGTTTTATAGGCTCTTTTCGGCGGAAGGATGACGCTTTTTTGCAACAGTTCCCTCACCATATCGGTCACGCGAACCATGCTTCCATATGCGTTCAATAATCAAACAGTCGGGGAATGAATTTGACAAATAAGAATGGTTTCGCTTCATTGATACAGCACCGTCAGTTAGTTCAATGCAGAACTTGGCGGTCTTGTGGGTCTACTGGTCGGCGATGCGGTCGGCGTTCTGTATGAGTTTCACTCCCCAGAACAGATTCCGCCACGCGATCAGATTGAGATGACAACGCCTGTCGGCTTCAGGCGGTCACATGCCGGTGTGCCGGTCGGTACGTGGAGCGATGATGGATCGCAGACGCTTTGCCTGTTGGCTACCAGCGGACATCAGCGTGCGTGCCCACGAACAACATTTTCGCGACCGCACATGACGGAACGCCAGTGCCAGGGAATATCAGTTTCCGAATTCTCTTCTGTTGCGGCGATACCATCTGCTTGAAAGCCGCGCCAGCCGGAACGTTGATGCGGATGCCAACACCAGGAGGGCACCGACCAGGCTGTAGTCGACGTTACACATCAGATCGGTCAGATAGAACGTCGGGAGCGCGACGAGCGGGTGGTAAATCGCGCGACTTATCAGGTCTTCCATCGGTTTCTCTCAGTAGCTTGGCTGCACAAGCCGGCAAGTCACTGTGAACGCTTCAGTCAGCAAAAGCGGATCGCAATATCAGGATTGCCGCATCGAGTTCGTCGCTCGCCATGCCGGTAGACGGTGGCAGACACCCGCTGCTGGCGTGTCTCCGCTTTGCCCAATGTGGGTTGCCGGACACCACCCAAATGGACTGACACATTGTCAATGCCCGGCATACAGGGAACGGGGCGAAATTGCATTTGCCGCCATACCTGTCTGCGAGGAACCGGCCTGCGCGATACCGCCCACGGCGTCGGCCGCGAGCCGGGCACCGTCCTGTTCAGCAATTTTTGCTTCGGCGGCCTGGATGTCGGCGGGATAGTCCGGATCGTCGCCCGCTGAGGGGTTATAGCCCGCCTGCTCGACACGGATGAGATCCGCGCGCACCTGCGCACGGGTCAACTGGCCGGATTTGGCTTGCGCGAAGGTCAGTGCCGGGCTCGCGAGCGCGCTGACGACGAGGGTCAGGCAAATAAGCGTCTTCATGACTTGATCTCCTTCAATGAATGATGGGTGGTACTGGGCAATCGGTTGGCGTGCGCGACATGTTGCTGCGTCAGCTGCCGAAATACGGCGTACAAAAGCTGACCGGTCCGACGCAGGAAGGAATAGCCGCATGACTTTGACCGATGCCGGCTTTGCCTGCCGCTTCTCGCTGGCCGGCGGCGCTCGAACCGGACATGCCGGCACCCGTGCCGCTTTCGCTTTGCTGCTTGAGCTGGGCTGCCTGTTGCGCAAAGACCGGGTTGACGTCGGGGTACGACGTGTCGGTCACGAAACGCAGGCCGTTGTTTTCTGCCTGGATCAGTTCCTGACGGACTTCCGCGCGGGTCTTCTCCTGGGCGGACGCGTTGGAAGCGACGCCTGCCGACGCGAGCAGGATCATGGAAAGGCTCAGCACATAACGCTTGTTCATTTCGAACTCCTAAATTGATGATTAAGAAATAGACTCTGGCTACGTCATGGTGAACACAGAAAACCTGACTCTATTCCCAGCAGGGACTGCCAGGGCGATGCTCGTCTGCCGCGTTCGTGGCGCAAATCTGTGTGAGCCGGCGGTTGCATATGCAGATCTTGTCTAGCGCCTCCATGTACACATCGTATTCACCAGGAAGACAGAAATAAAATATATTGTTGGGATACGATCCATATCTGTAACGCATGCCGCCGAAAGGTGAATGTGGGGTTGTGCCTGCAAACGCAGTGCGAATCGGCGCCAATGGCGTGCGCGGACGCGACTGCACTGCATTGCGAAGGAAGGCTTCGCGACTGGTACGGCATGTGTGGCGTGGTCCAGCGCATGCGCAGTTTCCGGGAATTACAGTTGCGATGAACTTTACTCATCTATTGGCGTTTTTCGAGGTCGCGCGCGCGGGCAGCGTTAGCGCGGGGGCCGAACGCCTGCGCGTGAGCCAGCCGGCGGTCACGCGGGAAATCAGGGAACTGGAGGAACGGCTTGGACTTGTGCTGTTCGACCGGCTGCCGAGAGGAGTCGCGCTGACCGATGCGGGGTCGATGCTGTTCCGCTATGCCGAGCAGATCTTCTCGCTTGCCGACGCGGCGGAATGGGAACTGCGGGAACTGGCCGGTCTCAGCGCCGGGCATGTGAAGATAGGCGCCAGCGCGACGGTCGGCGTGTATCTCGTGCCGGATATGATTGCGCAATTTAACGCCAGCCACCCTCAGGTCGCAATCGACCTGACGGTTACCAACACCGAGCAAGTCGAAGCCGGTTTGTGCAACCATGCCTTTGCACTCGGCTTCATCGAGGGGCCATTCGATAACACGATTCTGCATTCCCGTCCGATCGGCGCCGACGAAATCGCCGCGGTCGTCGCGGCCGGACATCCACGTGCCGGGCAGAAGCTATCGTCGCGCGATCTGACTGCGCATACGGTCATTCTGCGTGAGCCCGGTTCGGGCACGCGTGCGGTTGTTGAGGAGGCTTACGGGCATATCGGTCTGCAAATTGACCCACTAATGTCCATCAGCGACACCGAAGCCATCAAGCGGATGCTGCTTGCCCAGCACGCCATCGCTTACGTTTCGCTGCTCAGTGTGAAGGACGAGTTGCGCCGCGGCGAGCTGACGGTGCTCGAAGTGGACGATCTTCGCATCGAGCGCCCGCTGCACATGGTGTGGCTCAAGGGGCGGTCGCTATCGCCGAGTACGCAGGGTTTTTTCGACCTCGTGCTGGCGCGGGTCGCAGCGGATGCCGCAGCGCGCTGACGTTGTTGGCCGCGAGGCCTGTCACGGTGGCGTCCGCGTTTCGCATGGCCTGCTCGACGTGTTCCCGCGAAGACGCCGGCGACAGCAGTTCGACTAGCGTACGCACGTAACCTCGCATGGAAAGATCGCGTCCTGAACGCGACATAGGCAGTATGTGAGCTGGGCACGTGTTCGAAGGGTAACGCACGCAAGCTGCAATCGCGTTCCATGTCGAAAGCCATGTCCTCGACGATACCGACGCCCAGCCCCAGTGCGACGTAGGTCTTTACCATTTCCGCGTCGGCAGCGCGCAGCACGACATTGGGCGCACGGTTGCCCTGCCTGAATTTCTCCCGCTGCCTGAACATGTCGTCGACGATCAGCGGGAAGCGTGAGAGATCGTCAGACTCGAGCCGGGCCCATCCGGCAAGAGGATGACCGGCCGGCACCACGGCGACGGGACGCGAGATCGTGCAAGGTTGCGTCAGCAGCGTGTCGTCTCCGGACAGGTCCCCCTGGCGTCAGCACGAGGTCGGCTTCGCCGCTGCGGATCATCGCTGATACCTGGCTGGACGAGCCTTGCAGGATCGAAACCAGGGACTTTGGAAAGCGCGACCTGAACCGTGCGATCGCGTTGGGCAGCAGATAGCGAGCTTGCGTATGGGTGGCGGCGATGATCAGTTCCCCCTGATCGTCGGCCATATAATCCGCGCCGAGGCGCTTCAAGGCTTCGACCTCGCGAAGAATCCTCTCTGCTGCCGCAACGACGAGTTTGCCCCGGTCAGTAATGGCGCTCAGCCGTGTTCCATGGCGCGTAAAGATCTCGATGCTCAATTCGTCTTCGAGTTCGATGATCGACTTTGAGATGCCAGGCTGTGACGTATAGAGGGCTTTGGCGACAGCAGTCAGATTGAGCTTCTGACGAACCGCCTCGCGTACGAATCGGAATTGATGAAGGTTCACGGAGCGATCCCGGACTGGAAGATGACTGGATCCCGGGTTACCGAGGGCAACCCGGCACGAGATGCAAGCTGGTGGCAGGCGCGTTCACCCGGCGTTAGCCTGGTAGGGCTTGAACCCGTACCGTTCGAAGATCGCGAGCCCTGCGGGCGAGCGGATGAAGTCCAGCCAACGTTGAGCCGCCTCGGCGTGAGGCGCATGCGTTGTCATGGCCCCCGCATAGATCGCCGTCGTGTTGTCGGCCGTAGGAATGTCCACATGACTGATGGGATGGCCGGCCTGTTCCTCGAACATCGCCTCGGATTGCCAGGTGACACCTGCCTGCGCCTTGCCCTGCATGATCCACAGCGGCGTCTGCCGGTGATGGATGTGCGTCAGCACGGTTGACCCGTCGGCGACTTTGGTGCCGTACACGTCGTTGAGCAGCGTGTCGCCCCCCGCATGTTCGAGCGAGGTCTTGATCTGCCGTGCGATCCCCTCGAATTTGGGATTCGGCATCGCCAGCCGGACCTCGGGTCGGCCGAGATCGGCGAGTCCTGAGATATGGGCAGGGTTGCCGTGCGGCACCATGATGGTCAGTGTATTCGTCACATACGGCACTGCCGGCGCCTGCAGGCGTCCGACGTCAATCTGCTTCTGCACGGCCTTCAGCCCAGCGAGATACACGTCAGCCGGGACAGTCCAGGTCATGTTGCCGACCGTGACCGTGCCGCCGTCTGCCATCTGCTTCACCAGCAGGCCCGGGGGAATCGTCTCCCAGTAGACGTGGCCTTTGTACTGTGGGTAACGCGCTTCGAACGCCTGCACGAGCGGCGCCATCGCAAAGAAGTAGTTGCCACCGACATAGAGCGCGAGCGACGGATGAACCGGGTCGCCATGGAAATCGGCAAGATTGTCCGCGTCGGGTTCGGTGAACGACAGGCCGCGTACCGGGCTGTCATTGTTCGCACCGTGTTGCCACGGTGGATAGACGCCCTGGCTATGCGCGATGCCGGCGGTGCCGGGTGCCGGCTCGCCCTCCGCATGGGCAGATCCGATGATGAGGGCGCCGATGGCGCTCATCATGCACAAGGCAAGCGTGTTTCGGTTGATGGTTGACATACAGTGGACTCCAGATGATCAACGAAGGTACGCGCACTGCACGGCAGTTCGCACTACCCGCACGCGCGACGAACGTGCAGTTACAGCTGCATCAGCGCGTAACCCTGCTGCTGGAGCGCAGTGACAGTGGTCAGGCCGGACAGCGCAAGCGTGACATCGCGATTGATCCAGTCGTACTGGAAATGATGCTCGGCCACTGCCTGCCCGCATACCGCGATCGTCACGCCGGCCTTCTTGAGTTCGGCAATCAGCGGGAGATTGGGGTTGGGCACGCCAAACGCTGCCCGGTAGTGCGCATCGTCGAGCGCGATCGGTGTCGCCGCGCCATACGCCACAGCTACGAATTTCAGTTTCGCCAGTGGTACACCTGAAGCGGCATAGAGATTGACCGTGCGCGCCACGTGATCCAGCGCTGGGTTGGCCTTGTCAGGCTGTGCGGCGGCCTCAGTCAGCGCAAAGACCACCTTGTAGGTATGGCCAGGCTGTGGTTTGAACGCGCTGTCGGGCAGATAGTGCATGTTGCCGTAGCCCTGAATTGTGGGTGTCGTCCAGAAGCCGGCTGGATCGGTCGGCGCTGCGAGCGCTGACGCGGACGCAACCGCAACGAGCGCGGTAGCGAAAAGAGTTTTGATTCTGTTCATGACGAATTCTCTCAATGGCGATGTATCAAAGGTGAATGACGCTGGCTTGCCGCCCGAGTCATGAAACGAAGGCCCGCTCGACCACATAGTGTCCAGGAGCCGACTGGCTGCCCTCATCGAAGCCACATGCCTCGAGCAAGGCGCGCGTGTCGCGCAGCGTCGCGGAGCTCCCGCACAGCATGATGCGGTCGCGTTCGGGCGAAAATGGCGGTAGTCCGGTGTCGGAAAACAGCGTTCCGGCGTCGATCAGATCGGTAATGCGACCGCTGTTAGAAAACGGCTCGCGAGTGACGGTTGGGTAGTAGATCAGTTGCTCACGCACCTGCTCACCGAGGAATTCGTGTTTAGGGAGCGTCGTCATAATGTAGTCGCGATAGGCAAGTTCACGGACGTACCGGCAGGTGTGGGCGAGCACGATGTGATCGTAACGCTCGTATGCCGCCGGATCGCGAATCACGCTCATGAATGGCGCGAGACCCGTGTCGGTAGACAGCAGCCACAACACAGGCAGCAGGTTGTCGACGATCAGCGTGCCGGTCGGCTTGCGGCCAACCAGCAGCGGATCGCCGCTCTTCAGGTGCTGCAGCCGCGACGTGAGCGGGCCATCCGGAACCTTGATGCTGAAGAATTCCAGCTCTTCGTCGTAGTTCGCGCTTGCAATGCTGTAGGCGCGCATCAACGGCTTGCCGTCGATTTCGAGACCCACCATGGTGAACTGGCCGTTTTCGAAGCGAAACGACGGATCGCGCGTGCAGGTAAAGCTGAAAAGTGTATCCGTCCAGTGGCGAACGGATAATACGGTTTGCAGATTCAGGTTGCTCATGGCTTGCAAAGTGAGGCGAACGGTAGGTGATCGCGAGGCGGGCGGACTTGTCCGGCCGCCTCGCCGCGCTCGGTCCCGGCACTGCGGTATTTATCTGTTGCGGGGCAGGTAAAGCTGATGCACCGCTCGACATCGGGAAGGAACGATCATCGATGCATGCGCGAGTGCGCACTACGCTCACGGTCCGTACAGCGTGGCATCGAGGCGTGCTAGCGAGCCGTCCTTTTCTGCCTGAACGAGTTGGTCATAGACCTGCTTGCGCGTTAGCCCGTGCGCCTGCTGGACAGCGGGGTCGGAGGGTGCCTGTTGGGTTTGTGAAACTTGCGGTTGCGACGCACCGGCGTCTTGTTGAGCAGCATTGGCTGCCGAACAGAAAAGCGATGCCGTGAGTATCAATGCGACAGGGGCGGTGGAACAGAAGAGCTTGCTCATTTTTGGTCCTTACACTTGGGTTGAGTATGCCGCCCGTTGCGATCGACTAATTGTCGGGAGTGCATGGACCCAGTGTAGGGACGTCGGTCATTCAGGAAAAATACAATACTGATATCTCTGCCATGCGTTGCGTCTATATGGATGTGCTCGTCGATGGGCAAATATAAAAACGCGATGTCATTAAGTTAAATACCAAAAAATTATGGCGCCGATGCAATTAATGTATTTTTACGGCCCCCCTTCCTTCGATACGCTGCAAAGCGATGATTGGTCGATCGGTGACGCTGCCAGAGCGGGCCGCAAACCTCCGGTCAGATGACGCACATTCACTTCAGAGGTTCTTCCATGAGTTCAATTGCATACCCTGCAGTCAGTCACGAGCGCGCTGTGGGCGAGCGGGACCAGCGCACATGGCGTATTTCTGCCATTTCCCTGGTGTCGGTCCGTGTCATTCAGGGCTTCATCTATTGGGGAGGCGGTTCGCGGCGATTCATTTATGGGCCCAGCAAGCTCAATCCGCATGCCGCACACTGGATGGCCAACAAGTTCCAGACGGCGATGCCAGGCGCGCTGCTCGGTATGGACCATGTGATCAGCTTCATGCTGCATCACTTCTATCTGCTGTACGGCGGCGTCATTCTCTTCAGTGCTGCCGAACTGATCGTCGGGCTCATGCTGATGGCGGGCCTCTTCACGCGCGCCGCGGCACTCGCTTCAATGGGGTTTTCTGTATTGCTGATGCTTATGTTCGGCTGGCAAGGGGCGACGTGCATCGACGAATGGACGATGGCGGCCTGTAATCTCGCGATGGGTGCGACGTTGATGCTGGGCGGCAGCGGGGCCTGGTCGCTCGACAATGTCCTGCTGCGCAACAAGCCGCAACGGGCGAGCAGCGGCTGGCTCCAATGGGCATCGGGAAGCAAGGCACTGCCGCTTTCGGATACGGGTTTTCGCAACCTCGCACTCGCGGTATTGACCTTTGTGCTCGTGTTCAACGTTGGGACGTACAGCTACTACCGCGGCTCCGTCGTGACGCCATTTCATAGCGGCCCTATCAGCCCGACCGCCCATCACCTGACGTTGGCTCGCGCGGCTGTTCTAGCTGATGGAAGCGTGCGCTTTCACGTTACTCTCGATGCCGGGACCCCTGAAGCGCCGGTGCACGTCGTCGCGGCTGCGTTGCTCGATGCGAACAGGACACCCGTCACGCAATGGAACGCCGAGGCACTCTCAAAGATGCCAAAGACCGCGTTCAACAACGACTACGCCTACAACAAATTCGGCCCGGGTCCATTCGGTCTGCGCGCGGCGATGGGCGCCGCTTCGACCATTACATTACCGGCGGCGGCCGTTCATACGGACGCTATCGCCAGCGCGCGGACACTGCAACTGACGGATGTCGATGGACGCGTCTTTTCGACATCTCTGCAAGACGCATCAGGGGTCGTGCATTGATGGGACCGATCGATCGCCACCAGTCGTCAAGTTGCCGCTAAGGAGGCGCGGGATCCAGCGGCCGGAGTGGGGTCGTGCACCGCCGTTCGACGACAGTCAAAGCGGCCGCTCACCAAGATTGCTCACTGTCGTCGGCTTAGGAACCTATACCGGTCGTTGACGCGTTGATGGACCAACGACCGCAAAGGCCGAGCGGACTAAACCGCACGCGCCGTCGCGCGCCCCGAGCCCACGGACATGGGCAGGCGTCGAACAAACCTTAAGACCTTGAGACATCTGCAGGTGTCTTCGCCGAAGGATAGCGACGGATGCCCTGCGACGCCGGTGATCACCGAGGCAGACGGGTTGCGACGATATCGCGGGTTATCGCGGCGTGGCCGCTTCAGTTAATTTTCGAAGATCAATAACGATCCGATGGGCGAGTGCAGCGCTAGTTGGGCAGTCGCCGACAGTTGATGGCACGCGACCCCTCGTACAGTTGTACTGCAGCACTTTGCGCCCGCGTATATGCGAGCGCTCGAAGTGACACAAGCAAGGGCGGCTTCTCAATCGCTTGAGGCAATCAGCTGTAGCGTCGTTATCGTGCGACAAATATTACTTCGTCAGACGCCGGCCTTGCCGGCTTTCCCTGATTCCAGACTGTTCGTCCGTGTCTGGTGAAAAGGAACAGTACGAGCGCCAGATCACGGAACTGCCGAAGCATACGGCGAAGCAATGCTTGAACTGCGTTCGCAAAAATTGCAGTTCCTGGTGGGTTTGGACGGGAAGTGCTCGAGACGATCCGCCAGTGATTGCATGTCGAAGGTATTACCGTCTCGATTTCGAAGCGGTGCCGTTGGTTCAAGGCGCTGCAACGCACTGCGTATTACCGGCCGCTTAAGTCTGAACCGAAGGTGCAGGCCCGAGTTATACAGTTGTCCACTCGTTCTGCGCCACCCAAACGCGTGTTTGCTGGACAGTTTCGCCCAAAGCGGCACGATAATCTCGATCATGTCGGCTGGACCTATCGAATTGGCTATTCGTGGTTCTTTTGAACATACCACGTTTGCCGTATCGTTCTCCATCAACAGTCAACCGTTTCAGGCTTCAATCATCAACAGGAGAACGGACGTGGAATCCAGACGTAACGGGCTCGGGCAACCGATCGGCGCGCCCGTGCCCGCGTGGAAAGGCGCGAAGGTGCCTGGCCGCGAGCCGCTGACGGGCCGCTATTGCCGGCTCGAGCCGGTGAACGTGGAGCGCCACGCAGCAGACCTGTACGAGGCCTACAGCTCGGCCGCCGATGGCCGCGACTGGACCTATCTGACGGTCGGCCCCTTCGACAGTCTCGTCGCGTACCGCGAGCATCTGACGCGCATGGCCGCATCGACGGACCCGCTGCACCACGCGGTGATCGATCTCGCGACCGGCAAGGCTGTCGGCACGCTCGCGCTGATGCGGATCGATGCGGCGAACGGGGTGATCGAAGTCGGTCACGTCACGTACTCGCCGCGTCTGAAGCGCACGCGTATCGCCACCGAAGCGATGTTCCTCCTGATGGGCGAAGTGTTCGACAAACTCGGTTTTCGACGCTTCGAATGGAAATGCGATTCGTTGAACGAGCCATCGCGCAGTGCCGCGCTGCGCTATGGCTTCACGTTCGAAGGGATTTTCCGCCAGGCGATCGTGTATCGCGAACGCAATCGCGATACCGCGTGGTATTCGATCATCGACAGCGAATGGCCCGCGCTGCGCTCGTGCTATGAGCGATGGCTTGATGCCGGGAATTTCGATGCAAAGGGGCAGCAGGTTGAGCGGCTCGCGGATCTGATCGCGCGGCAGAGGGATGGCGGCGGACAGGACGATTGATCGCGTTTTGATTCTGTTCCGTAGAGCGCAAAGAAACTGTAACTACTCGCAGAAGCGCCCGATGCAGGTTCTTGGCGCAAGTGTATTGTGCGCTGCCGTTGGAGATGGCAAGCAGTTTCGCCGCAGAAGAGATCTCGCCACAAATGTTCACGTCGCAGTAGTGCGATGGACGGAGTTTCCTTAAAAGCCGGACGGATTCTGGGTAGGCTCGAAGGACGCCAAGATCGAATGGGCCGTAACCGAACCGAGTGTCGAACTATCGGATAGGGTAATGGGCATGCCGCGTATGTTGCGCCGCGTTCCCGGGCAAAAGTTCGCCGGCAGCTCGACGGAACGCCGCAGCAGATCGCGTGGCGGCCGGTTCAACGGATTGCGAATCGGTCATATACGAAAACGCTGAGAAGTCGTATAGCCTTGGTGCAAGCGGCTTCTGACGCTGTTACGCCAGTTTTCGCACCAATCGAATGAATACCCTGAACGCGTCGCGTCTCGGCAATGCGCCCCTGGGGCCGCCCTCCAGTCTTTCAACGCGTGGGATGTCAATTTCCGCGAGATTCTGGCGCAATATAGGAGTGCGGCAACCGTCGACGAAGACGGAGGCAGGCGTGGCAAACTCCACCAGGCTCAAGCTGTTTTGTCGGTTATTCCTCGGTCTCTTTGTGGGCTTTTTTTGCATAACAGCCGCCCTTTTCGTGCGTTACATGTCGAGGAACCAGCTGCCGCAAGTAACCGTCGTGCAGTCGAAAAGCACATCACAACCCTTGTCGGGAAGCGTCCCGGCAGTCCCATTTTCATCCGCTTCCCCATATCAACCGGCAACGCCTTCGCCAGATGCTGAGGAAAAGACACTCATTGCGTCGTCGGCTTCCACTATCGTCACGTTCATCGCGGCCGCGGTGACTAACTTCCTGAGCTGGCGGAAGGACAAGGCGAAGGCGATCAAGGAAAAGCGGGACGCGTCCCGCTAGTCCCTCGACCAGGAAGTTGCGACTCGACCCGCGCGCCGTCAGCTGTGCGACTTGGTGCGCATGCCGCCCACGCCGACCTTGCCGCGCCCGACACGATCAGTTTTGCTATGCGCCGAACTGCCGGGGCGCAGCTTCTTCCTGGAGACGGCCGTAAACGTCACCTGATCTGCAGGGTAGTAAGTCGCCCTGTGCACCGCTGCGTGACAGGCCGGAAGGTCAGGGTTGAGGGCGAGCTTGACGGTTTTCACGCCGTGAAATTTTCCACTGCCCCTGGTTACGTCCCCCAGCGGAAGCGACAGCGCTTTGCCGCCCGACGCAGGGGCGTTCCCGGCCCCGATCTGGTCGAACCAGGCGTCCGCGCGCACGATTGCATACTTGACGCCGTTGACGGTGACATATGTCGCCTTCTCGCCGAGCTCGTAGTTGGGATCCTTGACTTCGATTGCCATGTTGGACACCTCCTCGGACGATACCGACACTAATAGTTTAGCGCCTGCGCCGCGATCGATGCCTTTCACCACGCACTGCCGAACCGCCGAATTATGAGCAATCGCATTGCCTGCCCGTGAAATCCGCTTTCGTAAGCTTGGGCTTCGCTTCGACCTCATCGAAGGCAAACGTGCATTGCAGTTCCGGCAAATCCACATGACTATCTCGGCCGCCGTTTTCGCCGCCTGGGGCTGCCGAAGTTCTGAAGGTCGGCGCGGCAATTCAGGACTCTTCCTCATTGAGCAACTTATTGGCAAGGGCGCGCACCCCGGACGGATTACCGGCTGCGACCCGCTGACCGATGCCGACAATACTGGTACCACGACTCGCGTCTGGTATGGAGATATCCAGTTCCTGCCCGGGCCATGACAACGTCATGTCGCTGGACGAAGTCCCGCGGTGCCGTCCCGCATATTGGGCAGATTGGGTCATGCCGCACTGCGACAGATGCGGCAGCGATCAAGTACACACGTCTTGCTTCGTCCCGGGCCATGCCCTATGAAGAGGCGGGGAGAACCGTTCGGGCGCGGCGGTTCAGTGGGACACCGATGCGAAATCTCACGGCCTGTCTGGTGCCGTGAACGACGCAATGCCGGTAGCACCGCGACGTGCCACAAAGCATAGTCGGGTTGACCGCCTCACCGATGCTGCACTTTGCGCGTCGCCATATACGCGTCGAACAGGCCCGCATGCAGGCGGCTCAGTTCCTGGCGCAGGCTGACCAGTTCGTGCTGGTCGCCCTCATGCTCGCGGCGCAGGATCTCCCCCAGCAGGGCCGTCGCGCGGGACGCCGCCTGCTCACGCTGGACGCGCGCCTTGCCCAGCCGGCCCGCCAGCGCCGGCTTGATCACCAGCAGCCACGCCGGGAACCACGCGTCATCGTCGACCTCGCCCGTGCCGGGAAACTCCGCATCGAAGCGCCTGCGCAGCGCGTCGAGCGAAGCGTCGCCCAGCACGGACAGCAACGCCGCGAACCGTGCGGGCGCCAGCCACGCCAGTTCCGCGAGCAGTGGCCACGTGGCATCCAGTCCGGCCGCCCGGTAGCGCGCCTCGGTCATCCACGCGAGCGGTGCGGGGATGCGCCACCACGATTCAATGCCCTCGACCGCATCACTGGCGGCCGCCCAGTCGCCGGCCAGCAGCCACAGCGGCGCTGCGTGGTTCCCGGCATCGGCGCCGCAAAATGCCAGGGTCGCGGCCCGTTGGGCGAGCGCTCGCCAGAATGGCGCGAGCCACGGCTGGACAGCCTGCGTGGGCAGCACGCGCCGGGCGGCGGACGCCACCTCGTTCTCCAGGTGATTGCGGGCGGTGGCCAGCGCCGCATGGTCAACCAGGGGCGCAGTCGGTCCGTGCTCGAGTTCGCGAACCAGCACGCTCATCGCGGGCACTGCGCCATCGTCCGGGTATTCGCTCGCGAGCTGCGCCAGTGCCGTTCGTGCCGCCACCGCGTCGCGCCGCTGCAGCTGCTCCAGCAGGTCGTTGCGCAACATCACATCACGGCTGTCGGCGAAGATATCGAGCTGCTGCATGGTCCGCTGCATCCTTATCGCGCTCAGAAAAGTTGATCGTGAAGAGCAGTCAGGCTAATCCATTTCACCGTGCCGCGGAAGGTGCGGCCATCCTCGTCCACCGACTCGATGATCACGCGCTGCCCGCTCGCTTCGGCGATCACGCGCAAGATCCGCTCGCCATAGCGCATCAGCGCACCGGCCATAGGCAACTGACGACGTCATTCGTCTTTTGAACGCCCAGCATTATGCTGACAAGCCCGTTGTATGCAATTGCCTAACTCTTCGTTCTGACTATGTAATAAGCTGCTAGCGCGGGCGTTAAATGTCGCGATGACGTCTGCCGCGATCGCGACCCGGTCCCGTGTTCAGGCATGCGGCGAAGAGGCTTGCGATGAACAACGACGCTACTTCTCACGGTGATGTGCCTCAGCGCCAACCCGATGCCGGGACAGAAGGCACGGATGACTTTGCACTTGAGGAACAGACTCCACGCAGCAATCCGCGCTACGACCAGATGTTTCCGGTGCTGACCGAATCTGAAATCGAGTGTGTCATCCGGTTCGGCGCGCCGCGCAGCTACGCTGCCGGCGAAATGCTCTACCGGGTAGGCGGCGCAAGCCCCGGCATGTTCGTGCTGCTGTCGGGGACGATACGCTATGCCCGCCGGGACGGACTGGGCCATCGCAGATTGCTTCGCGCCAGGGTGCAACGGGGCGAGTTCACGTCCGACATCTGCATGCTCTCAGGTAAGCCCGGGCTGGTCGATGCGGAAGTAACGGAAAATGTCGAGGCACTGGTTATTCCGCCCGACCGGTTACGCGCGTTGATGATCGCCGAAGCCGAGCTTGGCGAAAGGATCATGCGCGCGCTGATCTTGAGGCGCGTCGCAGCCATCGAGCGCGGACAGGGGGCGGTGCTCGTGGGCGCGCCCGACGATGCCCGGCTGCTCGCGCTCCAGTACTTCCTGCGTCGAAATGGCCATCCGCACATGACGCTTGACGTACATGATGCCGAGGCCATCGCCTTGCTTGAGCGTTTGACTCCTTTGAGCAGCGACATGCCTCTCGTTTTATGCCCGAACGGCACCGTGCTGCGCAATCCCGATGAGGCACAGTTGGCATCGTGCCTGGGACTTATTCCGGAATTCGATCCTGCACACATTTATGATGTCGCGGTTGTGGGCGCTGGGCCGGCCGGACTCGCGGCGGCCGTGTATGCGGCGTCTGAAGGTTTGTCGGTAGCCGTTTTCGATTGCCGGGCGCCGGGTGGCCAGGCGGGCACGAGTTCGCGCATCGAAAATTACCTCGGTTTTCCGACCGGAATCTCGGGTCAGGCGCTGGCCGGGAGAGCGTTTAACCAGGCACAGAAATTCGGCGCGCACATTGGAATTCCGATCGAAGTGAAGGCCTTGCACTGCGACCGCTATCCGCTCGAAATCGAGCTTGCAAACTCTCAACATATCGCGGCCCGTACGGTAGTGATTGCGAGCGGTGCTGAATACCGGCGTCCGGCGGTGGACGGCCTTGCGCGCTTCGAAGGTCGTGGTGTTTATTATTGGGCAACGCCAATTGAAGCGCGGCTGTGCCGCAATGAGCCGGTGCTTCTGATCGGCGGCGGGAATTCGGCGGGACAGGCGATCGCTTTTCTCGCTTCGCAGGTTGCCCACGTGCACGTGCTCGTTCGCGGCACGGATCTCGAGCGCGGCATGTCACGTTATCTGATTGAGCGTATTGCAGCGCTGCCGAACGTGACGATCAACACAGGCGCGAAGATGACGTCACTGGAAGGCGATGAACGACTCGAGCGTGTCCACTATCGGCGGAGCGACGGTCTCGACGGGCACGTCGCGACGCATCATCTTTTCCTTTTCATCGGCGCTGAGCCTAATACGGGCTGGCTGCGAAGGTGCGGTGTATTGCTGGAATCGAAAGGATTTGTATTAACGGGCGCTGACGTCGGAGCGGAGGCTGTAACGCGCACCTTGCCGCTGGAAACCAGTGTAGACGGGGTGTTCGCCATTGGTGACGTGCGATCGGGATCCACGAAGCGTGTCGCGGCGGCCGTGGGTGAGGGAGCTGCCGTGATAGCGCAGATTCATACTTTTCTGGCGGCGCATGCCGATTCGGCTGTGATTCGCTAGCGGTCGTTTCGTCAGCGCGTTACCAGTTTGATGGCGTCGTCAACAAGCTCGAATTGGCCAGGCCGCAACATTTCGGCGAGATCGTATTTTATCAACCTGCGCCGCAGCGCCCCTGCGTTTGCCGACCTAACGTCGCTGTGGCCAATCTCAAGAGGTGAGGTTGAGCATTCACACCTGTGCGAGGCCACCGTCGACGAACAGATCGATACCTGTGACGAAGCTGCTGTCCTCGGATGCAAGGAACAATACAGCGGCCGCGATTTCCTCGGCGCGACCGACGCGTCCCAACGGTGTCGCGGCGGCGAACCGGGCGCGCAACTCGTCCGCTTCGGCGGCGGTGGAAACCTGACTTTCGATAATCGGCGTGTCGATGGCGCCAGGGCTGACGGCATTGACGCGGATGCCACGGTCCTTCAATTCGATGGTCCATGTGCGAGCAAGTGAGCGAACGGCTGCTTTTGCCGCGCTGTAGGTGTCGTGGGCCGGTAGGCCTTTGACTCCTGCGATGGAACTGGTCAGGATGATGCTGCCTCCAGCGGACATCAGCGGTAACGCCTTCTGCACGGTGAAAATGAGTCCACGCACGTTGACGTTGAAGGTTGCGTCGTAGTGTTCGGGCGAGATCTCGTCAAGCGTCCGGTGTTCAATCGAACCTGAATTGGCGAAAAGCACGTCGATCTTGCCACGCTCTTGCCTGACTATGGAGAACAGGCGATCAAGGTCGTCAAGCCTGGTCACGTCGGCCTGCACGGCCGTCACGTTGCGCCCGATCTGCTGCGCCGCCTTGTCGAGTTCCGATTGCCGCCTGCCAACGATGAACACATAAGCGCCCTCGTCGACAAACCGTTGCGCGGTGGCAAGGCCGATGCCGCTGCTGCCGCCCGTAATGACGGCCGTCTTGTTCGTGAGTCGATCCATGATGCGCTCCAACGAGTGTTTGGGAAAAAATGAGTGTGATGTGAAAGGCCAATCGGCCAAAACGGTGCTTGAGCCCGTTTTGGCCTGCCCTTTTCGAAGCGCGGTTACGCAGCAACGACCTCGGAATGAGAGGCGTAGTCCGTATAGCCGCGTGCATCGCCGCCGTAGAATGTTGAGCGATCATAGTGAGTGAGTGGCTTGCCGGCGCGCAGACGTTCGGGCAGGTCGGGGTTCGAAATAAACATGCGCCCAAACGCGACGAGGTCCGCATGGCCGTCGACAAAGATCTGTTCGGCGCTTTCCCCCGTAAAGCCACCCGCGGCGATAATCGTGCCTTGGTAAATGCGGCGCATGTCCCTGGACGTAACGTCCGATGCGCTCGTCTCCTGCTCGACGATGCCCGCAATTTCGTTCAGCTCGAGCGCGCGCGGCACGACCAGTTCAGCTTCGGTGATGTTGCCGTCCCCGTCGCGAATGGCCGCGTGTTCGAGCGAGCGCAACGCGGAAGGGGCCACAGGCGTGACGCCGCCCGTGTTGGCCGGATGCGCCGGTCCGACATGGGTACGGCTGAAGAGCTTGTTCATTCGTTCATCCCTCTGGGGAGCGTTGACGATGAGCGAATCATGGCCGCCATAGCGGCGGTGCAGAAGAGGGCTGCCAGCGATAACTGTCATTCCGTGCGGGCATGTCGTGAACCGCGACCAGACCACCATGCCTGAGCGGAATGTCAGCTATGCCCGATACGCGCCTGTTGCAAAGCGGGATATGCAGACATGATCGGCACGTCGAGTCATCGAACGGGACAGGGGCCGGATGTCCGCAATCGACGCCGAACTTCCATCGCGGGGTGCGCGGCAGTCTCGACGGCCAATCAGCAAAGGGAACGGCGAGATGAAGATACTGGTGACGAGCGCCAGCGGGGCGAACGGCGATGGATACGGCCAGCTCCTGGCGTTCTCGATGGATGGGACGGCGCAAGGCGCTTTCAGCAACGACTTACGTATCGTCGATCCGCGTGGACTTCGCGTGAGCGCGAACCAGCAGTTGCTCTACGTCAACAGCGGCGACGACCGCATTCTCGCGCTCGACTCGCGGGGCGAAGTTCAATACGACACGTGCCATATCCCGGGCCTAAATGCCGGCGGCGGCAACCTCGGACCGGACGGACGCTACTACGTGGGATTGCGGACGGAAAGGACCATCGCCGCATTCCCGCCCGATCTCGATGGCATCGGCACGCCCATACTGCAGCGCGGCATCGCCCCGTTTCCGCGCGGCTTCGCGTTCGCCGATGATGGCGGGCTGTTTCTCGCGTCAGGCGTCGGACCGGATGGGCGGGGCGAAAATGCGATTCTGCAGTTCACGTTGAGCGGCGCACTCAGGAACTGCACGTTCGCAGCCACCGACACAATGAGTCCGCTGGATCTCTCAATCGCGCCCGGGGGCAATGTACTGGTGTCGAGCGAGTTTCCGTTCGATTCGCCCGCAGCCGCGACATCTGTTAGAGAATACGACGCAAGCAGCGGGGCGCTGGTGCGCGTCTTCTCTCCTCCGGACGGGGTGCCGTTTCGCCGTCCGCGCGGTTTGCGGTTCGGACCTGATGGCCATCTGTATTGCACGGCGCAGGATGGCGTGATCGCATTCGACTATGAAAGCGGGCGCTGCCTCGGTGTGGTCGTCGATCATCCTCGGCTGAACGGGCAGGCAATCGAGTTTTTCGGCGACTGAATCGTCGTTGCGCACGCCGGCGCCCGCAAAATGACTACCTCGAACAAAGCGGGAGACGCGCAGTATGGACCGACTGGACTTTGCCCGCGCTCGATCTGTGGGCCGTCTTTCCATCAGGGCGGCTGGTGCCGGCGAAAGCGCGCGCATTCGTTGAATTCGTCGAAGAGGCACTCGCTCGGGCGTAATAGCGAGTCGTATCGACCGAACCCATTACTCAATGGAATAACCGGAATTCCGCACCATCTACTACTGCCAACTCCTGTTAGAGACTAAATTTCGTTCAACCGACTGAGACGTCGGAAGGTCACTCAAATATATCGCGCGATATGCGGCGCGAGAGCTTTGAGCTGGTACAGAAATGATCGAATTGGAGAAATGGAATGGGCAACAGCAGCAAGGTTCTGGTGGCGGGTGCGAGCGGACTCATTGGCGTAGCCGCTATCGAAGGCTTCCTCTCAGCAGGTTGGGATGTTGTCGGCATTTCCAGGCGCAAGCCGGAGCTGCCGAGTGGCCGCGACTTCGAATTTATCCCGGTGGACTTGCGCAACGAGAACGCCGCCCGTGAAGCGCTGTCTGCGCTTGACGGCATCACGCATGTTGCGTATGCAGCAATCTACGAGAACGCGGATGATCTGGTGAGCGGCTGGTCGAACGCCGATCAGATCGAAATCAACAATACGATGCTGCGCAACGTCATCGAGCCTCTGGTTTCAGGGAAGTCGACACTCAAGCACGTATCCATCCTGCAGGGGACGAAGGCATACGGCGTCCACCTTCACCCTATCGCTATCCCTGCACGCGAGAGCGATCCCCGCGACAATCACGCGAACTTCTTCTTCGACCAACAGGATTACGTCCACGACGAGGGTCAAAAGCACGGCTTCACATACACTGTGCTGCGCCCGCAACTCGTCACCGGGAAGACAGCTGGCGCGCTCAACGTGCTGCCGGCCATTGGCGTCTACGCAGCTATCCGCCGCGAAAAGGGCGAAGCATTCGGCTTTCCTGGCGGCCCATCGTTCGTGTGGGAAATGGCCGACGCCGATCTCGTCGGCCAGGTGATGGTTTGGGCGGCGCAATCTCCACAAGCGGAGAACGAGATCTTCAACGTCACCAACGGCGATGTCTTCGAATGGCGGAGCGTGTGGCCGGCGATGGCGAAGACGCTGGGCGCGAACGTCGGAGCAGATGAGCCTGTCAGTATCGCGCAGTACATTCGCGACAACGCCGACGTGTGGGCGAAGATCGTCGACAAGTACGGCCTTGCGAGTGGCGATCTTCATGCGTTCGTCGGACAGGGCGATCAGCATGCGGACTTTGCGTTTGCATACGGCGCACCGGCGGGCCCGGTTGCTTTCGTCAGCACCATCAAGCTTCGCAAAGCGGGATTCAATGCGGCCGTCGACACCCGGGATGCATTTTGCGACGCGCTCCAGTCTTTCATAGACCGGAAGCTCCTGCCGCCCGCACTGTGATAAGTCGAGGCGGACAGATCGCCAGGTTGAATCGTTGGCACGGCGAGGATCGGGCGTAGTGGCTTCGAGACTCGCCGCGCGTATCGTGAAATCGGCGAAGTGTGTCACGAGCATGCCGGCTCTGACAGTTTTCCGTGACCATGCGTCAGCATGGTACGCGTCAAACGCTTCCCGGGTGTTTGGGTTTTTACATTCGCAACAATGCGCTGCGCAAGTCGACAAACAACGATCGCCGATTGGGTGTCGGACTCGAGCAGGCTTGCGAGACGGCGACGTTACCTGGGTTCGCGTCCAAGCCTGGCGCCCAGGCGCATCGCCAGAACGATGTTCGCGCATCGCCGACCATATGTTGTCGCGTGCAGGAAGGTCCGTATCCTGAGCGTATGCATCGTTCGGCTTCAGCGGCAGCTTTTGACCAGTCAGCTTGCCTTTATTCCAAGCCTCGCGGGTTTGCCTGGCTTCCGTGGCAGACTCCAACTTGCTGGGTAGGAGTCCGATTGTGTGCGGAAAGAAACAATGTGTATAAGGTGACATGACGTGAGGCAATCAACGGGGCCAAAGGCGCGACGAGCATGGTTGATCAGGGTGTCCAACGATAAACAATGATGCTGGAGCCGTTGTAGTTGTCCTTTGTGATGACGTACTCCCCGGTCGACCGAAGGTACGCTCTGAGGCCGTACATCGAATCGACGTCATTGCCGACGTACACGGTATTGGGGCTGCTGTTGATCAACGTGGTGTCCAGGCTGCCTGTGGTCAGATTGAAGGCGTCGATGTTGGGCACGGTGTGTACGTATCCGACGAAGAGATAGTTGCCGGCTGCCGTGATTGACTTGGGATTGGCGCTGGTGATGTTGATCACCGGATTGGGAACGGTGGTGTTGCCTGCGAGCCAGCCGTGATAAACCTCGACCCGCGTTCCGATTGACGTCCAGTCTGTGCTCCCAACAATTCCTTGCGCCAGGATCATGGTGTCGCTACCCGGCAGGTAGATGATTCGCGTCAGGGGTGCGATAGTGCCCGGAATCGGCGTTGAAATTCCGGCTCCCCAATTCGGCTTACCGTTCGCATCAAAGCCGGTCAGCGGGTAGTGCCAGATGGCATTCGTCTTGTCCAAACCCGCCCAGACGTCTCCCTTGCTGTCAAGGCAGAATCCATCCCTGATCCTTGCGGCCGTATTGAACGCGGTGCCCGGAATCGACGCGTCCGGTATGGCGATGTAGCCATTCGCAGCGTTGAAGTGGAAGAAGTAGAAGATATCGGGATTCTGGCCGGCCGCCACAAGGATCCGGTTAGCTCCGACGGCGGCGAGTTGACCGAAGTGCTCACCGCGTCCCGGGTCGTTGATGTTGATGCGTGGATCGGATGGATAGTCGATCGGATCGACGGTGTTCGCTACGAAGGTTCCTCCGGCGGTGCCAGTGTAGATGTTGGTGCCTCCGTACAGGTAGGCGCCGTCTGTACCGGGGTCCGGAGCGGCAATCCCCTCGAAGTTGAGGGACTGAAGCGTCCATTGCCGATTACCGAAGCGGTCGTAAGCGTGAATGTCGGTGCCGCCGTCGCGGCCGAGGTCCCAGGTTCCGCCCCATGGGTTGTTGAGCACGTACAGGTTGCCGGCTGAGTCTTTGCCGATGCCGGTGATGCGGGTGAACCGCTTGTCACCCACCTGACCTTTGATTCCAGCCGTGGTGTCGAGATATCCGCCCCGAATGCCAAACGTACTGGCCAGAAATGGAGTGCTCGAGATGTTGTAGGTCTTGATGTTCATGTCGGGGCCCTCGTCGCCGATCATGAGTTGCGCTGTCGCCGAATCGAAATACAGCGCGGACGGTCGAGAGGCGACGGACATCTGGATGGTGTTCAGCGGCACGCCGGCCGGACTGAATTCGACGATCGCGCCCGCGCTCTTCTGAGCAACCCAGATATTTCCTGCGCTGTCCACGGCCAGCGCGCCAGGGGCTGAGACGGCGATATCCTGCTGCCAGACGCCGCCGGTGGTGTAGACCCGGACACGATTACCAGGAAAGTCACTCGCATACAGGAGCGAGCCCGACGTCGCAAGTCCGGTGATGACATCAGCCCGCCGCTCAGTCGTTGTCGCGCTGACGGAGATGAGTAGATCGCGAGTGCGACTGGTTCGGTCGTATCGCCCCACCGCGCCGCTGCCGTAAGTGGCGTTAAATTGCAAAGCGGCGAAGATTGAAGTTGCATTACCGGTAATGGCGCCACCCTGAAACTCGCTTTGTCTCCCTATGGACCCGATGCTTTGACCATTCTGGTATATCGCGATACCGCCTTCGTTTTCGTCCCACATGGACGCCGTATAGATGACGCCCTCGGGCGCTATCCACATGGAACGGGCGGCGTTACCCACGCGGGTGGTATTGGTCCCAAATGTGTTCGCCACCCAGTCGGTGCCGGATTGCGCCTGGCACGCTGGCGCAATCGTAGCGATCAGCACTGCGGCAAGAAATGACGCATAGATTCGTTTCATGATCGTGAAGGATGCCCTCCTCAGGCATCTAAACTGGGGATTGTGGTTTCGCCCGTGCTCGCAGCGCTGACAACCTGGTGTGGTCTACGTGGACGCCGACTGATGGCTCATGTGGCTGCCTACTTTGTCGTGCCGACATGCCCGCCAGGGGGCTGGACGATTCTTCGATCTGGAAGGGTCTTCTTCGACGCGTGCCCGGCGTGGCTCGCCCATTCGGCGAGCGGCGTTTCGCAGGAAATCATCTCCGTCCCTCGCCGCTCCGACACGTGTCGCGTCTGTCCAACCTGATACAGCGTTCGAACGGTATATCGGCGAGGTGGGGGAAAAGTTGAGTTGTTCGCGTTTCCGGTAAAGGTAGACATGCCAGACCTCAGCCCGAGCAGCGCTTGCAACTGTCGGCGAGACCAGATCCACCGGCGAGCGACTCTTTCAAACTGCGCCATGTCGACCTTTCCGGTCATACAGGTGTCCTCCGGATTGCGGTCGGCGAATGGCCGCTTCGTCGAAATGTTTTTGGCAGAAGACGACCCACACCCATTAGCGGGCCAATGTCAAGCGAGCAGGCGGCAGCATGGCTGCAAGGGCATCTTTTGATTGTCGATGTGCAGAAGCACTGGCGCGGATCTATAACAGTATTGCAGCCTGAAGACAACGTGCTGCCTGCTCGCCGGCCCCGACGTCGGCAATTCAACCTCGGAGGTTTAGCGGATACAGCCTGATGAGTCCATGCTTTGCCTGTTCGAATCTCGATTAGCCAGGTATCGGAGGTAATCATGGAGTACGAGTACCGCGGCTGGGTCATTGACGCGACCCCGGATTTCTCGCTTGGTCGGTTCTTCGCGCACGCGCGAATCATCCGAGCGTCGCCTGACGATGATGTGGACACTGAAATGCATATCGAGCGCAAGCTTGCCTGGTTTGATAGCGAAGACGAGGCGATCCAGGTTGCGCGCCACTGGGCGATTGAGTGGATCGACAAACGCGAAGGTAATATCGCCAGCCCGGACGCTGGTTCATCGACGCAGTACTACGATTTCCCGGCGCAGGCCCGGCCAAACAAAAGTCCGGATTCGCGATCCTGATGCCGGACGAGTGGCCCTGTGGCCATTCTGCAACGTCTGCGGCCGCGATTGACAGAAGCCCGCCCCACGGTAGATGCGCCAATGCGGCCTTTCGCATAAATTCAGACGAGATACCTGATTGCTTCAGAAACGCGGATGTGTACGATGGAACCTTCGTCAGCGCCCCTTGCGCGACGTGTGTGTTTCGGGCCGCGGCGATGTCTGCGGCCTTTTTTACATGCGGAATCGCTTTCAGCGCTTATGCAAGCCATTCGGCGTCGCTAACTTCGTCGTCGTCCGTTACCGCATGACTCGACATTCCTGAAAATCGGCTAAAAATCACTCGCCGCTCAATGCGATAGCAAGACGAGGTCGGACGGAACGTGCGAGATCCCGACGATTCTGTGGACGAGTCGCCATTTTCCCAGGCTCAGTGACCAAGACCGCTCCCGGCGATCTGCTGCTCCACGAACTGGGCAAACAGTGCATGCAGACGCGTCGTCGGATGAAGCTCGTCGGCGAACATGTACGTCTGATCGGCATTGGCCGTGACGTAGGTAGCCTGCGAGCACAGCAAGGCCGTCTCATCGGGCGTTTTCGCCGGACACAACAGCATGTCGCCGAGACTGTCCGCATTCGGAACCCTCCGAACGCGCCCCAATTTTTGACCGCACTCGCTCGATCGGCCGATCTGGTCTACTCTCGTTAGATCGTATGAACTGATCGAGGAGACCCGTGCTCACGTCTGCCAAGGGCGACGCAGTCTGGACCGCTGGCCTTGTGCGGCGCATCTACGTGCTCCGGATTCTCGGCTATGCGATGGGCTTTCTACCCGTGCTGTTCCTGCTGCACGTGCAGCATGCGTCGGTGTGGCTCCTCTTCGGCGTTTTTGCCGTCTGCCTTATCTGGCCGCATGTCGCCTACCGGCGCGTGCGCCCTGTCGTCGCAGATGCGCCCCGCAAAGAGCGATGGAATATGCTCTTCGATTCGGCACTCGGCGGCTGGCTCGTCGCGGCCGTTCATTTCGAGCCCGTCGCGACGGTCGTCATCCTGTTGATGTTTGCGCTCGACAACATGGCGGTCGGCGGGTGGCCTCTCTTCGTCGCTGGGGTGGGCGCAAGTGCCGCAGGTGTTCTCGTCGGGATGGCAACCTTAGGTATCGCCTTATATCCACTGGATGCACGGATCGCGCCGCTTTGGCTGCCCGTCATCTGCGTCTATCCGCTCGTCTTCGCCAAAACGACCCATGACGTCTCGGTGAAGCTTCTCGATCGCTCACGACGTCTGCGCGAGCTGAGCGAGTGCGACCACCTGACCGGGCTCGCGAATCGAGCGGCGGTCGCCGCACGATTGCACGCCCTGCTCTCCGAGCCGGGCTGGGACAGCCGATCTGTCTGTGTCGTTTTCCTCGACCTCGATGCCTTCAAGACCGTCAACGATGCGCTCGGGCACAGCGTCGGCGATCTGTTGCTCGTCGAAGTTGCCGAGCGTCTGCAGGCCTGCGCGGGTCCAGGCGCCGTCGTCGGTCGCTATGGCGGCGACGAGTTCATCGCCATTGCTCCGGGTGGGCGAGACGAGGCGGCAAGCTTCGATCTGCCCGATGCCGTGCTCGCGGCGATGGCGAAGCCGGCGCTCGTCGGCGGGCATGAGCTCGTCGTCAGTGCGAGCGTCGGCGTCAGTGTATTTCCGATGGATGGAAGCGATGCGGAAACGTTGATCCGGTGCGCGGACATGGCGATGTACGCTGCCAAGAGCCGCGGCCGCAACTGCTGGGAACGCTATCGGCCTGAAATGCGTGCGGCGGCCGATGCGAAGCTTATCCTCTCGGCACGCCTCAGAAGGGGGATCGGACGAGGTGCCCTGCGGCTGCATTACCAGCCGCAAGTCGACATGCGCAGTGGTCGCGTGCTTGGCGTCGAAGCGCTCGTGCGCTGGTACGACGAGGTTTACGGCGAGATCGCCCCAGAGGAATTCGTCTCGATTGCGGAAACGTCGGGGCTCGTCGCGGACCTCGGCGAGTGGGTACTGCGCGAGGCTTGCCGTCAGTCAGTCCATTGGCGGCGCATGGGTCTCGCACCGATGCGCATGTCGATCAATCTTTCGCCGCTGCAGTTGCAGCGCGCGAATATCGTCAAGACGTTTCAGACCATCATCCGCCAGACGGGCGTCGATCCAACGAAACTCGAGTTCGAGGTCACCGAGACCGCGCTGATGAAGCAACCCGAGATCGCCGTGCGCCGCCTTCACGAGTTTCGCCGCGCCGGTATCAGCGTGGCGATCGACGATTTCGGCATGGGCTACTCGAGCCTCAGTCAATTGCGCGCGCTGCCACTCGATCGCATCAAGATCGATCGGGCGTTCCTGCATGGCGTCGGGGAAAGCGACCCTGGTGCGATCGTGACGGCGATCGTCACGGTCGCAAAGGCGCTGGGATTATCCGTCATCGCCGAAGGCGTCGAGACGCTCGCGCAGCAGGAGTTCCTGCTAGCTCTCGGCTGTATGGAAGCGCAGGGGTTTCGTTTCAGCAAGCCGCTCGATGCCGAGAGCATCACGCGTTTGCTCGCCGACGGCGGCCCGTTGCCGCGACCGCCGCTCGCAACGCGTGGCGCTAAGGTCATCGTCTGAGCCGCACGCGGCTGGCCGCACCATTTTTAACGGTTTCAGTGTCGCGCACCGCCTGCCACAGAAGTCATCGAAATGATTGTGTCACCGGCGCAAGAGATTCCCGTGGGTTGCCGGGCCTCGGAGCGGCAAGGTCTCAGTGCGTTAAGGGTTGGTCGATGCCTGCCAGCAACGCACGGCGGCGCACTCACATTCCTGTGGGCGATGGCAGGCATCGACCAACCCTAAACGGTTGCACTCACTGAGCTACGACGCCGCAAAGCTGCCGTAGGTGCAGCGAATTTCAGACGTCTGTCAGGAAGTTCGGATGACTCGCGCGGATCTGATCGACCTGATTCAGCGTACCCGACAGATGCTTGCGAAGGCCGAAGTCAAGGCGTTCCGCGTCAACGAGCTGGAGCAGGCGCGCGTCTGGATCAACACCTGAGCGCCGCCTGGCGAATTTCGTAGCAGTCCGGCTGCACGTCGGAGCGCGATTGACCTGCGCAATCAAGATGCCATTGGCATTCGCGCTCTTGCTTGCACTGGCGGCTAAGGCGGCTAAGGGGCCATTAGCGCCTGTTTGATTTTTCTGAGACCAATGGGACGGACGCGTCATTCGAATGGCGCCAGCGACATGGAAACGAACGCCCCGTCATGGCCGCTCGCTGCCCCACGCGCTCACGGGCGCCGCGGTCCGCTCAATCTCTCTTGTCTGCGGGGGTACCCAGCCTCGCTAGTGGCACAATTATTGCGCAAGCTTGAAGCCCTTGTCGGGCAAGACCGAGCCGGTTTTTGAGCTTGGCCGGAGTACTTTCCAAAACTCAAAGGAGCCTGTAAAGGTCGGAGGACGTGGGGTTGGGTGATCGTTAAAGGGAGCTGCATTCTATGGTACGGGGACGTCGGTTGCGAGGGGGAAGCCGCGAAGGGCGTAGCCCGTAGTGGCTTCCCCCTCGCGAGCAGAGTGACGCAGACTATGCGCTGCGGGATCGGGCAAAGCTCCACACGTCGGCATACCGGGGCTGGGTCTGGCCAGCAACCTTGCCCATCAGACGTTCCCGAGCCTCGCGAACCTGACGGGCGGCTTCGACATCGGTCTGGCTGCGCGCCTGCTGCTGCAGTTGATCGAGCGTGATGCCCTCGCGCAGGAAGCGGCCCGCGTCTGGCAGGCTGGCGAGCTTTTCGAGGGGCGTCATGACGTCCTCGTGCCGATGGACCCGACGGGTGCGGCCCGGCTTCTTCGGATCAGGGACCTCGGTGCCGAACAGACAGGGCCGGTGCATGTTCAAAAAAGGATTGAGCAGATCAACGCAGAAGGCATTGAACTGCTTCGCCCACTCGGCCGGTATGTACGCATAGCCAAACTGTCTGCGCACGACATTGCCGTTCCTGGATTCGGCCAGTGCGTTGACGTTGCAGTGCCGTGGGCGTGAGCGGGTGAAATCGATGAGTTGCTCCTTGAGCATCCTGGCGACCTCGTGGTTGATGTACTCCGAACCACCATCGCTGTGAAAGCCAAGGATGCGGAATGGAGACTGGTCAATCATGTCGCGCAGTACCGGGAGCAGGTGTTCGCGCTCCAGTGTCGGCACGGTAGCAACGACCTCCCATTGCGTGACGCAGTCGACGGCATTGATGTGGTACACGCCGCGCTGATCCTCGGTGTTGCCCTGATGAACGCTGTCGATGCGGATGAAACCGGGGCGGTTCTCTGGCGCAGGAGCCCGGCGCACGGCGATAGCCGCGCCCTTGGGGTTCGCCCGGGTCTTCGTGTAGGTCGTGTGATGCAGGCGATAAGCCTGCGAGCGGCGCAGGTTGTACAGGTGAGATGCTGAAAGGTGCTGCAGGCGCTCGAACCGCTCGTCGCCGTAGACCTGATACATCCGGCGCAACACCACGACCATTGCCGGGCCGGAAAGCCTGCCGTATTCGCGCTCGGTCTCGGCGAGCGTGAACACGTCCTCATCCGTGTAGCGGCGGGCAAAGGCATTCGCGGGCGTGCCCTTCACCCACGCGAGCCTGTGCCCGAGCATCCAGAGTTGCACCAGCCGTGTCATGTGAGTCCGACTGAAGCCACTGAAGCGCCGCAGATAGCGCAGGACGAGCCCACGATGAGGCCGCTTGAGCTGGTTATAACGGAAGCGGCGCAGCACCGAGCCGACCCACTCGCGACGTTTGCTGGGGCTTGCGGCGGGAGCAAAGTCGAGCGTCTGCGTGCCGTCCAGGACGGCTCGCACCTGGTCCAGGGCGCGGATCTGTGATTCATTCAAGTTGACGATCATCCGGTGATGATCACCCATCCCCGTTCCCAGGCGCCGGTCAACTCAGGCGTGTCGGGCCGGCAACAGGCCCATTTGCCGTTGGAAACGCGCCAGAAGCTGCTCGCAAACGCATCCGTAGCACCCGTTCAGGCTCGCGTGCGGTTAGACAGCGCTAGCGCAAGAGCCTTGACAAAGGTTGACACTTTGGCCGACCCGACCACGATACCCTATTGCAGTATCAGCTTGCTTCGCCTTTAATCTGCCAGACATAAGCGGCAAGTAAAACGTTTATGCGAAACAGGTATTTTAAGATTAGGAGTACAGATGTTGAGTGACGTTGAACACGAAAGCTGTCCCTACCAGTTGCACTCTTCACTGCACCTCTACGCGATGGTGCACAAGCCGCTTGATGCGCCCTCGGTGCCTCCCGGTTTGAATTACTGCGGGGACATGCAGATGCTTTGTCACCGTACAGACCACGGACGCATGATCTGCACCTATCTCAGTCCGCTCGATGCCGTCATGGGGTCGACGGATCTGCACGACGGCGACGATCACTTCTGGCCGATTGACTTCAGATGTGTCGATACCCGTCATTTTCTGGAGCAGAACGGAAGCCTGAACGTCTCCGTCAATTACGCTTTCGCGGCAGACCGGGGCCGGATTGTCATCGGCAAACGCGCTCAACCCATCATGGTCTATACGGGTGATTCGTTCGAGATACCACGTGATCTGTGGGACCACTTTTCCATCCAGTTTTCGGGGCGAGTCGTTGACCTGATTGAAGACACCCTCGTAAAAGCGGGCCTGCCGAATTTCTCTGAAACGCTGGAAGCGATGGATAGCTGGTCCTCCGCAGAGATTGCTGATGCAGCCGAACAGGCGATTGCGAGAATGCCGCCCACGGTCCTCTTTGAAGAGATCGGCAAAACATCCATGGACCAGTGCGCGATCTATGACCCGGAGTCGTGTGACTGGCTGTTCGTGGATTTCGACCAGGCAAAGGAGCCGCATAGGTGAAACGTTTTCTGATTGTGTTTGGTGACAAGACAACAGCGGGCGGCGTGGTTATCACGCGACATACAGGAGACTGAGCGCATGGCGATTTTTTATGCGGCAGTAGAGGACGATCCTCTGGACAGCGGCAAGGGAAGCTACGTTCTCGCCAGCGTTCGCGTTGGAACGGTCAAGGGCGAGGACGGCAGAGATCGAAGGCTGGTGTTCGTCGGTGACAGTGCCTGGTGCGAGCGGTGCAAGACGATGGGTGTGATCACCGGTGGGGCACCTGTCCCGGATAGACGGCGGCTGCTGGATGTCGTGAACGGCATGAGACGCCAGGCCGTGGGCGGCGATATGGTCGTATGCAAATGCGAACAGCACCCGCGAATCATCGCGGTTAATGGGCGCAAGTTCACGATCACGGTCGATGGTGACGGCGCGAAGGTTCTTAGTCGCAATGCACCACGGAGCGCCCCGTCTGTGTATGACGAGCAGTTCACTCTCCTGGATTCATATACCGGCCAACCGCTTAGCGGCGTGCGGTACCGCGTACACGTTGCCTTTGGCAAGGTGTACGCGGGTGTCACAGACGCACAGGGCCGAACGGAGCGTGTCAGTTCCGAAAATGCGCATGCGCTTCGACTGGAAGTACGAGGGGTATAGAGATGATGCGTCTGATTCTCGGTGTAGGCGATCAACCTGAGACGGGCGGTCACATTGTCCCGCTTTTGCTAAGCGTAACGCGCACGATTTTGGGCATTCACGTGGCGTACATAGGCGGACAAGCGTATTGCGAAGCCTGCAAGTGCATGGGACAAATCGCCAAGGCTGGCGGCCCACGTCGCAGTTACGTCTGTGGTCATGAAATCGCACTTGATGGCGACATTCTGCAATGCAAATGCCCGAATCCACCGCGCATGATCGCGACGACGCAAAAGAGGTCATGGGTCGATGATAGTGCGACAACACGTACCGCCGTCGGTGCACCCGGTATCGCGGCGCAAACCACGCACGACGAACAGTTCTCACTTACCGATGATGACGGGCAACCGATGCGCGGCGTGCGCTATCGCGTGCGTACTGGCTCGAACGTCGTAGCAAGCGGGGTCACTGATACGAACGGGCGAACGGGACGTATCACGACGGACGGAAGCCAACGGCTAAGGCTCGAAGTAGCGCATTGAACAGGAGGCAAGCATGTTTGATCGACTTGTAGCGGATGGGGACCGCACCACAACCGGCGGGTTTGTGATTGCGCGTAGCGGAAGCTATAACGAACAAGGTAAGGCATACGCGCGAAAAGAAAATCATGCGACGTGCGGAAACTGCAAAGGCGGGTGGCCGATATACGGCACCGCAGGCGATTGGATGGATGACGGCTTTCCGCTAGTGAAAGACTATGACCGCGTTCTATGCCCCTGCGGCAAGAATTTTGTCCTCGCGGCCGGTTCATCTTCGGCGTTCTATTCCGAGAGCAAAGGCGAGGCAACAGCCGCGCCGCTGTCAAAGGCTCTTATCCGTGACCAGCAATACACGCTCAAAGATAGCGATGGCCAACCGCTCGCGAATGTGCGCTATCGCGTGCGCATCGGCTCGAACGTCGTAGCAAGTGGCGTCACAGATGCCGGGGGGCGCACGCAGCGAATCAACACCGAAGACGCGCGGCGGCTAACCCTCGAAATCAGCGGAGGCACCTGATGCGTATTCCTGTAGTCAGATTTGGCGACCCCACGACCACAGGGGGGAAAGTTCTGGCGGTAAGAGCGAACATTCACGACAACACGAAAAAAATTGCACTCCACGGCGAACATGCAACGTGTGGTAACTGCAAAGGTTCGTGGCCAATGTTCGGCACCGGCGAAGGGATGAGCGAGCACGGAACCCAGGTGGTTATCCAGGGCGATCGAGTGCTATGCCCGTGTGGCAAGAATCGCGTTATCGCGGGTGAGGATGTCGGGTGCTTTATTCACAAAGACCCTGGCGGTTCGAATACCGCAACAACCGCCGAGTCCTTGCGCGAACCTGCGCCCGCTGCACAGCATGACGAGCAATTCACCTTGCTTGATGACGCACGCCGCCCACTTTCTAATGTGCGTTATCGCATCGTCACGGATAGCGGGCAAGTCTTCATTGGGACGACAAACGGAGCGGGCCAAACGCAACGCGTATTGACGCAAGGGTCGTCAGCGCTAAAACTTCAACTGGAGAAACAATTAAAATGACGGACTCTACACAATGGGTAACGGTTCACGACACCGCATGTACAAACACCAACCCTAATTCATGCGTTGAAGTTCGAATTTCCGCCAACCTGTTGTCGTGGGACCTCCCCGATAACAAATACGGCGACAAGTTGCCTTTGATTCCATCATCCTCGCATGTGCAGCATGGAAAGATTCTGTACCACCTGCCGATCAAAGCTACGCTAAGAAGCCGTGACATTCCCATTTCTGGTCGTACGCTATCCATCAAGAGCAATCGTGCAAATGATACCGTACGGGTTTCAGGCCCGACTGATTCAGACGGTTGCGCAATGGTGATACTCGAATCGCGCGAGCCGGGTGATTTGTCGTTATCAGTGGTGGACGATAATATAACGGCGGCGCCTTTGCGTGTAACGCTGAAAGAGGCATGGTATGAAAGCACTTTCCTCATTACTGGATATCATGTTTGCTTTGAAAGCGATTTTACAGGAGAGCCAGCACTTGCACGCGGCACGAATGATTACCACAAGAAAGATTTTCTATACAGCGCACGCGGCGTAGTTATGCAAGGCACAGGGAAAGCGTCAAATGGTCGATATATTCGACCAACTCAGGTAAATTCAGGCTGGCATCGCAACAATCGTGGCAATCGCGATTATTTAGACAACCCAGACGGTGTGGCATTTTCTTATACGGACTCAGTGCAAGGCGCGTATGGTCTCGTCACAGAGAATCATTCAATTGCCGTTGATCCCAATGTGATCCCGAAGCGGGCTCAAGTCAACATTGAAATGGTTGGCCGTCGCTTTGTGGATGATACCGGAAGCGCAATCATCGGGCATCACATAGACAATTTTGTCGGCGCTGGCGCAGCTATACAGGCAACATGGGAAAGCGGTCCGGTAAATAACACACAACGCAAGGTTAAATATATCGGTTTCGGGAGCTGATTAAATGTCGACTGGAAAGTATTTTCTGCGCGTAATCCTTGCAGGCTGCCTTGGTGTTGGCGCAATCCCGTTTGCCTACGCTGATGGTTCAGTGAGCTTTACATCGGACATCGTTCCGATGATGAAAAATCGCCCAATTTTTGAGCAATTCATAACCCAATCATTTTCAATTACCGATACCGGTTGGGGGATTCGAATTAATAGCCCAACAATGCCGCATATGGGCGGCGCGCGCATGGGGCCATATAGGTTTAATGCAATCTGGCATAGCCAAAAAGGCGATGTTCCTGTTACCCTCATAATAGACACAAAGACACAGTTTTTTGACACCCACCATCGAGAAATTATTGGTGATGATTTGCGAAAGACAACATCAATTACGGAGACTGTGGATTCGATAGAAGTCGAGTCGCCCAAAGGAAATTAGCGGTCTGGTTCCGTTACACCTGTTCGGATATTTAGTGATGGTTCAACCCCGCTTCGGCGGGGCTTTTCATTCCAGCGTCAGGTGCAAACGTGCTGCGCCTACGCTTTCGTAAGTGGCCGTCGCTGTTCCAGCAGGTCGGTACCGTGATAGGCTCCCTATTTGCTCGCTGCGTTGCTGCTGGCATGCGCAATTGCCATGCTGGCAGGCGTGGAGCCGGTACAGGCTACTGCGCCGGAAAGCGCACCGGATTAGCGATGCAAAAAGGCCCGCACGTCGCGGGCGTGCCCTTCACCCACGCGAGCCTGTGCCCGAGCATCCAGCGTTGCACCAGCCGTGTCATGTGAGCCCGGCTGAAGCCACTGAAGCGCCGCAGATAGCGCAGGACGAGCCCACGATGAGGCCGCTTGAGCTGGTTATAGCGCAAGCGGCGCAGCACCGATGCAACCCATTCGTGGCGTTCGCCGGGGCTTGCGGCGGGAGAAAAGTCGAGCGTCTGCGTGCCGTCCAGGACGGCGCGCACCTGGTCCAGGGCGCGGATCTGTGATTCATTCAAGTTGACGATCATCCGGTGATGATCACCCATCTCCGTTCCCAGGCGCCGGTCAACTCACGCGTGTCGGGCCGGCAACAGGCCCGTTTGCCGTTGGAAACGCGCCAGAAGCTGCCCGCAAACGCATCCGTAGCACCCGTTCAGGCTCGCGTGCGGTTAGACAGCGCTCCGGACCGCGAGTTGACAGTTCATGACAGATTTAATACGCCAACCTTTCGCGACACTCGGACAACATATCAAGGACTACCTATCGACACATCTCGAAGCAATCCCGTGCTGCAGTGACGGAATCGGACATGGTGAAGTGTAGTGATCCGATGTGGTTCTGCCGACATCTGTTGGTCCCTCGCGACAGCGGGAGAAGTCAATACTTCTTGAGCCTTTTCGCTGATCGGAGTTCTGAAAATAAGCAACTCGCATACGATGTAATAAATATTTCTCAATATCCGGTTATAAGCGGCCATGTCTGAAGAAGGCAATGCTGACCTATAAACGCCATATTCAGATATGAATATGGCGCGGCTGCGCTGTGTTCTTGATTGAGTGCTAATTCGGGCATGGCGTGCGCTCCAGATCGGCCCGGACCCCCGCCGATCAAGGCTTCCTTGGCCTCCGCACCGGCAGGGCGAGGGCAAGGCGTCTCCCCAATATGCAGGCTAAATAAACAGACAAATCAAAAATGTACTCCGTATATTGCAATTGAAAATTGAGCGGTTATGATGACGTCTCTGTAAGGATTTCCTGAACGTTTGCTTTGCAAAGGTAAAGGAAATATTTGCCGCCAGTCGCCGCGGAGAGGGTAATTAATGCTCGCGGCGCAGACAGACTAAATCGAGGAGACGATATGCTGAGTCCCCATGAATTCGCCACCTTGATGCTCATCAAGGACGCGCCGGATCAGATCGAACTGGGTCGCGCCGAGCTCGACACGCTGCTGGAGCGTCAACTCATATCGCTGGAAAGCCTTGCGTCGGGCCACCCACGTCCTCATGTCACAAGCGAAGGCGCTTCCATTCTCAAGGCCGTCGCGCGTAGGCGCTAGGGAATTGCGGCGCCTGTCGCTGCATCACGTGGCGAGCGCGCCGAAGAAGAAGTAAGCGAAGTAGCTTTTGTCGGACTTTAATGTGTAGTGCCTCTTGCTGTAACGACCCTCCGAAGTATTCGCGACGCATGCTGCCTGGCAGGCGTCCTTGCGCTTCGGTCCATCCATCATCGCCATTCGCCGCGCGACATCCGGTCGATCGGGGTTTCGCGCGGCGGACTGCATCCTGAGGAATTTCAATAATGGCTCTATCGAGTCCCGAGCAAATCGCCGCATCGCAGAAGGCCAGCCTCGACGCATTCTTCGGATTGACCGGCAAGGTCTTTGAAGGCGTCGAAAAACTGGTTGCGCTGAACCTGCAGGTCGTCAGGTCCACGCTGGCGGAATCGCAGGAGAACCTGACGAAGACGCCTGGCACAACAGACCCGCAGCAGTGGTTCACGCTGCAGGCCGGTTTCACCGCGCCTTTCGCGGAGAAATCACTGTCATACGGCCGTCAACTCTTCGACATCGCGTCAACTACACAGGCTGAGGTCGCGCAACTCGCACAGACGCAGTACGAACGGTATAACGCACGCATGCAGGAATTCATCGAGGAAGCGGCGAAGAGTGCTCCCGCGGGTTCCGAAGCGGCGATCGCTGCGTGGAAGTCCGCGATCAGCGCCACCACCACGCTGTGTGAATCGCTGCAGAAGACGGGGCAGCAGGCCGTGGAAATGGCCGGGACCAATCTCGAAGCCGTCACGGCCTCAGCGTCCAAGGCCGTCAAACGTAGTGCCACCGAGTCGGCTGCAGTAGCCGCGAGCGCGAAGCACTAAGACTCACGCGGGCAGCGATGCCCGCGTTCTCGGTTCCATACTTATATATAGGATTCCTTTTATTCACTTTGGGTAAGAGTCAGGCATTTCAATGCATCCAATTTTTGACTGAAGGCAGTGTTTCTACAGACGAGCACACCGCCGGTATTTGCGAGGACGATTCGATGGCAAAGCAGATCGCGGTAGTAACGGGTGGCATGGGTGGACTGGGCGAGGCGATCAGCATCAAGTTGCATGACGCCGGTTATGCGGTCATGGTCACCTATTCGCCCGGCAACACCGGTGCGAACGAGTGGCTCGCACGCATGGAAGCCGAGGGACGACAGTTCCGCGCGTATGCGGTCGACGTCGCCGACTACGACTCGTGCGAAAAATGCACGGCGCAGATCAAAGCGGAAGTCGGACCGGTCGACATCCTGGTCAACAACGCCGGCATCACGCGCGACGCCAGCTTCAAAAAACTGGACAAGGTCAATTGGGACGCGGTGATCCGCACCAACCTCGATTCGGTGTTCAACATGACGAAGCCGGTGTGCGACGGCATGGTCGAGCGCGGCTGGGGCCGCATCATCAACGTGTCGTCGATCATCGGCTCCAAGGGTGGGTTCGGCCAGACCAACTATGCGGCGGCAAAGGCCGGCATGCATGGTTTCACGAAATCGCTGGCGCTCGAGGTGGCGAAAAAGGGCGTCACTGTCAACACGATCTCGCCCGGCTATATCGCGACGAAGATGGTGATGGCGGTGCCCGAGGACATCCGCGAGACGAAGATCATTCCGCAGATTCCGGTCGGCCGGCTCGGGCAACCGGACGAAGTTGCCGCACTCGTGCTGTACCTGTGTTCGCGCGAAGCGGGCTTCGTGACCGGCGCCAACATTGCGATCAATGGAGGGCAACACCTGCAGTGAACCCGAGAGATCAGCAATGGAGGTTCCGATGAGTGAAGCAATGGCGATCGTAGTAGGTTCATTCGTGCTGGTGACGGCATCAGCGTTCGTCGCCGCTCACTATCACCGGGAGCAAATGCGCCGAAAACTGCTCAGACGGCTGGATCACCATCCCGACTGGTTGGGCTGGTGCAGCCCGCGGTGTTGAGCTTCCGCCCTCGCTAACCTGTTGTGGTACCGAGGGCGATCGTATTGACGACTGTTCGCGACCCTCGTTCAACCCCACCTGGTAGCGATAAATCAGGTCGCGAATCTGCGGATAGATCTGCGTGCGCCAGCTGCTCCCTGAAAAGATGCCGTAGTGCCCGCATTCCGCCACCGTGATGGAGTGCTTGCGCGAAGCGTCGACTGCAGTGCAGAGATCGTGCGCAGCGTGAGTTTGACCGGGTCCGCAGATATCGTCACGGTCTCCTTCGACTGTGATCAGGGCCGAGCCGCGGATAGTGTTCGGGAGTACATGTTCGCCATCTACTCGCCAGGTGCCGCGTGCGAGGCAAAACTCCTGAAAGACGACGCGGACTGTTTCCAGATAATAGTCGGCAGCCATGTCGAGCACGGCGTTGTACTCGTCATAGAAACGACGATGTTTAACGCTCGCCTCCACGTTGCCCGCGGATACATCGAAGTAGTAATCGACGTGCGCCTTCATGTGGCGATCGGGATTCATCGCCACGAAAGCCATATGCTGTCGGAAGCCGGGTACACACGCCGACCGGCGCCGCAGTGTGGACGCGGCACCGTGTTGATCAGCGTGCGCGCGAACCAGTCGAGTGGTTTGCTGACAGCCAGTTTATTGACCGCGGTGGGGCTACGGCGCGCATCGACCGGACCGCCCATCAGGGTCAGGCTCACAGGCGTGGGCTCGCCCCGTGCTGCCGCAAGGGAAACGGCAGCGAGGACGGGAACCGTGGACTGACACACCGCTACCACATGAACTTCCGGGCCGAGAAAGTCGATGAACTCACGTACATAGGCGACGTAGTCATCTAGATGGAATGCTCCATCGGAAAGGGGGACCTCGCGGGCGTCGAGCCAGTCAGTGATATAGACATCGAAATCCGGCAGCATCGCCCGTACCGTGTCACGCAGTAGTGACGCATAATGGCCTGACAGCGGAGCGACCACTAGCACAACGGGATGCTTGCCTGGGGTCGCCCGCTGGAAGTGAACAAGGCGGCAGAATGCCTTCTCCAGCGCCACGGTCTCGGTCACCATCACCTGCCGTCCGTCAACGACCGTTTCGGTGAGCCCGAACTGCGGTTTTGCGTAACGCTTGTGCAGTCTCACCAGTAAGTCGCAGCCGGCGGCAATTTGTCTGGAGGGTGTCGGGTGTAACGAGTTACCGACGCGTGTGAGGAAGTTAGCTGTGACCTGAAGCCAGGGAAGGAAAGGAGCCCACGCTGCTCTCTGCCAATCATGCAACTCATACACATATGCATTGGTTCCGGTGCGCCTGGAACGCCGCTTCCTGCTCTTATCGTTATCCTCATGGTCTGAATATGGGTGGTGGCGGTATGCGGCATGCTCTTCGTTCCATCAGGCAAGCGGAAAGGAGTGCAGGGCATTATGGCACCTCTGGAAAATCGTCATGCATGCGGCCGTCGAACAGCGCGCGCACCATCACGCCGCTGAAAAGGATGGGGCGTTCCTTCATGCTAGGATTGCTGGCAACCCACGTCAGGAGACAGCCATGAATTCACTGAACAAAAGAAATGTTGTGCACGGTCATCAAATTATCGTGATGCTGATCGCGGATAAGGCCGAGGCGTCGATCTTGGTCCAACCTGCGGCCGGAGTGCGGGGTGGCCTTCTTCCGCCGCGGCACGTGAGCATCGAACCGCTTCTTAAAGGCGGGCTTTCCGAGGCTGACGCGTTGGAATACATTTTGAAGATCGTGTCCCTTGGCCTGGAAGGTCACGAGGTTGGCAACGGGTAGATTCATTGCACCTCGGGAAACTCATCGTGCGTGCAGCCGTCGAGTTCGCGACCGGGGGCTTTCTTGCCGACGCAGAGAAATTCTTGCATCCCGATCGACGTCAGTTCGTGGCGCCCGCTGAGCTCACGGTCGGAGCCGTCATCGGCAATCGCATAACAGTCGCCGTCGCCCGGCTCGTCCGTTTCAACCGGCAACCATGCGCCCCATTGCTTGAACAGGAACGGCACACTAGCGGTTGCGCACTGGTCGCGCAGCGAGCGAGCCCAATCCGGATGCATCGGTCGCGTGCCCGGGCCGCTTTCGCCGCCGGCGACGATCCAGTCAACGCCGCGCAGACCGCTTCTGGGTGAGTTGATCATGTTCCCGTTCATGTTCGACCAGATGGCGCCCGCGCTGACAAGATCGACCGGCCCGAGCAACGGCTCGGCGCTGATCCAGCACACCGCTGCAGGAACCCGCAACAGTTGCGGTATCCGCTCGTCGGCGCGCTTTTGATCCTCGACGCTGACGCCGGGCCCAGACGTTCGGCAGGGGCCACACACGAGCAACCACGCTTTATGCGCAGTTCGCCGTGGTGAACTCGGGCAGCATCGTAGTGTTCGCTAGCGCAGGGATCGAAGCGAAGCGCACCCGGGAAGCCTGGCAGTGACATGCAGTGAAACCTTTGAGAATCGACGGCATGCGAACGATGCCACGGATACCGACGCATCGGTTGCATCAATCCCCCGAGAGTTGTGCCTGATCCTGCAAACGGACACACAGGCGAATCTATCTGCGGCTACCATGGGAGGACTGGTACAGATCCCGGATCGGTTTCGTTGCCCACAATGAGTATCCAAATCTTCAAGGAAATTTCCGAGCTGGTCGCCCGTCATGCAAAAGACGAAGGTGCCAACGCCACGGCTGTCGATAGTCTGTTAGTAGGGCGGCATACTTCCCGTTCGGCGTCGATCCATTGTGCGCAATCGCCGATGTTCGGGATGGTGGTACAGGGTCGGCAGAGCATCGAACTCGGTGGACAGGTCCAACATTACGGTGTCGGCGACTACCTGTTTGTGTCGTTCGATGTTCCGGTGGCATTCCGGGTTATACAGGCTAGCGCAGAACAGCCGTGTCTTGGACTAGGTATGTCGATTGCCCCGGAGCGTCTACACGAAGTGCTCGCGAGGGTGGATTTGCCGCCACACCCCACAGCAACCGAAGGTGCATGCAGTGTCATTGTCGCCCGTGCGAGCCTCGACTTGCTGGATGCGACGCTTCGCCTGTTACGCCTGCTGGATGCGCCTGGCGACATCCGGCCGATGGCGCCCGTTATCGAGCAGGAGATCATTTACCGGCTTTTATCCGGGCCGCATGGCGGACGCCTGCTGCAACTGGCCGTAGCGCACAGTCCGGCCAACGGCGTAGCCAAGGCGATCGCCTGGCTGCGCAAGCACTACGTGCAACCGCTGCGGATCGCGGACCTTGCCGACCATGTCGGGATGAGCGAGTCCTCATTGCATCATCATTTCAAGGCAGTCACCCGCCTTACGCCCATGCAGTACCAGAAGCAACTCCGACTTTACGAGGCGCGTCGGCTAATACAGATCGAGCGTCGGAACATCGGCAGCGCCGGCTATGAAGTTGGTTATCAGAGCCGCTCGCAGTTCAGCCGTGAATACAGCCGGCTATACGGGGTATCGCCGCAGCAGCACATGAATGGCAGCACTCATGCATGAACGGAGGTAGCTCTCACCGATCCCACCATGTCCGCGGGAGCTCCTTCAGGTTCCAGCACGGCCCTCCTAATTAACAAGCTGGAGCCTTTTGCCGATCGCACAGCGGTCGGCATTTTTTTGTTCCGAACACGCGGATATCGTGCGTCAGCTATCGTCGGACACACGCTCGTAAGACCGGGCGGTTGCAGTTGTAGCCCACACAGATGCAGCGGGTTGAAGATCTTCCTACACGTCGTGATGGTGAGGCATGCGAACGAGGTCGATAGCCTCTCTCAATGTCGTAGCGCTTGCATCATTTTTCTTCGTCACGATGCGGGGCAGCGCAAAGTAGGTGCGACGCACTGGATCAGAATATTCTTCATGAGCCTGCTCACTTAGCCAGTCGAGCCGTTCGCTGTCCGCATTACTGGCATGCGCCTCAAACAGGTGCCTGCGAAGGAGTCCAATCTCGCTGGCCGCTTGCCGAAGGGTATCAGCCGCCTCACCCGTCATGGCTTCCGCCAGCTTTCTTAGTTGTTCAAGGTCGACGGGCATATCAGGCTAATTTCTACGCTTTCTGGCCAGGAGGCAAAACCGTCGTGTTTCGCATGAAAACGCCGCTCCGGTTCATCGTCATCCCGTTTCCGTCATGACCGCCCTTCGCAGACTGTCTTCGTGTCGGATGAAGCCATCCTCATCGGACAGTTCGTCGTGCGTTACGCCATCCTGACCGGCGTCCGCCAGGACGCCGGGTTGGTCCAGAAGGCGCCGCGCAGGCGATCGCTGCCAGGCTGTGCCGGCGGTTTGGCGGCGGTGGCGCCGATGCTGCCGCGCGGCGAAATTTCGCGGCCGCTCGAGTTGAGACGTTTGATTATTTCGGCGAGCGTGCCATCCGCCTGCCACTCGTCAAAGCGGCGCCTGCATGTAGGCGGCGACGGGTAGCGGCCCGGCAGCCTGGACCAGCCTTCGCCGGTCGAGAGCACCCATAGCACCGCATTGAGAACCGCACGCGTTTGCGCGCGCGGCCGGCCGCGCCGCTCGCTCCGCGCGGGCTTCGCACAGAACAACGCTTCGACCAACTCCCACTCGTTGTCTCCTAAATCGTCGGCCAGCATCATATTTCACCTCAACAAAGCTAACTCCGGTGTGCCGGCTCGCAGCGCGCTCCGCTCGTCCACAGTGCTTCGAGCCGCCTTGAGGATAGCCCACCGCGACCTCGAACACCCTCTTCGATCAAGCACAGATACCCACTACAGCCTAACCAGGCCGTAAGAAGACGATGCCACGGATGGCGACGCATCGGTTACATCAATTCGCCGAGAGTTGTGCCTGATCCTGCAAACGGATGCACATGCCGATCCATCTGCAGCTACCATTGTGAGGACTGGCACAACTCCCAAATCGGCTTCGTTTCTCACCATGAGTACCCCTATCTTCAGGGAAATTGCCTGGCTGGTCGCCCCATTGAATAGACGAACGGTGGATTGGATGAGAAAAGCTCGTGCAAGGGGTTCGCAGCAAAGTGGAGGAGGACGAATCGATGCTGCGAACCGAACGCTTCTGAGACTTGCGGTTGTGACGGCAATCATTGTCGTCATTGGTTTACTCGGGATAACGCTTGTCGCGCTGTGTGACGAGGACTGCGAAGTCAATTGGTCAAGCGTTTGTGCCCCATCGCAATCGACGCGCGCGCCTACGTCCTTTTCGAGGTCAACAGACACCTTTTCTTCTCCGGCGTACATGCAATGCGTGTGAGCTTCTTCATGCAGCATGAAGACATAGTGGGAGACGTGTATTGCACCGCCTGCGAGTTGGGCCTGCGACCGTCGATGCCCGGATCGATGTCCGCCATCACGCACTTCAAACTACCAATCGTCATGCCAATCGTCATTCGGCCACAGGTTCAGCATCACGACGAGCGCAACGACCGCTGCGGCAATGATCCCAATGCCCAACCAGATGACCCGCGTCAGGTCGGACAACAGCCCTTGGATGCAGATCGCCACGCCCGCCAGCGCAGCGAAAGCCGCAAGCGCTGCAAGCGCGATTCTCCATTCAGCTCGCACCGTGACGTTCTCCCGAACGGCGCGTCGACTACGCGCCATTTGCCGCGGGTCTCCAACGCTTATCGAACGCCGCCGCACGTGAAAAAGTGCGCCACCACCTGCAGTGGTGGCGCCAAGGCACTTCGGCCCGGGGGGCGGCCGAAGGCGCGGGGATAACGTTCGTCGCAGGTAGCGATCGTTTGGAGCTCTGCGGGGTGACATCGTTAGCTCTCAGGTGCTGCCTGAGCAACGGGACCGGGCCGGATGTTGTCCCAGTCCTTCCATCGTAGCCGCAGATCGATCCGCTGATGTTTCTTTTGCAGGATCAGGCACAACTCTCGCGCGATTGCGGTAACCGATACGCGGGCGCCGTGCCATCTTTCGTAAACGGTTGCTTCTCACAAAACCGTTGAATGTGCGTTCGTCGGCAACGAGGTTCGGTCGAAGAGAGCAAGCCACCACAGCGCAAAGTCCAATGGGCGGTGCGACGCTTCGGTTAAGCGTACTGATCGCGACCTCAACGTGAACGGGAGCGAGAGATGACGACAAGTATTTTCGGCAGTGCATCGAAGTGTCGACCAAAAATCCTGATAGTGTCGACATCGGCGACCAGGGAATCGTGCGACGGTCGCCTGACCGCACTTGCCACTAAACGGCTAGCAGCAGAAAATGCCGTGCTAACGGTATTGAACCTGACTGAATACCCATTGCCGCTCTATCCTGACCGTATCGACCTCCCTGAGGACGTCCCCCTGGAGGCCCGATCTCTGCATAAACTGGCGCTCAGACAAAACGGTGTCCTATTAGTGACGACAGCTCGCCACGGCTACTTGCCGAAGTTACTGGTCAACGCCATCGCGTGGCTCGGCGCGATAGAGGCCGAACGACGACAGTCGCCAGAGCGACTCCGACCGGTATACGCATTGGCCGCCCTTTCGGCTGACGGGTTTGGCGTCGACGTCGCCGCACTTAAAATGCGTGTATCGATCGAGATAGACCTGAAGGTGGCGTTCCTTTCCACAGTCCTGGTACGGCACGCATGTCAAGCGTTCGACGAAGCCGGCGAACTGCGAGATGGCCGTAGGGTAGCGGCGCTAGAACATCTTACGATGCAACTTGTCGCGGATTCGCAGTGCGACGCTGTCTCGGGCTGAGGCCCCACGGCGACGTCCAGATAGTGGCTTTCTCGCTCCAGGCTACCAGAGAGCCATGCTGGAGCCTGTCGAGCTGCCCGGAAGTTTTCGGGATCAACGAGGGCACAACCCCTCCGTTATGTCGAACTGCTGCTGGTCATGTGCTGCTGCGGCGACACCCCGTATAGCCGGCTGTATTCACGACTGAACTGCGAGCGGCTTTGATAGCCCACCGCATAGCCGGCGCTGCCGATGTTCCGACGCTCGATCTCTATTAGCCGACGTGCTTCGTGCAGTCGGAGCTGCTTCTGGTACTGCATAGGCGTGAGGCCGGTGATTGCCTTGAAGTGGTGGTGCAATGAGGACTCGCTCATCCCGACCTGATCGGCAAGGTCCGCGATCCGCAGCGGTTGCACGTAGTGCCTGCGCAGCCAGGCGATCGCCTTGGCTACGCCGTTGGCCGGACTGTGCGCTACGGCCAGTTGCAGCAGGCGTCCGCCATGCGGCCCGGATAAAAGCCGGTAAATGATCTCCTGCTCGATAAGGGGCGCCATCGGCCGGATGTCGCCGGGGGTATCCAGCAGGCGTAACAGGCGAAGTGCCGCACCCAGCAAGTCGAAGCTCGCGCTTGCGACAATGACACTGCATGCTCCTTCGGTTGCCGCGGGATGTGGGGGAATGTCCTCCACCCTGGCGAGCACTTCGTATAGACGCTCCGGGGAAATCGACATACCTAGTCCAAGACACGGCTGTTCCTCGCTAGCCTGTATAACCCGGAATGCCACCGGAACATCGAACGACACAAACAGATAGTCACCCAACCCGAAATTCTGGATCGTCCCACCAAGTTCGATGCTCATTCTGCCCTGTACCACCATCCCGAACATCGGCGATTGCGGGGAGTGGATCGACGGTGAACGGGATGTGTACCGCGCTACCACCAGGCTGTCGACAGGCGTGGCGTTCCGACCTTCGTCTTTCGCATGACGGGCGACCAGCCGGGCAATTTCCCTGAAGGTTTGGATACTCATGGCGGGCGACAATGCCGAACCGGAAGTTGTTCCACCCCATGGTAGCGGCAGATAGAACCATTTGGGTGTCTGTTTGCAGGATCAGGCACAACTTTTGGGGGATTGATGTAACCGATGCATCGGTATCCGTGGCATCGTTCCCGTGCTGCCGATTCTCACGGGTTTCGCCGCATGCCGGAGCAGCGCTTTCTGAGTGCTTCAGTTTCATTTCCCACGTGACGCCTTACGCACGTTATAGTCGATGGCGCAAGAATCTGCTTCACCCGGGCCGACAACCGGGTTTCCACCGCTGACAGGAAGCAAGCTGGTGGTCGCGACCATCGTTGTCGCGCTGGCCACGTTCATGTCCGCGCTCGATGTATCGATCGCCAACGTCGCGATACCGACGATCTCCGGCAATCTTGGGGTATCCGTCGATGAAGGTACGTGGGTCATTACGATCTTTGCCGCCGCCAATGCAGTCTCGATGCCGCTGACCGGCTGGTTCACGCAGCGCTTCGGACAGGTTCGCCTCCTCGTCGGATCCATCCTGATGTTTGTGCTGGCCTCGTGGCTTTGCGGAATTGCGCCCAGCCTGCCGCTCCTGCTCGCGGCGCGAGTCCTGCAGGGCGTGGTGGCCGGCCCATTGATTCCACTGTCCCAATCCGTTTTGCTGAGCTCATATCCCAAGGCCAAGGCTGGCCTGGCACTGGCCCTGTGGGCGATGACTGCGACGGTGGGGCCGATTGCCGGGCCTATCCTGGGCGGATGGATCACGGACAACTACAGCTGGTCATGGATCTTCTACGTCAATATCCCGGTGGGGATCGCTGCCTCGGCTGTGACGTGGATCATCTATCGGCGCCGGGAAACGCCGACGAAAAAGCTTCCTATCGACGGGGTGGGACTGCTTCTGCTAGTGGCATGGGTGGGCTCGCTTCAGGTGATGCTCGACAAGGGTAGGGATCTGGATTGGTTTAGATCGCCGTTCATTGTGGAGCTGGGCATAGCGGCCGTCATCGGTTTCGCATTCTTCCTGATATGGGAGCTGACAGACGAGAACCCTGTTGTTGACGTGCGCCTCTTTGCCTTGCGCAATTTCAGCGGGGGCACGATAGCCGTTTCGGTTTCCTATGCGGTGTATTTTGGCAATCTCGTGCTGCTGCCGCAGTGGATGCAGAGTTATCTTGGGTACAGTGCATTCGAAGCGGGCCTGGTGACCGCGCCCGTGGGCATCTTTACTGTGATCCTCTCGCCTTTCATGGGGCACGTGCTCAACAGGATCGACCCGCGCACGGTGGCCACCGCGGCCTTCATCGGATTTGCGGGTGTCTTTTTGATGCGGACGCAGTACGTGAGCGACGTAGACACGCTACACCTCGTGTTGCCGACCCTCCTGCAGGGTATTCCGACCGTGCTGTGGTTCGTCCCGCTCGTTTCCATCCTCCTGTCCGGCCTTCCTCCCGAACGTATTCCTGCCGCGGCAGGCTTGTCGAATTTCGTCCGCATCTTTTGCGGTGCGGTCGGGACCTCGATATCCGGTACCGTGTGGAGTAACCGGACGATACTCCATCACGTCCGCCTGACCGAACAGGCAAGCGTAGCCAATCCTGTATTCACCAACACCATTGAATCCATCCAGAATGGGCTGCATATCAGTCGAGATTCTGCACTGGCGCTGTTTGACGTGACCGTGACCAACCAGGCTGCAATCATGGGCCTTGATGATTTCTTTTACATTTCGACGTTCATTTTCATCCTCATCATCCCGCTCGTATGGATAACACGTCCTGTCACGGGAGGGGGTTCTGGTGCAGCGTCGGCAGCACATTAAAAATCGAACCATTGTTGAAGTACCGGCATTGACCGCGACCTGCTTCGTGATGTCGCTTTCGAGACGAGTTCGACCGCATGAGCTGCCCCCGCCGTGACAAGGCGATTTCGTCGACTTCATCCCCGGATCTTACGACTACACTGCGTCAACGTGACAAAGCCGTCGAGGACAGTTTTTCCGCTTCCGGCAGTTTCTGCGGCCAGCCGCCGGCCAGCGCCTGATAGAGCGCGACCGCGGCCGTGGCGCTGCGCGTGCGGCTGTCGGCTGCGGCATCCTGGGCGGAGAGCATCTGGCGTTCGGCGTCGAGGGTTTCGAACAGGCCTATGATCCCGGCCTGGTAGCGCACGCGGGCCAGCCGCGCCGCCTCCGCGCTGTCGCGCGCGGCGCGCTCGAGCTGCGCGTCCTCGCTGCGTGTGCGGGCGTCGCGGATCAGCGCGTTCTCGGTGTCCTCCAGCGCAAGCAGCACGGTCTGCTGGTACTGCGCGAGCAGGCCGGCCGCATCGGCGCGGCTCGCGGCGATGCGCGCGCGCACGCGGCCGATGTCGAGAAAGGACCAGTCGATGCCGAGGAAGGCCGAATTCATGCCGGTACCGCCGTGAAACAGCGCGCCGGGTGTGAACGCCTGCGTGCCGATCAGCCCGCTCAAGGAAAACTTCGGGAACAGGTCGGCCGTGGCGACCCCGATCTGCGCGGTCGCCGAGTGCAATCGTTCTTCCGCCGCGGCGATGTCGGGACGGCGACGGATCAGGTCGGCCGGCGTGCCGGGATCGATGTCCGCGGGCAGGGCCGGCAGCGGCCTGGGTGCATCGAGTTCGGCGATCAGCGCCTCGGGCGGGCGGCCGGTCAGCACGGCGAGGCGATGCTCGGCCACCGCCACCTGTGCCTCGAGCGCGGGCGCGCGCGAGGAGGTGGTCTCGAACTGGGATCGCGCGAGCGCAAGCTCATAGTCGGTGTCGCGGCCGGCTTTGTATCGCGCTTCGACGAGGTTCAATGTTTCGCGCTGGTTGTTGGCGTTCTCGCGCGCCACGCGCAAGCGCTCCTGCAGGCCGCGCAGTTGCACGTAGGTGCTCGCGGTCTCGCCGGCGATCGACACCTGCAAGGCGGCGAGATCGGCGCGGCTGGCCGCGGTGTCGGCGCGCGCCGACTCCACTTCGCGACGCACGCGGCCCCACAGATCGAGCTCCCAGCTCGCGTTGGCCTCGATCTCGTAGCTGCGGAACGAGCGCGGCGTACCGGGCACGGCCTGCAACTCGCTCAGCGTCTGATGCCCGCCCTGCGCGCTGGCGGTAATGGTCGGCACGTAGTCGAACCTGGCCTCGCGCAACAGCGCGGCGGCGCGATCGTAGTTCGCCAGCGCACTGCGCAGATCGTGGTTCGCGGCCAGCGCCTGTTCGACGAGTTGAGTCAACTGCGGATCGCCGAACGCCTGCCAGAACTGCATGTCGGCGGGGACCGGCGCAGCGATGCCGGCGGTGCTCGACGCGGACACGGCTTCCTTGCGCGCGAACCGCGCGGGCACAGGCAGGTCGGAGCGATGGTAATCGGGGCCGACCGCGCAGCCGGCCAGGGTCAGGCTGGCGGCGATCAGCAGGGACGGAGTTAATCTGCGCATGGCGTTTGCTTCTCCAGGGAAATCGTTTATCGGCCGCGCGGAACTGCGCGATCTGCCCGGCTTTTTCCGGATGCGCGTCGAGACCGCGTTGCGCCCGGTGTCGTCAAGGCCCATCCAGACCGAAGCGGTGGCGACACCGCACTTGCCGGGCTTCAACCACGCGCCATGCTGCCCTCACGATGCTGGACCAGCTTGCGGCCGGACAGCTTGCGCAGGCCGACGTAGAACACCGGCGTGAGGAACAGGCCGAACAGGGTCACGCCGATCATCCCGGCGAACACGGTGATGCCGGTGGCCGAGCGCACTTCGGCGCCAGCGCCATGAGAGAGCACCAGCGGAACGGTGCCGGCGATGAAGGCCACCGAGGTCATCACGATCGGCCGCAGGCGCAGGCGGCAGGCTTCGAGCGCGGCTTCGACGATGCCCTTGCCCTGGAATTCCAGCTCGCGCGCGAATTCCACGATCAGGATCGCGTTCTTGCACGCCAGGCCCATCAGTACCACGAGGCCGACCTGCACGAAGGTGTTGTTGTTGTCGCCGCCGAACAGCTTGACACCGGCCAGCGCCGAGAGCATGCACATCGGCACGATCAGGATCACCGCGAGCGGCAGCACCCAACTCTCATACAGCGCAGCGAGCACGAGGAAGGCCAGCAGGATCGCGACCGGGAACACGAGCAACGAGGCCTTGCCCTGGGTGGCTTCCTGGAAACTCAGGTCGGTCCACTCGAAGCTCATGCCGTTCGGCAGCGCCTTGCCGGCAACCTCGGTGATCTTGTCCATCGCTTGCGCGGAGGACAGCAGAGCCGGGTTGGCCTCGCCGACGAAATCGGCGGCCGGATAGCCGTTGTAGCGGATCACCGGATCAGGGCCGTAGCTCTGCTTGATGTTCACCATCGAGCCGATCGGCACCATCTCGCCCTGCGCGTTGCGCGTCTTCAGGTTGCCAATGTCCTCGACCTTTTTGCGGTAGTCGCCCTCGGCCTGCGCATACACACGCCAGGTGCGGCCAAACAGATTGAAATCGTTGACGTAGGTCGAGCCGAGATAGACCTGCAAGGTCTCGAACAGATCGCTCAGCGCCACGCCCTGGGTCTTGGCCTTGACGCGGTCGACGCCCACGTCGAGCTGCGGCACGTTGGACTGGTAGCCCGAGAACGGGAAGCCCATACCCGGCTCCTTCATTAACGCACCTTGCAGCGCGCCCACGCCTTGCTGCAGCACGCCGTAGCCGCTGCCGGCGCGATCCTCGACGAACAGCGAATAGCCGGCGCCGTTGCCAAGGCCGAGGATCGGCGGCGGCATCATTACGAAGGCCATGCCTTCCCGGATCGTGTTGAGCCTGGCCTGGATCGCGTCGGCGATCTGCTTGGCGCTGACGTGGCGTTCGTCGAATTTCTTCAGGATCACGAAGGCTATGGCGTAGTTGGGCGTGTTGGTGAACTGGGTTGGGTTGAGACCAGCGAACGAAACCGTGTGGTCAACGCCTTCTGTCTCCAGGGCCATTTTGTCCATTCGCTTCACGACCGCGTCGGAGCGACTGATCGAAGCGCCCTCCGGCAGTTTCACGCCAGCGATCAGGTAGAGCTTGTCCTGGGTCGGGATAAAGCCGCGCGGCACGGTGTTGAACATCAGGCCGGTGCCCGCGAGCAGCACCGCGTAGACCGCGAACGCCACGCCGCGGCGCTTGAGGATGCGCGACACGGAGCCCTGATACTTGTCCGAACTCGCCTTGAATAAGCGATTGAATGGGCCGAACACCCAGCCGAACGCGCGCTCGATGGCGCGCGAGATGGCGTCCCTGGGCGCGCCGTGTGCGTGCAGCAGCTTGGCCGCGAGCGCCGGCGACAAGGTCAACGAGTTGATCGCCGAGATCACCGTCGAGATCGCGATGGTCACCGCGAACTGCTTGTAGAAGGTACCGGTGACGCCGGTCAGGAAGGCCATCGGCACGAACACTGCGCACAGCACCAGCGCGATCGCCACGATTGGCCCGGAAACCTCTTTCATAGCCTGGTGCGCGGCTTCCAGCGGCGTGCGCCCTTCCTCGATATTGCGCTCGACGTTCTCGACCACGACGATCGCGTCGTCGACGACGATGCCGATCGCCAGCACGAGGCCGAACAAGGTCAGTGTGTTGATCGAGAAGCCGAGCACATACAGCACGGCGAAAGTACCGATCACCGACACCGGCACCGCGATCAATGGAATGATCGAGGCGCGCCAGGTCTGGAGGAACAGAATCACCACCAGCACGACCAACAGGATCGCCTCGCCCAGCGTGTGCACCACGGCTTTGATCGAATCGCGCACGAAAATGGTACTGTCGTAGTACGAATGGTAGGTCATGCCGGGCGGGAACTGCCTGGCCAGCTCGTCCATCTTCGCGATCACTGCATCGCGTACGGTCAACATGTTGGCTCCCGGCGCCTGAAACACGCCGATGGCCGTGGTATACCTGCCATCAACCGCGCCACGCAGGGTGTAGTCGCTAGAGCCAAGTTCGATGTGTGCGACGTCGGCGAGGCGCACGACCTCGCCGTTGGCGCCGGTCTTGAGCACGATGTTGCCGAACTCACCGGCCGATTGCAGGCGGCCCTGCGCATTGATGGCGATCATGAAATCGCTGCCGCCCTTGATCGGTTCGGCGCCGAGCTGGCCGGCCGAGACCTGGATGTTCTGATCCTGCATCGCGCGGACCACGTCGCCCGCGGTCAGGCCGCGCGAGGCGACCTTGCTCGGATCGATCCAGACGCGCATCGCGTAGTCACCGCCGCCGAACATTCGTATCTGGCCGACGCCGGGCAGGCGCGCGAGTTCGTCCTTGATCTTGATGTTGGCGTAGTTGCGCAGGTAAAGCGCATCGTAGCGGCCGTCCGGAGAGTACGGCGTGACCATGACGGCAAAGGTCGGCGACTGCTTCTGCGTGGTCACGCCGAGCGCGACCACTTCCGAAGGCAGGCGCGACAGCGCCTGGGCCACGCGGTTCTGCACGTCGACCTGGGCCTGGCTGGGATCCGTGCCTGGCTCGAACGTGATCGTCATCTGCAAGACGCCGTCGGAACCGGCCACCGATTTCATGTACATCATGTGGTCGGCGCCGTTGATCTGCTCCTCCAGCGGCACCGAGACGGTTTCGGCGATCACCTTGGGATTGGCGCCGGGATAGGTCGCGGTCACGACCACGGTCGGCGGCACCACCTCGGGGTATTCGCTGATCGGCAGCAGCGGGATCGCGATCAGGCCGGCGACGAAGATCACGATGGACAGCACCGCCGCGAAGATCGGGCGGTCGATGAAGAATCTGGAGATATTCATGGCGCGCTTTCCTTACTTCGCCGCGATCGGGGACAGCGCGGCAGGCGGCGCCGGCGGCGCGTCCATAACCACCGTGCTAGCGTTCACCGGCGCGCCCGGGAAGAAGATCTTCTGCAGGCCGGCGACGATGACCTTGTCGTTCGGTGCGAGCCCGGACTGCACGATGCGCAGCCCGTCGGCGAAGCCGCCGAGCGTGACGTCCTTGCGCAGGGCCTCGTTCTTCGGGCCAACCACATAGACGTACTTGCGGTCCTGGTCGGTCATGATCGCCTTGTCGTCGATCAGCATCGCCCTGAACTCGGCGCTGCCCTCAAGCTGCACGCGCGCATACAGACCCGGGGTCAACGCACGGTCGGGATTCGGCACCACAGCACGCAGGTTGATCGTGCCGGTGGCCGAGTCGACCTGGTTGTTGACGAAGTTGACCGTGCCGGAATACGGAAAGCCCATGTCGTTGGCAAGGCCGACGCGCACCGGATTGGCCGTGTCCGGCCGCTGGCCTTTGCGCGCGAGTGCCGCGTAGCGCAGGTAGGTCTGCTCGTCCGGCTGGAAGTAGACATAGACCGGATCCTGCGAGACCACGCTGGTCAGCACGCTCTGGTCAGCCTGGGCCAGATTGCCGACCGTCAGCATGGCGCGGCTGACGCGCCCGGCGATCGGCGAGCGCACCTCGGTGAAGCCGAGATTGAGCCTGGCCGTGGCCAGCGCCGCCTCGGCCGCGCGCACGTCGGCGTCGCCCTGGGCCAGGCCGGCGTGGCGCGTGTCGACTTCCTCGCGCGAGATCGCGTTGACCGCGATCAGCGTCTGTGCGCGCTGCTCCTCCGCGCGCGCCAGTTGGGCCCCCGCGCGAGCACGTTCGAGCTGCGCCGCCGCGCTGTCGTAGGCGGCCTTGTACGGGCGCGCGTCGATCACGAACAGCAAGTCGCCGGACTTGACCTCCTCGCCTTCCTTGAACGCGATGCGCTCGATATAGCCGCTAACCCGCGCGCGCACCTCGACCGCGTCGGTGGCGGCGATGCGGCCGGTGAATTCGTCCCACTGGCGCACGGGTTTGACCACGACCTGAGCCGCGCTGACCTCGGCCGGCGGCGCCGCCGCCGCCGCGTGCGCGCTACCCTTGCTACAGGCGGGGAGAACGGCCGCCATCGCGACGGCAGCAAAAAAGGAAAATCCCGCGCGCAACAGCGCGCGATAACGAGGGGAGTAAGGCACGAGCGTCTCCTTGACTTATTTAAAGCTAACTTCAACTTTAGATATATATTGAAACTGGCTTCAACTTAAGTCAAGTGGCCGCGGTGGGTCCGTTGTTCCGGACACTCTGCCGCAGGCGGAGACGAAACCCCGTGACGCACGCCCTTGCGCGAACCGCATCGGCCGTTCATGATGGGAACGTGAACACAAAAGCCTCCACCATGACTGCTTCGCCCAAACCGAAGGCTGCCGCCCACGACTCGCCGCGCCGGAACGAACTAATCAGCATCCGCGATATGACGCAGCAAAGCGGCGTGCCGGCATCCACGCTGCGCTACTACGAAAAGCTCGGGCTGATCGCTTCCGAACGAGAGGGTAGCGGCGAGCATCGCCGCTACCGCGAACTGGTGCTGCAGCGCATCAACTACATTGCGCTGGCCCAACGCGCCGGATTCAGCCTGGAGGAAATCGCCGGGCACCTCGCCAGGCTGCCGGCGAACCAGTTACCATGCGGGAAAGACTGGAAGCCGTTGTCGCGCCTATGGGAGCAGCGCATCGATCAGCGAATCGCCGAACTTGAGCAGTTGAAGATCGATTTGAGGGACTGTGCGACCAATGCGGCCAATTGATCTGCACGAGGCGAGTTCAAGTCTTGAGCCAGCACCTGGCGAACTGGCTTTGCATCAAGGCGGACCCAGCGAAGTCGCCGAGACAGGCCCAGAGGATGTGTCGATTGAAGTCGGTTAGCCAATTCACAAGTTGATTTTCTGACCCGACGCCGCCAGGTGGCCACGACGACACCAAACCCGTCGTTCGAGACGCGCGATAAAAGATTTCGCAAGCTTGCCGCGATCAGTTCAAGGTCACGTCCCCAAATTGCCGCTGCAACATGTCAACTCCAGTGAGCTTCCGACTCATCGCTGGGATGGGTTAGCACCGGGCGTAGCGCACGGGTTGGACTGGAAGAACGCCATCAGATCGTCCGCCTGACTAACCGCCTCTGCTGAACCTGTTTGATGTCGAGTAATCGCCGTTGCATTGTCTGACACTCGCGAGAGCTCCACCAGCGTGAGCGGCTGCCGGAACCAGGCCGCGCCCGCTGGCTGATCGAGGGACGACGTGAAGCGGGGCTCCGTCGTGTCCGATGACGCGGCGGTGTGCTCAACGCCCTTATCGTAAAGGCACTTAAGCGGTGCCTGCACGATGAACGACTCGTTCGGATCGCGCGCCCGGAGTTCATCGATCGGAACGGTGCATCCTGACAGCGACGCTACCATGGCCGCGAAAAGCAGCTGCTTCAGTGTCTCTGGACGTTTTGAAAGCCGAATTTCCATGTCGCGCTCTCCTCTTCGTCATTCTGCACGACCCAATCGATCGAGCAGACAGTTGATCGGCGGTTCCAAGCTGCTTTCGCACAACTCCTCAACATCGCTGCCACGTTGTACAACATTCGTGATCGTACCTGGTTCGACATCAGGTTCCTGGACTTTCGCTAACCAGGATGTCGACGACTTCGCTGACTATTGCATCGACCGAATTCGCGACCGAGCAGACGCGTGAGGCGATCGGAGCCAACACTCGGGCGCGTTAAGCCGGCGGCCTGTCGCGCAGGCGGCGCTGGAATTTGCCACCCGTCCCGATCGTTCTTTCCGTGGAACTGTAACAACGGTAACGATTTCGACCGGGCCGCAGCCCCGCGTTCGCGAATTCGCACGTTCGAACGGAGTCAAAAGTGAAACAGACCAGCGATGTCTGGTTTGAGGGCGATCCGCCGCCGATCTGCGTGGATCGCGCCTTGCGAGGAGGGAAGATGAAGTCGACCACGTTCCGGATCCTCGCCGGGATGCTGGCAAGCCTGATCCTCGGAGCATCATCGGGCGTGCATGGTGAGAGCGAGGTCCAACCGGCGCCGCAGGCAGCCGCGCCGTTGACGGCAGAGTCGCTCGATCAAATGCTCGCGCCGATTGCGCTCTATCCTGATCCGCTCGTCGCCCAGATCCTGATGGCAGCGACCTATCCGCTGGAAGTCGTCGAAGCCGATCGCTGGGTTCAGCAGCCGGGCAACGCGGCGCTCCAGGGCGGGCAGTTAACTGACGCGCTCGAGCAACAGCCCTGGGATCCGAGTGTGAAGTCGCTCGTGCCGTTTCCGCAGGTGCTGAAGATGCTCGATGACAACCTCGAGTGGACCGAGCGCATTGGCGACGCCTTTCTGGCCAGCCAGCCGGCGGTCATGGATTCGATCCAGCGCCTTCGCCTGCGTGCGCAGGCGGCAGGCACGCTGCAGTCGATACCGGAGGAGGCGGTCAACCAGGTCGGGCAGGACATCACGATTCAGCCCGCCAGCGCGGACACCGTCTACGTTCCGGTCTACAACCCGACGGCCGCCTATGGCGCCTGGCCTTACCCCGCTTATCCGCCCTACTATTTCCCCAATAACTTCTACGGCGCGGTGCCCGGTCCGTTCGGCTTCGGCTGGGTGAGCGTAGCCATAGTCGTTCCGCTGTGGGGTTGGGAGCATTGTGACTGGCATCGGCACCACATCGACCTCGACCGCGACCGCTTCGCCGACCTGGACCGCCACCATCGGCCGTCGGGAGTCGAGTGGACGCACGATCCGTGGCATCGGCATGGCGTTCCGTACCGCGACCCGGTGGTGCAGAGCCGGTTTGCGTCGAACGCCGCGTCGCCGGATGCGCGCCCGGCCTCGCGCGGAAATCCGGCAGCGTTGGCCGTTCCTTCATCGCGCACCGTGCCGGCCGTCGCCGGGATGCCGGGGGGCGCGCATCCGCAGGCGGCTCCGGTGCCGGCGCCGCAGGGTCTTCATGCGCAGATGCCTCAGGTATTGACGACGCCCCGCGCGCAGGTACCTCAGCCACCGCAGGTTCCTCACGCTCAGACGCCTCAGGTATGGACGGCGCCCCGCGCGCAGGTCCCACCGGCGCCGCAGGTTCCTCATGAGCGGATGCCTCGGGTATGGGCGCCCCGCGCGCAGGAACCTCTGTCACCGCAGCTGCCCCACGTACAGGCGCCTCAAGTACTGCGGGCGCCTCCAGCGCAGATGCCGCAGCCGATGCCGCGGCCAGCCGCAGCGGTGATGCCGCACGTCGCGCCAGGCTTCGTACCATCCGGTCGCGGCCCTGGCATGCAGGCGCCAGCTATGCCCGGACGCGTCAGCGGCATACCAGCGCCCGTATTCCGTCCTGCGGGCGGGGTGGCGCGGCCGGCGACGTCGGACGGCGCCAGGGCGCACTGAAGAGCGGCATATCGCCCGCCTGCGGACAAGCACGAACAGCGCATCCGGCACAGGCGTCTGACGTATCGAACCTGCAACGATGGACGGCCAGCGGCGTGACCGCTTCCAGAATGCGGCTGAGTTGCAGAATTATTCCGGCATCGCGCCGGTCACGCAGCGCAGCGGCAAGAAATGCTGGGTGCACTGGCGCTGGCAATGCCCAAAATTCCTGCGTCAGATACCGCAAAGTCGATGCGGCGTCATATCGCCGTGCGAGCGATTTCAGTCCTTCGACCCGTTGCAGTCGTTCCACTCGTCAAACGCGAAGGAGACAACACCCCCGCCGCCGACCGAGCTATCTGGCGATCGCGCAGCGCGTGCATGTGGGACATGATTGAGCCATGGACGCGTGTCCAGATCCCAGCACAGCCTGTTTGCGCCGCTTTACGCGCCGTTCGCGGCCGCCTGCTCCTCACGCGCGTACTGCGTCGGCGGCCGGCCGACGTGTCGAGTGAAAGCGACGCTGAAGGTGCTGGCGGAGCTATAGCCGACGCGCTCCGCGATCTCCGCGACACGGCCTTCTTTACGGCGCAGCAGATCCTTCGCGAGTGCCATGCGCCACGTGAGCAGATATTCCATCGGCGCAACGCCGACCGCGCGGCTGAAGCGCTCGAAAAAGGTCGAGCGCGAGAGCGCGGCCTCCTTCGCGAGTTCGGCGACCGTCCACGCGTGCGTCGGGCGCTCGTGCATCCCGCGGATCGCGGCGGCGAGGCGGCCGTCGGCGAGCCCGCGCACCAGGCCCGGTGACGCGCTCGTTTCTGCCGTGGACCGCAGCGCCTCGATCAGCAGCACTTCCAGCAGTCGTGAAAGCACGACCTCGCGCGCGGGCCGCTGCTCGCGTGTTTCCTCTCGCACAAGTTGCACGAGCGTGGCTAGCCGCTGTTCGCCGCGGACATGCACGAGTTGCGGCAGCAGCGAGACCAGCAGGGTCGCATCCGGTGAACCGAAGCTGCAGTGGCCCGCCACCATTCGTAAGTCGATCGGGCTGGCCGGGGTGCCGATTCTGAATTCACCGTTGCCCAGCGCGATGGGCGCCGCCGTCTCGACGCCCGGCGGTGGCGGCTCGAGGCTGGACATCGCGACGCCGTAGGCCGCAGGAATCAGGACGAAGTCACCCGAAAGCAGCTCGATTGGCTCGTGTCCGTCGATCGTGAGGCGGCATCCGCCCTCGAGGATGACGCAATAGAAAGGCTGGCCGGCATCCGAGCGACTGATGCGCCAGGGGCTGGCGCCGTGGACAAGTTTGGAAAACCGGGCACCCGGCTGCAGCAGCGTCACCACTTCGGCCAACGGATCGATCATCGCCGGACTCCTGCAAATGAAATTCGGATTATTGATTGTAGCAAGTACGGCCTCGGAGACCTATCGTAGGAGCTCACGCAAACCACCTCACAGGAGTTCCCATGCAGACCGTCCTGATCACCGGCTGCTCTTCCGGTTTCGGCCTCGAGATCGCCCGCTACTTCCTGGCACGCGACTGGCAGGTCGTCGCCACGATGCGCACGCCGCGCGCCGACGTGCTGCCCAAGTCAGACCGCATGCGCGTGCTGGCGCTCGACGTCACGAATCCTGAGAGCATTCGCGAGGCGGTCGAGGTCGCAGGCCCGATCGACGTCCTCGTCAACAACGCGGGCTTCGGCGCGGCTTCCCCGGCCGAACTCGTCCCGCTCGCGACGGTGCGCGAGCTCTTCGAGACCAACACCTTCGGCACGATCGCATTGACGCAAGCGGTGCTGCCCCAGTTCCGGCAGCGCAAGGCCGGCGTCGTCGTGAACGTCACGTCGAGCGTGACGTTGAAGGCACTGCCCCTGCTCGCCGCATACCGTGCGAGCAAGGCGGCGGTGAACGCATTCACTGAATCAATGGCGCTGGAGCTCGAGCAGTTTGGCGTGCGGGCGCGCCTGGTGCTGCCGGGCCGTGCGCCTGAGACCCGCTTCGGGGAGAACGCGCGCGCCCACATACACGGCTTCGACCACGAGGCCTATGCCGATCTGGTCAAGAGCGTCGTCGCGCACCTGGGGGATACGTCTGCCCCGATCACCCGGGCACAGGACGTCGCCGAAGCCGTGTGGCGCGCAGCAACCGACCCGTCATCCCCGATGCGCATCCCGGCCGGCGCCGACGCCGAAGCATGGGCGGCCGAGGTTCGCTGACCGACCGGCGCCACCGCCCTGAATTTCTGCGCGCTACGGCGCAATACGACAAGGAGATTGCCATGCAGGACAAACCCGTCGCCCTGGTCACCGGGGCTAATCAAGGAATCGGTCTTCAGATCGCAAAGGATCTCGCGGCACACGGCTTCACTGTGCTGGTCGGGTCGCGCAATCTCGAACGCGGCGAGGCTGCAGCCAGGGAGGCCGGGCCGGACGCCCGCGCACTCCAGCTCGACGTGACGGATCAGGCTTCGATCAAAGCCGCAGCGCAGCGCGTGGGCAACGAGTTTGGCCGCCTCGACGTGCTCGTCCAGAACGCGGCCATCTCGAATACGAACAGGCAGCCCGGCCAGTCCGTCGAGGAGTACGTGAAGACGACCCGTCCGAGCAACGTGTCCCTCGATGAAATGCGCGCGGTGTGGGACACCAACGTGTTCGGCGTTCTCGCCGTTTACCAGGCGATGCTGCCGCTCCTGCGCGAGACGCCGGGTGCCCGCATCGTCAACGTGTCGAGTGGCGTCGGGTCGCTGACGGCGAACTCGGACCCGGCCTTCGCCTACCGCGCGATCTTCGGCCCCGTCTACCCTGCGTCCAAAACGGCTCTCAACGCTTTGACGGTCGCCATGGCGATCGAGCTGGAGCCGGAGGGGATCAAGGTCAACGCCGTCTCGCCGGGTTTCACCAGGACGAACCTCAACGGATATGCGGGCACGGAGACTGTGGAGGAGGGCGCTCGCGAGGCGGTGCGCGTCGCGCTGCTGGGCCCGGACAGCCCCACAGGGACGTTCACGCGCTGGGAAAACGAAACGATCCCGTGGTGATGTAGTCTCGTGCGCGTGATCGAAGGGATCGATGAGAGTTCGAACGGTGGCTCAGGGTGCGACCTGAGCCGGTCAAGGTTGGACCGGGTGCGGCCAGTGAAAGGCCGTCGACGTGTCGACCAAAATTGACGACAATTCCCCAAGGACCGCTGAATCTAAAAGGAACCATGAGACGACTGCTCCTCGCTGCGCTCGCAGCCACCTCTTTCATGACTTGCGTTCATGCGCAAAGCAACGCGTCCGGCCCGCTCGTCACACCCGCGGGGAAATTGCAATTCGTGCGCGTCGGCCGCGATTTCGAGGGAATGCTCGACAAGGAAACTTTCGATCGCTTCAGCGCAAGCACGCTCACGCATTTCGATGACGTCGGCAACGCAGATGACAGCGTCACGCGCATGCTCGTGCAGACTGACTCCGGGCTGGTGCTGTACGACTTTCGCCACCATCCGCCACTTGTGCAACGCTCGGGTAAGCGCATGACGGTCAAGCGCGTTTTCTGGCAAGGCGATGAAGTCGTGATGCAGAGCTCACAAGGCTGGTTCCGGTTCAAAGGCGGCGTGTTGACGAAGCTGCAGTCGTCTACGACGACGTACCATTGATTACGCGCGCACCCCATTCGACCGCAACTTCACTCGGTCATTCGGACGTCAGCTTCGACCAGCAAACGTCCGTTCGCTTGCGAAGGTGGTCGAGAGCGGTCTTGTATCGGCGATCGTAATCACCGAGTGTAAACTGGCACGACCGGACGCTTCTGGTCCTTCGCGGGCTCATGGACTTGCCGGCTCACGCGGTTGTTCAGCCTGCTCTACTCCTCAGAGACTTGATCGGAAAAGGGGATGTCATGGCAAGGGATGAAATTGTCTGGGGGATCCTGGGCACCGCGAAGATCAACGACAAGGTTGTCATACCCATGCACAGCGCGCCAAAGTGTCGGGTGAAGGGCATCGCGTCGCGATCTCGGGAGAAGGCTCGGGAAGCCGCAGCCAAATATGGCTTGACTGTCGCATACGACAGTTACGAGGGGCTCCTGGCGGACCCGGAAATCGACGCGGTATATATTCCGCTACCCAATCACATCCACGTGGAATGGACGATCAAATCCGTCGAGGCGGGCAAGCACGTCCTGTGTGAGAAGCCGATCGGGCTGGACGCCCAACAGGTTGAACGACTCATCGCTGCGCGCGACAGGAACGGCCGATACATACAGGAAGCCTTCATGGTTCGCACGCATCCGCAATGGTTGAAGGTGCGGACCTTGATTGACGAAGATGCGATTGGCGAATTGCGGGCGGTGACCGGCGGCTTCACCTATAACAACACGAACCCGCACGATATCCGCAACCGGAGCGAACTGGGTGGCGGCGGTCTGCTCGATATTGGTTGTTATCCCATCACAACGTCACGCTTCGTGACCAGGTCTGAGCCAAGGCGAGTGGTTGCCCTGATGGAGCAGGATCCAATATTTGAAGTCGACCGGCTTGGCTCTGTGCTGATGGACTTCGACGGTGTGCAGGCCAGTTTCTTTTACTCGACCCAGACCCATAACTATCAGCGGATGCAATTTCACGGTACCAAGGGGCGGATCGAGGTCGAGATTCCATTCAATGCACCAAGCGATCGACCGACGCGTCTGTTAGTGAGTGAAAACACAAGCGCCGGTGTCGGGATTGATCGCTGGCTGGAACTTCCGGTGTGCGATCAATATGGCATCGCAGCCTCCACGTTCGCGGAGGCGATATTGAGTGGAAGCGGGCAGGCTATTCCGCTAGAAGATGCGCGCGCAAATATGCGAGTGATCGACGCCGTGTTCCGCTCGGCTCGATCGGGCGCGTGGGAGAGAATCCTGGAAAGTTGAAGTGCTACGCAGGGGCAACCTCCGGGTGCATCGATGGTGAATATGCGCACTACTCAATGAAGCGCATCACTTCGCTCGCAACAATTCCATTCACTGCTCTCAGGCAAGCAGTTCATCAGCAGACTGCTTCGACCACAGCAGCCAGAAGCTCTTGCCCTCTCGATTCATCAAGGCCGCGAGACAGTTGCCCGATGGCACAGCTTATGCTCTCACTCTCATGAACTAGAGCCTGAAGGCTCTGCCTTCTCCACAGATCGATTTAAGAGAGCGCGCATGACATCACAAAACCAGCTGGAAAAATCGCCACTTTCCTACGGCACTGACTATGAGCGATTGGCCGCCAGGTTCAGGCCGATCTTCAAGCGGATCGCGGAAGGCGCGCTTGAACGCGAACGCACTCGTACACTGCCTTACGAACAGATCGTCTGGTTGAAGGAAGCCGGGTTCGGCGCCGTCAGAGTGCCGGTCGAGTACGGTGGAGCCGGCGCGTCGCTGCCGCAACTCGTGCAGCTCCTGATCGAGCTGGCCGAGGCCGACTCGGGTTTGCCGCAAGCGTTGCGTGGCCACTTTGCTTTCGTTGAAGACAGAATTAATGCAGCACCCGGCGAAGCTCGGGAAAAATGGATTCAACGCTTCGTGGCGGGTGAAATCGTTGGCAATGCCTGGACCGAAGTAGGTGCTGTCAAGATCGGCGATGTGATTACGCGCGTGTCACGCCACGACAACCAATGGGTCGTCAACGGAACGAAGTACTACAGCACGGGAAGCATCTTCGCCGACTGGATCGACGTCTATGCGCAGCGCGACGACAACGGCGCCGACGTCATCGCAGCGGTGAGTACGCGCCAGTCGGGCGTCAGACAAAGCGACGATTGGGACGGCTTTGGTCAACGCACCACGGGAAGCGGCACCTCCGTATTCGAAAACGCCGTGGTCGACGAAGAGAACATCATCGACTTCTCCACGCGCTTCAAATATCAGACGGCGTTCTATCAACTCGTGCTGATCGCCGTGATCGCGGGCACTGGTCGCGCGGCATTGCGCGACATCTCGCAGGAAGTGCGCAAACGTACCCGGGTTTACAGCCACGGCAACGCGCCGCGCGTCAGCGAAGATGTCCAGGTGCAGCAGGTGGTGGGGCAAATCGCGGCCCGCGTGTACGCTGCGGAGGCCGCAGCCGTGCGTGCGGCAGAGCCCTCGCAAAGAGCGTACGAAACACGCTTCGGCACCGACCGCGATGCCGAACAGGCCGCAAACGTGGCGGCCGAAATTGAATCAGCAAAAGCGCAAGTGGCTGTGGCGGGCCTGATTCTGCAGGCGACAACCGACCTGTTCAATGCACTCGGCGCTTCCGGCATCAGCGAAAACAAACTATTGGACCGTCACTGGAGAAACGCGCGCACAGCGGCATCGCACAACCCGCTTATCTACAAGGAACGGATCGTCGGCGACTGGGAAATCAACGGCAAAGAGCCGCCCTTCGTCTGGCAGATCGGCAACAGCAGAACGGCTGCGTAGTCCAGTACCGCCACGCCACAGCACGTGGCGCCAGGCGGACCGGTCTTGCGGCCGGTCCGCTTGGACTTCCAACTGCACGCAAAATCACAAACTGCGTCCACCATCACGGGTGTGAGCCTACTTCTGCGCCGAAATCTGCTTCGCGCGGATCAATCGTGCCCGCAATACATTGCGGCTAATGCCCAGCAACCTCGCCGCCTGAATCTGATTGCGGTAGCAGAAGTCGAATGCCACGCGCATCACGGTGTCTTCGATCTGTTCGAACAGGTTGCCTTCCGCGTGATCGAACAGATGACGCAACGCTTCCTCGAGGCCTTCAAGCGGTGTCGTCGGCGCTGGCTCATTGGCCGCTCGTCGCGGCGCATGCATTCCGAACGACGACATCTGCAGATCGCCCTCGCGCAGTGAACCGCTGCGGCACACCAGTAACGCGTAGTGGATGACATTCTCCAGTTCACGAATGTTGCCGGGCCAACTATGTTCCAGCAGCTTGCGCTCCGCGCACGGCTCGATGCCGAAAGGGCCGTAGCCCAGGCGGTTTCGATACTCTTCGATGAAATATCGGGCCAGCGGCAGGATATCGCCGGGCCGCTCACGCAGCGTCGGCACAGCCAGATGCACGACGTTCAGGCGGTAAAACAGGTCCTCGCGGAAATGGCCTGCCGCCACGGCGTCCTGCAGATGCACATTGGTGGCGGCCAGCACGCGCACGTCGATCGGAATGCTCCTGCGTGAGCCGAGTCGCACGATTTCCCGTTCCTGCAGCACGCGCAGCAGCTTGACCTGCATCGACAGCGGCAGATCACCGATTTCATCCAGAAACAGCGTCCCGCCGTTGGCCGCTTCGAACCAGCCGGGTTTCGCGCAGAACGCGCCGGTGAATGCGCCCTTCTCGTGGCCAAACAACTCGCTTTCCACCAGCGACTCGGAGAACGCCCCGCAATTGACCGCCACAAACGGGCCGTCATTGCGGGCGCTGAGGTTATGCACGTGGCGCGCGACCAGTTCTTTACCGGTCCCTGTCTCGCCGATCACGAGCACGTTGGCGTCGCTCGGCGCCACCATGCGAATGCGTTCGAGCAACGCCACCGATCGCGGGTCCGAGAAGATCTGCGCGGTAGCACGAATGGAGGTGGTGAGCGTGCGCTTGTCGGGCATGGTCAGCAAAGGCGGCGTTTCCGTTCGCGCGATGGCTGACCGGTCCGATAACACCTGATTGAGTGAATGGTTCATGAGTAGAAACTCGGCGTCGGATATCGTTGCGTCAAAGTCCATTCGCCGATTTCACGAAGCTTGTAGGCGAGCGGATCATGGAGTGTATGGGTGCGCAAATTTCGCCAATGGCGGTCCAGCCTCAGCGCGCCATGCGTCGCGCGCGCTCCGGCCACGTCGAACATCCGGGTACAGATACTGAACCCGATTTCGGTGGCGGCGACTTTGGCCGTTGCGACCGCCAACGCCACTTCGCCGCGCTCGGCTTCGGTCAGCGCGTCTTCGCGGGCCCAGGCGGCATCGAAACGATCTGCCGCGCGGTCGGTCAAGAGCCGCGCGGCCAAGCATGCGCACCACGTCAAGGGTCTGGCGCCAGTTGGCTCCGAGGCCGCCATGCGGCTGCGGAATGCTCATCGACAGAAGACCGCTGGCGCGCAATGCGTCCCGTTCTGCCTTCGGCGTTCCGCCCTGCGCGTCGCGTTCGGCAGCGCTTGCAGCAAATATGTCCGCCAGCCGCTGCGCGATCTGCATCGGCGTTTCAGTAATCGGGGCTGTCTCCGTGCCCAGTAGCCTGGATGCCGGTGCGTCAGGCATTACGTAGGTCGAGTTCATAGGGACAAAGACACTCACTGCACGCTGTGCGGGCGTGGACCGTCATGTGTCGGCTCACGGATGTTGAACGGCGTCGATCAGAGTTGCTTCCTGAGAGACGTATTCTGACGATCTACCGCAACTTCCGATGCATTTTGTTGTGGTAACCAAAGTCGAATTGCTGATTACGCAGCAGAGTCGTTACGGACGTTGCTTCTTCATCTGCGCCGCAGCCGATTGGCGCCTCTCAGGCAGCAGACTTGTCGGAATACTGAAAGCCAGCACGGGTCTCTCCGATACCCGGCGCTGCTGCTCCAGCAGCAGCGCCGAGGCCATGTTGCTTCACCAGCTTCATACGTCAGCCTGCAATGTTTCCCTGCCACCGCGATATGCGCCGACGAAATAACCTCGAACGGGTATGCCATTTGACTTGGCGGCCGATCGACTCAGGCCGGCGGGTGAGTCGAAAGAACGGCTTGCCCGCGCAAAACTGATGGCACGGTATTCGCTAAATGAGCTGCAGTCTCGATTAATTCGTTTTTGATTGAAAGGATTGTTCGAATGAGCAACAGATTGAAAGTGGTCGCCGTCTCCGGTGGACTGCAGCGGCCGTCACGCACGCTCGCCGTGGTTGAACGCTTGCTCGCCGCGCTCGGCGACGCGGTACCGGTCGACACACATCTCGTCGAGCTCGGGCAGATCGCATCGAGTCTCGCCGGCGCGGTTCATCGCGAGCAGGTCCCTGCTGACGTAGAAGCGCATATTAAGGCGATTGAATCCGCCGACCTGCTGGTGGTGGCGAGCCCGGTCTATCGTGCGTCGTACACGGGGCTCTTCAAGCATCTGTTCGATCTCGTGCATCACGAGGCGCTGTTCGATGTGCCGGTTCTGCTTGCCGCAACAGGCGGCAGCGATCGTCACGCGCTCGTCATCGATCATCAGCTGCGTCCGCTGTTCAGCTTCTTTCAGGCACGCACGCTGCCGATCGGCGTGTATGCGTCCGAGGCGGATTTCAGCGGCTATGCCATTTCGAACCCTGCACTGGAAGAACGCATTGCACTGGCGGTGACACGCGCGTTGCCCTGGCTGCATGCGGGCCGCCTGCCCGCTTCGTTTCCGCAAGCTGCAACACTGGCTGCATAAGCCCTTCACTCAATCATCAGGAACACCATGAGCCAGAACCATTCTCACGGCGACGCCGTCAAGTTCGCCTACTGGGTGCCCAACGTCAGCGGCGGCCTGGTTGTCAGCACGATCGAACAGCGCACCGACTGGAGTCTCGAGTACAACCAGAAGCTTGCACAAACCGCGGAGCAAGCGGGTTTCGAATACGCGCTGAGTCAGATTCGCTTCACCGCCGGGTACGGTGCCGAACATCAGCACGAATCGGTTTCGTTCAGTCAGGCGCTGTTGCACGCAACGACGAAACTCAAAGTCCTGGCCGCGATCCTGCCCGGTCCGTGGCACCCCGCAGTCGTTGCCAAACAACTGGCCACCATCGACCATATTTCGAATGGCCGTGTTGCGATCAACGTGGTGAGCGGCTGGTTCAAAGGCGAGTTCACCGCAATCGGCGAGCCGTGGCTCGAACATGACGAACGCTATCGCCGCTCGAACGAATTCATTCAGGCGCTCAAAGGCATCTGGACGCAGGACAAATTCACCTTCAAGGGCGACTTCTACCGCTTCAACGATTACACGCTGAGCCCCAAGCCGGTGCAGAAGCCCCATCCGGAGATCTTCCAGGGCGGCAGTTCGCGCGCCGCACGCGACAACGCCGCCAGCGTTTCCGACTGGTACTTCACCAACGGCAATACGCCGGAGAACCTGAAAGCGCAGATCGACGACATCCAGGCCAAGGCAGCCAAAAATAACCACAAGGTGCGCATCGGCGTGAACGCCTTCGTGATCGCCCGCGATACCGAAGAAGAGGCCAAGGCCGTGCTCGCCGACATCATCGAGCATGCGCACGTCGAAGCCGTGCATGCCTTCGGCGACGCCGTCAAGCAGGCCGGCAAGGCTTCGCCGGAAGGTGAAGGCAATTGGGCCAGGTCGAGTTTCGAAGACCTCGTGCAATACAACGACGGCTTCCGCACCAATCTCATCGGTACGCCGCAGCAGATCGCCGAGCGTATCGTCGCATTGAAATCGGTGGGGGTGGATCTCGTGCTGACGGGCTTCCTCCATTTCATCGAAGAGGTGGAGTATTTCGGCAAACGGGTCTTGCCGTTGGTGCGCGAGCTCGAACTCAAGCAGCAGGCTAAGGCCGCCTGAGCATGGAAAACGCACAGCCGTCGACGCTGCCGGACTGGCTGCGCCATCAGGCGCAGCGCCGGCCGCATGCTATCGCGTTGCGCCACAAGCGGCTTGGCGCATGGCGCGCGTTGTCGTGGCAAGACGTGGCCACGGCGGTCGAGCAATTGGCCGCCGGTCTCGGGCAACGTGGTTTTACGGCGGGCGATGCCCTGCTGCTCGTCAGTCATCCGCGTGAGGAGGCGCTGCTACTGTCGCTCGCGGCGCAGTGGAACGGCGGCGTGGCCATACCGCTCGACCCGCAGCTAGCCGACGACGCGTTGCGCTCCGTACTCACGCATCTCGCCCCACGCTTTGTGTTCGCCGAAGACGACAGTCAGGTAGATCGTCTGCTGGCTCACGAAGGATTGCGTGTGATCGATGCCAACCCGCGCGATCTGACGTGCCATCCGCATCCCGCCGTGACCGACTATCGTGCACTGCCGGCCCGGGACGAAGGCCGCTTCGCCTCCGCCGCTGGCCCCCACGACGACGCATTCGCCTTCGTGCGTCTCGATGCGGATGGGCAACTCGTCGCCCAGTGTTTCTCCCATGCGACGCTGATACAGGAAGCCCAGCAACTCGTCGACACGGAGAAACTGACTGCAGGCGACGAAGCGTTTGCCGCACGCGCATTCGCCGCGGCCGCCCAGGCGCGCTATCTGATCGCACCCTGGGTTCTGAGCGGGTTCCGCCTGAATTTTCCGGAGTCGCTTGCGACTCGCGACAACGATCGCCGCGAACTTGCACCGACTCTGGTTGCCGGCACGCGCGAGACCTACGCCCGGGTGGCCCAGCTCGTCGACGACCGCTTGCCGGGCGCACCCTCGTGGCGCCGTCGCCTGATCAGCCGGGCGCTGCGCAGGCAGGGCGGCCCGCTGGCGCGGACCTTGACCTGGTGGCTCATCACCGGCCCGTTGCGCGAAGTCATCGGCTTTTCGCGCACCCGTGCTGCACTCGTCATCGGGCCACCGCTCGACGAGACGACTGCCGCGCTATTCGCAGCGTTACGTGTCGACGTGCGCGCCTGGCCCGATACCGGCGAGTGGCGACGCATCGAACACCCGCGTGAAGCACCCGCACGCCAGCGCTACGGGGCGGACGACGCGACGAAACAACCGGCGTATTGATGCATGACCCAACATTCCATGACTTCATCTTTCGACGCTCTACTGTCGCTCGATCATATCTCGCTGTCGTTCAAAGGTGTGAAAGCGATCACCGATATCAGCTTCGCGGTGCACACGGGTGAGATCTGCGCATTGATCGGTCCGAACGGCGCGGGCAAAAGCTCGTTGCTCAACGTCATCAACGGGGTCTATCAGCCGCAGCACGGCAGCGTGCATTTCGACGGCCGCGCCTATCGGCGAATGAATCCTTATCACGCCGCGCACAGCGGAATTGCGCGCACATTTCAGAACATCGCGCTGTTTCGCCGCATGAGCGTGCTGGATAACGTGCTCACCGGCCGCAACCTGCACCGGCGCAGCACGTGGCTCGAACAGACCTTGAATATCGGCCGCGCGCGTAGCGATGAAACGGCGCAACGCCGCTATGCGGAAGTCGTGATCGACGCGCTCGACCTGCAGCGCTATCGGCATAGCACCGTCGGCACGCTGCCTTACGGCGTGCAAAAGCGCGTCGAACTGGCCCGCGCCCTTGCCGCCGAGCCGCGTCTCCTGCTGCTCGACGAGCCGATGGCCGGCATGAACGCCGACGAAAAGCGCGCCATGGCCGGCTACGTGCTCGACGCCAACACGCAATTCGGCGTGACTGTCGTCCTGATCGAGCATGACATTGGCGTGGTCATGGACCTGTCGGATCACGTGGTCGTGCTCGACTACGGCAAGAAGATTGCCGACGGCGCCCCGGCCGACGTGCGCAGCAACCCGGACGTGCTAGCCGCCTATCTCGGCACCCGTCATTGAGAGAGCGAACAACATGGGATTTTTCCTCGAAGTACTCGTCGGCGGCTTGCTGGCGGGCGTGATGTACTCGATGGTCGCGATCGGCTTCGTGCTGATCTATAAGGCGTCCGGCGTATTCAATTTCGCGCAGGGGTCGATGGTGCTGTTCGGCGCGTTGACCTATGTGAGCCTCGTCGAGCGGCATGTGAACCCCGTGCTCGCGTTCGGCGTGACACTCGCGGCACTGGTGCTGATCGCGGTGCTGATCGGCCGCCTTGTGCTGCGCCCGCTGGTGAATCGCCCGCCCATTGTCCTGTTCATGGCGACGCTGGGTCTGAGCTTCATTCTTGAAGGTGCGGCGCAGTTGTTCTGGGGCGCCCAGGTCCACGGCCTGGATCTGGGCATCGACGACAAACCGCTGAACGTGGGCGGCGTCATGATCAGCCAGTTCGACATTTTTGCCGCGGCCACCGCCGGTGTGCTGGTGATCGGCCTGTCGCTGCTGACCAATCGCACACGGCTCGGCTTGTCGCTGCGCGCCGTCGCCGACGACCCGCTCGCCGCACTAGCCATCGGCGTGCGGCTGCCGCGCGTCTGGGCGATCGTGTGGGCGCTGGCCGGCTTCGTCAGCCTCGTGGCGGGACTCCTGTGGGGCGCGCGGCTCGGCGTGCAGTTCTCGTTGTCGCTGGTCGTGCTGAAGGCGCTGCCGGTGCTGATCATCGGCGGGTTTTCTTCGATCGGCGGGGCGATTGTCGGCGGTCTGCTAATCGGCGCATCGGAGAAGCTTGCCGAGGTGTACGTCGGCAGCATGCTCGGCGGCGGTATCGAAAACTGGTTTCCTTACCTGCTCGCGATGCTGTTCCTGCTCGCGCGGCCGGCCGGTCTATTCGGCGAAACCGCCGTCGAACGCGTGTGAGGCCGCCTATGTCATCGTCTCACGCCACCCTGAACGCGCCGCGCAAGTTCAAACCGTACCCGCAGCGCTTGCCGCTGCTGAAGGTCGGGCTCGCGGTGATTCTCGCGCTGATCGCGTTCATCGTCGTTCCGGTATTCGGCAACGACTATTGGCTCAACGCGATTCTGATTCCGTTTCTCGTGCTGTCGCTGGCGGGACTGGGGTTGAACCTTGTGACCGGCTATGCGGGGCTACTCTCGCTCGGCTCCGCCGCATTCATGTCGATCGGCGCTTATGCCACCTACAACCTGGTTGTGCGGGTGCCGGCGTTGCCGCTTGTCGTCGATCTGTTTCTCGGCGGACTGATCACCGCCTTTGCCGGTGCGCTGTTCGGTTTGCCGAGTCTGCGCATCAAGGGCTTCTACCTGATTGTCTCGACCCTGGCCGCGCAATTTTTCGTGGAATGGATCTTTACGCGGGTGAGTTGGTTTTCCAACGACGATACGTCGGGCGTCCTGAGCGCGCCGCGTCTCACGGCGTTCGGCTGGAAAATCGACACACCCGCTGCACGCTACCTCGCCATACTCAGTGTTGCCTCGGTATTGTTCGCCCTGGCAGCCCGCCTCGTGCGCAGCGAACTCGGCCGGCGCTGGATGGCCGTGCGTGACATGGACACGGCCGCACGCGTGATCGGCATTCCGGTCGGCCGCACCAAGCTGCTCGCCTTCGCGCTCAGTTCGTTCGTCATCGGCATTGCGGGCGCGCTATGGGCATTCGCTTATCTTGGCACGGTCGAGCCGCACGGCTTCGATCTCAATCTGTCGTTTCAGGTGCTGTTCATCATCATCATTGGCGGCATGGGCAGTATCGGCGGGAATTTTCTGGGGGCGGCGTTCATCGTCCTGCTACCCATTCTCCTGTCGAACGCGGCCGGTGCGCTCGCTACCGTCGGTATCGAAGCCGGCCAGTTGCAGAACCTGCAGAAGATCCTCTTCGGCACGCTGATCATCGGTTTTCTTATCAAGGAGCCGGACGGACTCGCAAGACTGGTTCAGACCGCGCGGAATCGTCTGCGCGACTGGCCACTGCGTGCGTAATGCCGGCTTCTCTCATCGTTTTCAAACCAATGCTTATCTATTCAAGGTCAGCTCAGCATGAATTTCATCGACTCCTTTAAAAAGCGCGGAACGGTATCGCGCGTCACGGCTGCCGCCAGCCTGATGCTTGCGCTCACCGCTGCATTTGTACCCACCGCACACGCCGCGGGCGAAGAATATTTCCCGCTGCAAAGCTATCGCGTCGGCCCGTATGCGGCGGGCGGCAGCGGTTTTTTTGGCGGCTTCATCGACTATATGAACCTTGTCAACAAGCGCGATGGCGGCGTCAACGGCGTCAAGCTGACGTGGAGCGAATGCGAAACCGAATACGTCGTGGAAAAGGGCGTGGAATGCTATGAACGGCTCAAAAGCGGCCTGAACGGCGCCCCCGCAGCAGCGACCAATCCGCTTTCGGTCGGCATCGCCTATGCGACGCTCGACCGGTCGACCGCCGATAAGATCCCGCTGATCACGATCAATCATGGCCGCACGGATTCCACCGACGGCGCGGTCTTCCCGTATGTCTTTCCGCTGCAACTCAATCCGTATAGCGAAGTCTCCGCGATCGTCAATTACATCGGTCAGCAATCAGGCGGGTTGAATCAGCTCAAGGGCAAGAAAATCGTGGTGCTCTACCACGGCTCTCCTTACGGTCGCGAGACGATTCCCGTGCTGGATGCGCTTGCTAAAAAGTACGGCTTCGAACTCACGCAGATCGAGGTGCCGCATCCGGGTAACGAGCAAGGTTCGCAGTGGCTCACCATTCACCGGATCAATCCGGACTGGGTGATTCTGCGCGGCTGGGGCGTGATGAATCCGGTCGCCTTGAAGTCGGCACAAAAAGTGGGCTTCCCGGCCAATCACATCATCGGCAACATCTGGAGTAATTCGGAAGAGGATGCACGCCCGGCAGGCGACGCCGCGAAGGGATTCATTTCGATCACCACGCATCCTTCGGGTACCGACTTCCCCGTACTTCAGGCGATCAATCAGTATGTGATCAAACCTGGCGACGGCAATCTGAAAGACCCGGCGCGTTTCGGTACGGTGTACTACAACCTGGGCGTCGTCAACGGCATTCTCAATGTTGAAGCGTTGCGCGTGGCGCAGGCCAGATTCGGTAACAAGCCGCTTACCGGTGAGCAGGTACGCTGGGGCTTCGAGCATCTTGATCTCGACGACACACGTCTTAAGCAATTGGGTGCGTACGGGCTGGTTCAGCCATTGAAACTATCGTGCTCGGATCACGAAGGCGGTGGCGCCGTACGCTTCCAGCAGTGGGACGGCCAGCAATGGAAGGTCATTAGCGGATGGGTGCAGGCAGATCGTGCACTGCTGCGTCCGATCATCGAGAAATCAGCGAGCGCGTACGCCAAGGAAAAGGGCATTACGCCGCGCGACTGCAGCAAGGATCTCTGAGCATGAGCGCCGCGCCAATTCTGCAGGTTGACGAGATTGCCGTGACGTACAGTCAGCTCATACCGGCATTGCGTGGCGTTTCACTGACCGTGCCGTCTGGCGCCATCGTCGCCTTGTTGGGCGGCAACGGCGCCGGCAAAACGACCACGCTTAAGACCATCTCGAGCCTGATTCGCGCCGAACGGGGTGAGCTCACGTCGGGTCGCATTGCTTATCGCGGCGACCCGATTACCGACGCGGACCCATGGACGCTCGCCGAGCGTGGGCTCGTCCAGGTATTCGAGGGACGGCGTTGCTTTGCGCATTTGTCGGTCGAAGAGAATCTGCGGCTCGGCGCTTTTGTGCGGCGGCCTCGAAGGGCGGACCTCGAGGCGGACCTCGAGCACATCTATGGGATCTTTCCGCGGCTCAAGGAGCGTCGCAAGACGCTTGCGGGCTATACGTCCGGCGGAGAACAGCAGATGGTTGCGATTGGCCGCGCCTTGATGGCGCGGCCCGCTTTGGTCTTGCTCGACGAGCCTTCGATGGGGCTCGCTCCGCAGGTCGTCGAAGAGATCTTCGAGACGGTGGCGACCCTCAATCGAGACGATGGCGTGAGCTTCTTGCTGGCGGAACAGAACGCGGCGATTGCGTTGCGCTATGCACAATTCGGGTACGTGCTCGAAAGTGGCCGGGTCGTCACGCAAGGCAAGGCGCAAACGCTGTTGGGGCTCGACACCCTGCGAGATGCGTATCTGGGGAGTGGCAATCCCGGCGCTGGGGGAACGCCGGGGAGGTCACGTCGCTTGCGAGCTCAACTTGCGATCTGAAGCGACGGGATGGATTCGCTCTGAGCCACCTGTCGGGGTTCGGCATCACCCGTATGTAATTGGCAGGGAAACGGCGAAATAAGAGATCCCAGCACCCATGATGTTCCACTAAGCGCATCATCGTCCATGGCGGCAACGGCGGCGTTTTGGGGCATGGCGCGGCAGGGTTCCGTCGAGGAAAGGAGACGCGGAGGATCGGGGGTGCCTGACAGCGGCCTGGTGGCCACGCACCGGCCGCGCACCGCTCACAGATCCGCGAGCAGATGAGGTAGTTGCCGTTCGATCGAGGCCAGCTCTTGCTCGCGTCAGTGAAGCGGAACGGCTCGCGCTCCGCCCGCTGGTCGCGCAGCAGGCGTTGCACTTCGTCGTCGGACAGCGCTGCCGCAATTGCAAGGCTGCTGCTCCCCACGCCCAACGGACGCCGGTCGCCGACGCGCAGCGTCAGCGTCTTGATCGGAAACGCGCCTTCCGCGCGCGCATAACAGACCGCGAAGTCGCCGCGGCGGACCACGAAATAGATGGTGTCTTCCAGCTTGTCCGCCAGTGCCTCCAGATGCGGCCGCTGGTACGAACGCTCCCGCTGACAATCGTGTGGCGGCTCCGCACCAGAAACCTGACCTTTGCGCAACGAACATGTCAGTCGGGTCGTCGTTGCGGTCATCCGATCGGTACCGGCGGCGCGTCCGCTAAGGGCTTTCCCGCCGTTCGCACAGCAATGCCCTCGAAAAAACCTTGACTGACCGCCTCAGGGCGTGAAGCCGTCGTTCGAAACGTCGCAGTTGCAACGGCTGCTTCAGAGCCTACTACGGCCATAGAAGCGGTCAAATCTCGAGACGAGTTATTAGCCGTTCGCGGCCACTTGCGCGACCAATGAAGGTTTATCCGTTCAGACGCTCGCGGGAGCGCCGGAGACATCAGTGTCATCGCGAAAGACGGCGCGGTGACATTGAATGGCACGGTCACGGAAGCTGCCCAGATCGGCAAGGCCGAGGCGATCGCCAGGGGTGTTCCCGGAGTGACGTCGGTGACCAAAGCTGACGTTGAAGAAACCGTTTGGCGGCATGTAAACTGCCGTAGTCAAGCACGGAGTACGGCGAGGCCGAAGACAACTGGCCACGCCGACATCTAGCCATCAGTGGCGACGCCCGATTTGGCGGCCTCACGCAGCCACTGCCTCCTTGCGAGATCGGCTGTTCGCATTCGCCCAGGAGCGGATATAGGGCGCCCAAATCAAACGCATTGAAAAAATAGCTCCAGTTACTATTCTTCATGCTGGCATCGTAATTCCACGCGTTCGACCCTGAGCATGCCGCACTTGTGGCGCGAAGCCTCCCTTACGGTCATTCACGACGGAACTTGCGAGATGATCAAGCGGCTGTCGCTTATTTCTGCTTCTGTCGCACTGGGCTGCATCGCTACGGTTGCCCCGGTACTGACCAGCATCTATATCGCCGACGAGGATGCAGAACGTCGCGAGCAAGAAGATCTGCAGCAGTTCGCCGCGAAAGCTGTGATGCGCACGGAGCTTGTCACCTACCAGGCATTCGCCGCTATTGCTGCCATGGAGGCGCTGCGCGGCGGTCTCTGCTCTCCCGTCCAGATCGCGCAGTTTGCCCGCGTGGTTTTCAATTACCGGTACGTGCAGGACGCTGGTGCTTACGGCGGCGGACAATATCTGTGCTCACCGCTTTTAGGCGACGTTCGGGCGCAACATCTGACGATGCCTCCGCCCGATTGGCGGAGCAAGGACGGCTATCTGCTCTGGTACAGGCAGAAGAACCCCCTCAGCGACGAGCGTCAGGATATTCAGATTGGCCGCAATGGAAATTATGTCTCGGTCGACCCGCAGTCCTACGTCGATCTTATCGACCCCGCCCGACGACCGATCGCGGTGGTCAATGTCGAGACAAACACAATCCTTGCGTTGTCACCTGGTGCGGACGCCGACGACATGCTCAACGCATGGAAGCTGGCTGGGCACGTGAACAATGAACAATGGCACTACGCTGTCGCCCGTTCGTCAAGCCGGCCCCTCGGGGTGGTAGTCAAGTCTCCGCGCAGTAGCCTCGTGGGTCACTGGCCTGGTTTGCTCGTGATGTGGCTTTCGATTGGTGTCGTTGTCGGAGGTGTGCTTGGCTGGATTGCGTTCAGGCGAATCTCGCGGCAACTCTCCTTCCCGGCGACGCTCGAATGGGCTATAGCACGCAAGAAACTCGACGTGGTTTTCCAGCCGATCGTCCGCCTCACGAGCGGCGAATGCGTTGGCGTAGAAGCGCTCGTCAGGTGGAATCTGAACGGACGCAACATCTCGCCGGAAATCTTTGTTGCGGTCGCGGAGCAAAACGGCCTTATTCAGCAGTTGACTGACCTCGTACTGGACAAGACGATTGACGAGCTGTTGAAGCTCTTGCGCTCGCGTCCTTCGTTCTACGTCTCAATCAACGTGAGCAGCGAGGATTTGCGGACGCGCCGTTTCCTGAAAGTTCTCACGGCCCGGCTGCAGGAAACGGGTATTCGACCTGCTCAGGTCAGAATCGAAGCAACGGAGCGAAGCTTCATGGATGCCGACGCAACGCGGCAAACAATAGCGGCATTCAGGGATGCTGGCCACCCTGTCTATATCGATGATTTCGGGACCGGGTATTCCAGCCTGTCGTATCTGCAAACCTTTACGATCGATGTCCTGAAAATCGACAAGTCATTTATCGACACCATTGCACAAGACGCAGCATCCAGCGTCGTCGCGCCTCATATCATCGAGATGGCACACGAACTGGGGGTGGAAATCGTGGCGGAAGGCGTCGAGCGCGATGTCCAGGTCGAATATCTGGCGCAAAGAGGCGTCCAGTATGGACAGGGCTGGTTGTTTGCGAAGGCCATGCGTGTCAATGAACTTGTCCTCTGGCTTAACGAAAGCAATCCGACGCTTCAGCCGATCCGTCAGTAACCCGGGTGTGTAGTGAGTCAATGTGACGCCACGCGTGCCGAATGCACATGCAGACCGCAACTGGCCGACGACCCGCCGGATGGCATCGTCCGACGAAGGGCCGCTGTCAGCGGTGAAGCCGACGTTCAAATGTCAGCGCAATGGCGCGGATGAACGGTCGTTGATGGCCGAACCCGGAAGTTCGTCACCGACCAGCGATATGATGCACTTCTCGTAGCGCCGAACTTCCGTAGCAGCCCCTGAACAGCGCTTCGAATCTTGACAATAGCAGCCGTTCTTCGCTTTCAGACCCCCAGGGCAAGATGCGATTACAATCCAGCACCTCGATCCGACAAACGTGATTTGCGCCATGAAATACCTCCTTGCATTGACACTCGCGGCGGTCATCGCGACCGCAAGCACGGCCGCGACAGCCGAAACATCCGGGGGCAGCGATACCCCCAAACAGCAGTGCGCCATGGGGTATGTCACCGGCGTCGGTGGATCGGCACAGAGCGTTCGTGAGTACCTTGCGACCCCCGACAGAGACAAATATCGCTACCTTGCGGACAACCCGATCCAATGCCAGGTCTCCGACGAGGGTCGCGCGTCTGCGTGTACCGGCATCACAAGCCTTCGGCATGAAAAAGTGAGCGTGTACGACGATAGCGACAGCGCGACGATGGCCGTGGTCGCGCGCGTGGAACTCGACCGGGGGACATACGCGGTGATTATCGTTGTGCCAAAGCAGGATATGCAATGCGAGGAGTGAATGCCCTCACGGCGCTAACCGATAACGATTTTGATGCGTCGTTTGGCCTGTCGAGCCGGGCGAATCCATTCAAACCGTTGCATCGACCGGTTGAATCCGCAAAGGTGGATCGGTCATTCATCCCATTGAAGGCATCGTAACCCCATACCCCGACGGGAATGCGCTAGAAGCCGAACCCACCGCCGTCGACGTTCAGCACCTGCCCCGTGACAAACCGTGCATCGTCCGAGGCGAGGAACGCCAGTGCACCCGTTAGGTCTTCAGGAAGCTCGGTGCGCGGAATAAACTGGCGCGCACGCACGGCATCGAACGCTTCGGCTGGCAGATTCGATGCGCTGCCGGCGTGGCGTGTCAGCCCAGGGGAAATCGCATTGACGGTGATCCCATGCGCACCGAGTTCGGCCGCCAGTGCACGCGTCAGTCCAAGCAGAGCCATCTTGCTGCTGGCATAGGCGGACATGCCCGGCGGCGGTCCCCAGACGGTGCTGGACGCGAGATTGATAGTGCGCCCCCAGTTCCGCTCAGCCATGCCGACGGAGAATGCCTGGGCGAGCAGGAACGGCGCATCGACATTGACGGTCATGATCTGCCGCCACAGCGTCGCCGTAATCGACGCCATCGGCGCCATTGGCATGAATGCAGCGTTATTGACCAGCACGTCGACCTTGCCGACCTGTTCGAGCACACGCGCTGCGAAGCGCTCGACCCTGGCCGGATCGGCGAGATCGCAGGCGAGCGTCATAGCGCGACCGCCGGCGGCCCTGATCTGCGCGGCCAGCGCATCGCACGGCTCGCGATCGGTCAGAACGAGTTCGTGGTCGCTTGCCGCGAGGCGCAGCGCGAAGGCCTGTCCCAAGCCATCGGCGGAGCCGGTGACGGCCGCTGCAGGATCTTCGTTCGCCCTATCGAAAACTCGCATGCGATTAAATCTTTTGCGATTGACATCCGCCAACTCCTCCTTCATCATGCGACGCATGCGATTGAAGCGCATGCGATGTAAAACCGCTTAACACCCTTATTCAGGAAGGAACCCATCATGACCAAGATCGAACAAGTCCTCTTCTCAGGCAACAGCCACGCCACGATCAATCACGACCCCAATGTCCAGCGCGGTGAGCTCGGCGTCCTCGACCTCAAACTGTCAGCGTCCGGCGATGAAAGCCGCGAGTTCATCGCCACCGGGCTGCATCCGAGAGCCGAGCAGTTGTTTTCGGGCGCGTGGTCGGCCTGTTACATCAGCGCGTTCGAGATTGCAGCCTCGATGAAGAAGGTCACGCTGCCGTCCGACTATTCCGTGGACATCCAGGTCAGCATTGGGTCGGTCGGGGCCGGGCATTGCCTTGGCGCCCAGTTCACCATCCGCGCGCCAGGTCTGGCAACGGAAGTCGTCGAGGCAATCGCGCACCTGGCCCATCAGATCTGCCCGTACTCGAAGGCTGTGCACGGCAACATCGAGGTCGGCCTGAACGTCGTCACGGTGTGATGGAATAAGGCATGCGGGTTTCAGTAAATATCTTTTGAGGAATCTGATCAACGCAAGGTTCCCATCCATGCCCATTTAAACTCGCATGCGATTAGATCTTACACGCTTGACATTGAAGGCATCTTCACCCATTATCAAACGCATGCGATCACATCTCATGCGATTTAAAATCGCTTAACACCCTTATTCACGAAGGAATCCATCATGGAAAAGATCGAAAAAGTCCTCGCCTCAGGCAACACCCACGCCACGGTCAATCGCGACCCCAATGCCCAGCGCGGCGAGTTTGGCGTCTTCGACCTCAAGCTGACAGCCCCCGGCGTTGAAAACCTCGAGTTCATCGCCACCGAGCCGCACCCGACAGCCGAGCAGTTGTTTGCGGGCGCGTGGTCAGCCTGTTACACCACCGTGTTCGGGATTGCGGCCTCGATGAAGAAGGTCACGCTGCCGCCCGACTACTCCGTGGACATCAAGGTCAACATTGGGCAGACCGGTACCGCGTGGTTCCTCGGCGCCGAGTTCACCGTTCGCGTGCCGGGTCTGGCTAAGGACGTCGTCGAGAAAATCGCGCACGCGGCCCATCAGATCTGCCCGTACTCGAAGTCTGTGCGCGGCAACATCGAGGTCAGCACGAACGTCGTCACGGTGTAATCGGCCAAGGCACGTGCATCTCGCTGAGGCACGTGCCTCTCACTGAACATCTTTTGAGGGAATTCCCATCATGAAGACCAAGCTTATTGTTGCATTGCTCGTCGCGGTTTCGGCGTCTGTCACAGCACCCGCATTCGCCAGCGGCTACGGACCGGCCCCCTTTTACCGGCCCGCGGTTGGCGCACCGGCGTCGCAAAGCGGTCAGAGCGCGCGAACCGTCGCCGCCGAACGCGACGACGCAACTGGCCCGGAAAAGGCGTATGGCGGTGCAGTCTCCGGACTGTCCCAGGCGGGGAGCCATGTCGCCGTGACGCCGCGCGACAGCCTCTTCGCACACCGCTAGAGCCTGCATCCCTCCGTCGCTGGGCCGTGGCGCATCGTCGTTCCGCATGCGCGACGGTCACAGCCTCGGATCGCAGGCGACCTGTGAGCCTGACCGAACGTTTCCCGGCGTCGCGGAATTGACGACAGCGCACCCGGAACCGCTGAGCGCCCATGGGACCAACCAGGGCTGTTCTACGCCGTGGCAGTCGAGGTTTCGCTCCGCTGCGAGAAAATCGCATGCGATGTATTATGGTGCGTTTGCAAGACGTGGGTCTCTAGCCAAAGAGGATACAGATGAAAACTACGAACCAGGCGCCCGCTGGGGCCGTGCCGCTCTCAGACTACCTGTGCTTTGCGGTCTATTCCGCGAACCTGGCGTTCGGCAAGGCGTACAAGCCGATTCTCGAAGAGCTTGGGCTCACTTATACGCAATACATCACCATCATTGCGCTGTGGGAGGAAGGCCACCAGACCGTCAGCGGTTTGGGCGAGAAGCTGTTTCTCGAATCCAACACGCTCACGCCGATCCTGAAGAAACTCGAGGCGATGGGTTATCTGGAAAGGCAGCGCGATCCCGAAGACGAGCGCCAGGTGCGGGTCAGCCTGACAAAAACCGGCCGACGTCTGCGCGAAAAAGCCCTGACGATGGACCTCACCGAGGCAACTGGCCTTTCGTCCGACGAGTTTGCGAAAGTGCAGCAGGCGATCGTGACGCTACGTAACAATCTTGTCAACGCAGTCCAGGCCGGCGATTAAGGGGCTTGGCATGAGCAACGGACCGACGCGCAGCAAAGCTGCGACAGAGGCCCCGGTCTCCACGTTACCGTTCACACACGTTTTCGCCCTCGCGCCCGCGTATGAGAGAAAGGGCAGCTTCATCATCGGCTGTGAGCAGGTTTGCGCCCACCAGCTTTTCCTTACAGACAGCTTCAGCCAGGCGCCGGCCTCGATACTGCATGAGCCATCGGACAGGCCACACCCGCGCGGTCCCGTCAGCGGACGCGGTCACCACCCGCCGGCCGTCCGGGCTGAAGGCGACGGAACCAACTGCCCGCTGATGCCCGCTGAGCTGCCCGATCATCTGGCCAGTCGCCGCGTCCCACACCCGCGCGGTCTTGTCATCGGACGCGGTCACCACGCGCCGGCCGTCCGGGCTGAAGGCGGCGGAGAAAACTGCTCCCTGATGCCCGCTGAGCTGGGCGATCTGTTTGCCCGTGGCCGCGTCCCACACCCGCGCGGTCTTGTCCGCGGACGCGGTCACCACCCGCTGGCTGTCCGGGCTGAAGGCGGCGGAAAAAACTGACCCCTGATGCCCGCTGAGCTGGGCGATCTGTTTGCCCGTGGTCGCGTCCCACACCCGCGCGGTCTGATCCGCGGACGTGGTCACCACCCGCTGGCCGTCCGGGCTGAAGGCGGCGGAATCAACCGACTCCTGATGTCCGCTGAGCCGGGCGATCTGTTTGCCCGTGGTCGCGTCCCACACCCGCGCGGTCTCATCCCAAGACGCGGTCACCACCCGCTGGCCGTCCGGGCTGTAGGCGGCGGAATCAACCGGCTCCTGATGCCCGCTGAGCAGCAAGATCTGTTTGCCCGTGGCCGCGTCCCACACCCGCGCGGTCCTGTCCGCGGACGCGGTCACCACCCGCTGGCCGTCCGGGCTGAAGGCGGCGGAGTAAACCCACCCCTGATGCCCGCTGAGCTGCGCGATCTGTTTGCCCGTGGCCGCGTCCCACACCCGCGCGGTCTGATCCCCGGACGTGGTCACCACCCGCTGGCCGTCCGGGCTGAAGGCGGCGGAAAAAACTCCCCTCTGGTGCCCGCTGAGCTGCGCGATCTGTTTGCCCGTGGCCACGTCCCACACCCGCGCGGTCCTGTCACGGGACGCAGTCACCACCCGCTGGCCGTCCGGGCTGAAGGCGGCGGAAACAACCGGCTCCTGGTGCCCGCTGAGCTGCAAGATCTGTTCGCCCATCGCCGCGTCCCACGCGCGCGCGGTCCGATCCACGGACGCGGTCACCACCCGCTGGCCGTCCAGGCTGAAGGCGGCGGAGTTCACCGGCCCCTGATGTCCGGTGAGCTGCGCGATCAGCTGGCCGGTCGCCGCATCCCACACCCGCGCGGTCTTGTCATCGGACGCGGTCACCACGCGCCGGCCGTCCGGGCTGAAGGCGGCGGAGCTCACCGGTCCCTGATGCCCGGTGAGCAGCGCGATCAGCTGGCCGGTCGCCGCCTCCCACACCCGCGCGGTCTTGTCATCGGACGCGGTCACCACGCGCCGGCCGTCCGGGCTGAAGGTGGCGGAAAAAACTGCTCCCTGATGCCCGCTGAGCAGCAAGATCTGTTTGCCCGTGGCCGCATCCCACACCCGCGCGGTCTTGTCGTCGGACGCGGTCACTACGCGCCGGCCGTCCGGGCTGAAGGCGGCGGAGAAAACCAGTCCCTGATGCCCGGTGAGCTGCGCGATCAGCTGGCCGGTCGCCGCATCCCACACCCGCGCGGTCCTGTCCGAGGACGCGGTCACCACGCGCCGGCCGTCCGGGCTGAAGGCGGCGGAGAAAACCGGTCTCTGATGTCCGGTAAGCTGTGCGATCACCTGGCCGGTCACCGCGTCCCACACCCGCGCGGTCCTGTCCGCGGACGCGGTCACCACGCGCCGGCCGTCCGGGCTGAAGGCGGCGGAATAAACCCACCCCTGATCCCCGCTGAGCTGCACAATCTGTTTGCCCGTAGCCGCGTCCCACACCCGCGCGGTCCTATCCCGGGACGCGGTCACCACCCGCTGACCGCCCGGGCTGAAGGTCGCGGAATAAACCCACCCCTGATGCCCGCTGAGCACCGCGATCTGTTTGCCCGTGGTCGCGTCCCACACCCGCGCGGTCCTATCCCAGGACGCGGTCACCACCCGCTTACCGTCCGGGCTGAAGACGGCGGAATCAACCGGCTCGTGATGCCCGCTGAGCAACGCAATCTGCATTGATGCATGCGCGCCACGCATCATTTCCAGCTCTGCTTCTACCGATCCCGGCGAGAGCCAGCTCTTCCCCATCGCCAGCATGGCGAAGCGCATTCCGCGGTCATAAATTCCCGCGTCGTTCGCTGTCGTCGCGGCCGACGCCAACACAAGGGAAGTCTGGCGTGCGACCGCCCGGGTCTGGTGAATGATCCACCCACCCGTCACAATCAGAATGAACGCGATTACGCCCATCAGTACCTGGACGCGTCGCTGCGCGCGCCCTGTTCGTGCCTGCTCTTCCTTGACATGGGCTTGCTCCTCAGCGATTTGTTGCAACTGCGACTCGCGCTCGGCGCGTGCGACCTCCTCGCGCCCGGCGCGTCGCAGCCCAAGCTTGAGCCGGGAAAGCCCCGCTTCGGCGAAAGAGACTTCAGTCTCCGGGACGAGCGGGTCATGCCAGACCCGGAAACGCTGGCGTTGAGCCCCCGCGACGAGGTCACAGAGCTGCCATTCCGCCGTCATCTCTTTCGGCAAGGCGTCGAGCGATACCGTCTCGACGAGCACGCCAAAGATCGTCTTGCCCAGTTGTTTGGCAAGCAGAAACTCGGTCAGGCACCAGGGAGAGTCGCGCCACGCGGGCGAAATGAGAAACAGCACAGCCTCGCAGTGGTCAGCCGCAGCTCTGAGCGCTTCCTTCCAGCGTTCCCCGGGGGCGAGCCCCTTGGCTGGCTCAAGGTCCAGGAAGTAGTCACCCCAGCCGTTATCGGCAAGCCAGCGTCCGATCGCAAGTGCGAGTGCGTTATTCGCGCTGGAGTGGCTGATGAAGATCGTGGACATCGCGCTGCCCCCTTTTGCGTTTTCTGCACTGTCTGCGCGCGATCGGTCTTTCGTTGGCAAGCGACCAGGCGCCAGCGAACTGCATTACAGGAAGTGACTTGTCTCCGGCTGGCTACCTTCTTCTCGGGCGGCATCGAGGTATCGCTCGAACTGTCCGGGCAACCAGCAGATAAATAACGGCCAGCGGCTTCTGGTGGGTCGAAGATCGAGCGGCCGCTTCCGGACGCGACCTGTGACCGCCCGTTCATGGCCGAACCCTGTACGACGGCGACCGGCTCTGGGCGTGACTCGGCCGTTCGGCTCGACGCCACATCAACGGCAGTTACGAATGTACAACGTCACAGCTCTTTCTGGCGGGCGCCGTATGCCTTGCGCCGGCGGTAATAGCTCTGCCCGGAAATGCCGGCTTCCTTACAGTCCAGCAGGGCGCTCCCCGGAGCGTCACCGGTACGCGAGAGCGCGCAAATTTTTCCATGAACGACTCGTGGTACGTCTATAACACCCAAACGGGGCTGCGCTCAGATCGTCGATGACCAGCTGCGTGATGTTCACGAAACGCCGGGGCGGCGTACCGCCCTCCAGAAATTCGTGGTTGTTGATGCAGGAAGGCAACCTGCAACGTCCGTTTCCGTTGGGAGGCAAATATGGACAAGCGATTGAATGAAGAAGGGATGGATCTGCTGTTCCGTCAGGCTCGCACCCACAATAGCTGGCTGCCTAAGCCGGTCAGTGATGACACGTTGCGCGAACTCTACGAGCTGATGAAGTGGTGTCCAACGAGCGCAAACTGCAGCCCGGCACGTATTCTGTTCCTGCGCACTCAGGAAGCGAAGCAACGACTTCTGCCGGCATTGGCGCCAGGCAATATCGACAAGACGATGAGCGCACCGGTGACTGCCGTCATCGCTTATGACGGCAAGTTCTATGACAAGCTGCCTAAACTCTTCCCGCACGCAGATGCGCGAGCCTGGTTCGCCGACACACCGGAACTGGCCGAGGTCACGGCACGGCGCAATAGCTCGCTACAAGGGGCTTATTTCGTCCTGGCTGCCCGCTCCCTCGGACTGGATTGTGGTCCGATGTCCGGGTTCGATCATGCAAAAGTTGATCATGAATTTTTTCCTGCGAGCGCACAGGAGGGCACCTTCCAGCAGGAGTACTTTTCCGACAGCCACGTGAAGTCGAATTTCCTCTGCAATCTCGGCTATGGTGATCCGGCAGGGCTGTACCCGCGCAGCCCACGGCTGGATTTTGACGAGGCGTGCAAATTGCTCTGACCACCATGAACCCGGCTTCGCGGGCCTGATCTCCCTCGCATGGCTGGGTGTAATCGGCCCACATGCCGGTGGATCAGCATGTGGGCCCAACTCAGACGCCGGACACGTTTTGCAGAGGTGAGCCTGACCGTGTGGTTATAAGATCAACGCAGCATCCACGACGTCCTGGTTGCTCGACATTGCGGCGCATTGGAGATCTCTTGCAAGCGCATCGGCCTTGTCCTGAGTGGCTTGTAGTCGAAACGCCTGAACACGTCGGTCAGGGTGGCGACCCGTCGCTCGTCGTCGTCGGCTGCCTCGCGAGCGATGTCCCGCGACTGCTGTGCCCAGCTCCGGATGGCGGCTTCGAATCGCGAGTCGAATATGGTGTCGTCGAACCAGCAATCGAACACATTCAATACCGCTTCGCACACGCTTTCCGCGTAGGCGTCGGCCCGTTTGATCCAGTTTCCTGTGTTGGTCGATTTCCATCGGCTCAACAGTGCGGCCAACAGCTCTTTTCGCGGTCGGTAAAGAACCAATAGAAGCTGGTTCTGGATTGACGACAACGTCAGTCAAGGTCAACGAGGCCTACTTTGTCGTGGTGCCTCACGGCCGGGCAATCACCCCGACCGTGCAGGGCGTCATCGACTGGCTGCGTAGCGACGCCAGGGATGAGTAACGACGTGCGAATTGCGAGACAATTGGCGCCGCGACTCAACAGGATGAACCGCTACTATGGAATCAGGCACGGATGTCCAGGCTGCCTGGCGCCGTCCGAATGACTGCCTGGCCCCTCTGCCGAACGAGCGCACCGGAACGCCTCACAACCTCACTGTCCCGAACCTCCCCAACGACGAACTCGACGAATGCCGCGACACGCGGTGGCAGGTGCTTCCGTGCAGCGTAGTAAATACAGATGTCGCTACGTTTAGCACTAAATTTCGCCAGAACCCACTTCAACTTGCCCGCGGCAATCAGCGCAGCCGCATGATGTACGCCCAGCAGGGCGATCCCGCACCCGGCCACCGCGAGTTCCGCCAACGCTTCGGTATCGGTCACGACGAGCCGTGAGTGAGGCTGGAATACCACTTCCTTGCTTCGCGACCGCAATTTCCATGTCTCGATTCTTCCCGACGTCGGGGAACGGAACAAAATGAGCTCGTGGCGCTCCAGTTCTTCGACGGAAAGCGGTTCGCCGTGCTCCTCCAGGTAAGCGGGTGCCGCGCAAAGAATGAGCGTCAACGGCGCGAGGGTGCGCGCGACCACGCTGGAATCCGTATCGTGCAGTTGTCCGATCGCGCAGTCATATCCTTCCGAGATCAGGTCCACCTGGCGATTCTCGAAACGCAGATCGAGCGTGACCTGCGGGAAGCGCTCCCGAAACCTGTTCAACACCGGCAGCAGCGCGACGCGGCTGAATGCGATCGGCAACGATACCTTGACGAGCCCGCTGACCCGGGTTTCATCAGACGACAAGGCCGCGATTGCGTCCTCGATCTGCTGCGCCGGTTGGAGCACCATCGCGTATAGACGGCGCCCTTCTTCCGTGACCGCCAGGTGGCGGGTGGTGCGTTGGAACAGCCGGCAGCCCAACAACGCCTCGAGCATGCCAATCTGTTTGCTTACCGCGCCAGGCGTCACGCCTAGCTGACGGCCTGCCGCGGAAAAATTCGTCGACTCGACCGTCGCGGCGAACGTTTTCAAGGCCCTGAACAGGTCGATCGAGGTGCCCCCGCCAGTTTTCATTTTGCACCTTCGCTCACAACTGTTTGAACGCTTCATAGCATAGACCAGCATCGTCACCGCGCCGAGAATGAGCTTCACGATGTAACCGTCAGGCGGTCGACAATGGTCCAGCAATCGGCGCAACTCCCGCAGCGCAAGCGCTTCCCGCGCGGGCAGCTTCTCATCGATGGGAAATGGCGCGACGCGCAGGGCTGTTCCGCTTCTTTGGCGGACTCGCGATGCATGCGATGGACGGTGCCTACCGTTCCTCGTATGAACCGCATACGTACCATCCGAACGGACCATTTGGCGGATACAAGATGTCCGGCTATGGGCGCGAGCAAGGCGCCGAGGCGCTCGAGAGCTACACGCCGTACAAGTCCATCTGGGCGAACATCGCCTGATATCTCTCGCAACTGAAGGAGACTCGATCGTGAAAATCGGAATCATCGGCGCAGGCAACGTGGGAACCGGTCTGACGAAGCATCTCGTGCCCGTCGGCCATTCAGTGATGCTGAGCTTCAGCCTCGACATGGAAAAGCTCCGAACAACCGCCGCCGCGCTCGGCGCAAGCGTCGGCACAGTCGCTGAAGCGGTGCAGTTCGCGGACGTGGTGGTGCTGGCGACGCCCTGGACTGCCGCCTCTGACGCACTCATGCAGGTTGGCGACGCACCGCAGAAGAAAATCTTATGGGATTGCACCAATGCGCTGAAGCCCGACATGAGCGGCTTGCTCGTCGGAACCAACACTTCCGGCGCGGAAGAGATCGCCAAACTTGCGCCGTGGGCAACGGTAGTCAAGGCGATCCCGCCGTTCGCAGAGATGTTGCATTCGCCCAGCATGCTGATCGGCGGCAAACGCGTCGGCGTGTTCGTCTGCGGCGATGACAGTGAAGCGCGGGCCGTGGTCGGGAAACTGGTCACCGACATAGAGGCCGAGCCGGTCGATGCAGGACCGCTGATTCTTGCCCGCTACGTGGAACCCGCGGCCATGTTGCTCGTGCAACTCGCTTACACACGTGGGTTTGGCACCCGGGTCGGGCTGTCGTTGATGCTGGAAACAACAGCGGGCACGAGACATGAGCGGGATGCTCGAGAGCCGGAGTAGCAATCGATACAACCTTCAGGAGAGGACGATATGAAAGTAGCCGTATTGGGATCGGGAGACGTGGGTCGGGCGCTGGGTGCGGGCTTCCTCAAGCATGGCCATGACACGATGCTGGGCACGCGGGATACAGGAAAGAAAGAGGTACAAGACTGGGTTCGTCAAAACGCCGGAGCCAGGGCGGGGACGTTCGACGAAGCCGCACAATTCGGCGAGATCGTCGTGCTGGCCGTGCTCGGTCGGATTGCCCCGAGCGTGATCGAGCTTGCGAGATCCGAGAATCTCGCCGGCAAAACGCTCATCGACGCAACCAACCCGCTTGCCGACGAACCGCCGGTCAGCGGGGTTTTGCAATATACGACGGGACCGAATGAGTCACTCGGCGAGTGGATTCAGGCGAAGCTTCCTCTGGCTCATGTGGTCAAGGCGTTCAGCAGCGTGGGAAATGCGCTGATGGTGAATCCACATTTTGAGCAAGGTACGCCGACCATGTTCCTGTGCGGCAACGACGACGGCGCGAAGGAGCAGGTAGGCGGGATCATCCGGCAGTTCGGGTGGGAGCCCTACGATTGCGGCGGCATCGTATCGGCACGGGCGCTTGAACCGCTGTGCATGCTGTGGTGCTTGCCGGGATTCCTCAGGGGCGACTGGCACCACGCGTTCAAGATGCTGACTCAGTGAGGACGGACCATGCAACCCTCGCGATGGCGATCGAGGACGGATACGAGGTGGCGGCGAAAATTGGCGCCGCGCGGAACGGTTCGGAGATCGACGCCACGCAGCGATAGCGCGGGCTCGCGCTGGTTCGATTATCCGCGGCTACGGGGCGTGGGCCGCGCATCCCTGGTCCGTGATTGCGGCGTTGCGTTCTCGGGCTCTTCGAGTCCCGGGAGCACCAGCTCTTCCATCAACGCGAGTGTGCGCAAGCAAAAGGCATTGCCGGCGGCGCGCTCTTCCTCGGAAAAATGCGCCATCGCCGGTGCGATCGACGATTCGTCCGCGAGCTTCACGATCGCCTTCTCGACGAGGTCGAGGCCTTTCCTCGTCAGGTGCACGATGAACCCGCCGCCGTGGCTTGGATCGGCCTGCCGTTCCACCATGCCGAGACTGGCCAGTCGGTCGATCTTCTTGGTGATCGCGCCCGAGGTCACGAGCAGCGCCCGATACAGGTCGGTTGGGCGCTTCGCGTACGGATGGCCGCTGCGGCGCAGCGCGAGCAGCACGCGCATGTCAGACCCGCTGATCCCGCCGAGACGCTGGCACATTTTGTCGAAGGCCTGTTCGACGAGCGTGCCCAGACTCATGAAGTAGATCGCGAGCAGGAAGTTCGACAGGTCGAGATCGCTGCGTTCGCGTTGCCACTGCAAGGAGATGAATTCGATGTGGCTGGTGCCGGGACGATTGGGCTTCCTGGCGGATTCCCCCAGAGCCGCTGGCGCCTTCTTGCTGGCTCGGGGACGCGCGGGTTGCTTGGTGGCGGCAGTGCTCATCTTGTTGACTTCCTTGCGATTCATGCGATCTCGGCCGATTGTAGCGGGTGGGCCGCGCATAGGTAGCGGGCGGACCGCCAACTATTGTACGTAATTCCCCGACGCGGACGCATCGGGCGGCGCCGGCGCGAACCGCCTCGGGGTATCGGCGAGTCGAACGATCGCGATGGCACCGCGCGTCGCGCGGGTGCCTGATTGGCCTCGTCAGGCTGCCCGCACCGCGGCGCTCAGCATATCGGCCACCTGACGCTGCGCCAGCGCGGCGGCGCCAACCTCACCCCGCATGCCGTAAAACGTGTGCAGCATGCCCGCGTACCGCACGCTGGTCGCCGGGACACCCGCTTCGGCCAGCTTTTGCGCATAGGCCTCACCGTCGTCGCACAGAACGTCGCACTCGGCGGTAATCACTAGAGCCGGCGGCAGGCGCGAATGGTCGTCCGCGAGGAACGGCGAGAGTTTCCACGTCGTCGGCGACACGCCGTGATCGAGCGCATACGTGCGAAACGCGTACGCGACGTCGGCCGTGCGCTGCATGAAGCCTTCCGCGTAAGCCGACATCGATGCGCGTTGCTGTCGAGCGTCCGTCGCGGGATAGACCAGCGCCTGCGCGAGGATGTGCGGCGCCGCGTGTTCGCGCGCGAGCAGGCACACGACGGCGGCGAGATTGCCGCCGGCCGATTCGCCGAACACTGTCAGTCGCGACGACGGAAGCCCATGCTCATGACCGTGCCCGGCGACCCAGCGGGTCGCCGCCCACACGTCTTCCAGCGCCGCGGGGAACGGATGCTCGGGGGCGAGCCGGTAGTCGACGCTGACCACGGCCAGCCCGGAATCGTTGGCCAGATGCCGGCACACCGCGTCGAGGCTGTCGAGATTGCCCATCAGCCATCCGCCGCCGTGAAACGCCATCGTCACCCCGGCAGCGCCTTCGGGATGATAGACGCGCACCGGGATGTCGCCGCCAGGGCCTGGAACGGCGAGATCGAAAACCTTGTCGATGCGAGGGCCGGGTGCCCGTGCGGCCGTGCGCGCGGCGATGCCGGCGCGCGCTTCTGCGGGGCTCACCTGGGCCATGCCCGGTTGCGCCGCGGCCGCCGCGGCGATCGCACGAAGCGACGGGTGGATCTGGCTTTGAGAGGAAGAAGACATCGTGAATCTCAAGGAGTCGGGGTTGCCGAGGGCGCGAACGTGATGGGGGGAATCGCGGCCAGTACGCTGAGGCCGCCATCGACGGTGACGATTTCACCGGCCATATGGGCGCTCAGGTCGGATGCCAGAAACAGCAGGTGGCCCGCGATTTCCGCTGGCGTGGCCGCCCGACCAATCGGGATCGCGCTGCCGACTCTCGTCCACGTCGCTTCATCCAGACGCTGATTCAGTCGCGGTGTGCGGACGAAACCCGGCGACACCGCGTTGATGCGCACGTTGTACGGAGCATACTCGGCGCCTGCGGTGCGCACGAGGTGATGCAGCGCCGCCTTCGACGCCGCATAGGCGACCTCGTTCGGCACCGCGCGATCGCCGGCGAGCGAGCCGACGAACGCAAATGTGCCGCCGCCATCGGCCTTCATCATCTCGCCGCCGATCTGAATCGCGAGATACGCATGGCGCACGACGATGTCGAATTGCTGGTCCCACGACGCATCGTCGACGGCGGCCAGCGGCTTGATGCCCGCGACGCCGATGATGTCGACCACGCCGTGGATGCGGCCGAAGTGCTTGCGCGCCGTGTCGAACACGCGCTGCATGTCCTCGCGCGACGTCGCGTCCGCCACGCACGGAATCCCGTCCACGGCTGCGGCGATGTTGTGGGCGAGTTGCTCGTCGCGGTCGACGCAGAGCACGCGAGCGCCGGCCTGGGCAAGCGCATGGACGGTCTGCTCGCCGATACCTTGACCGGCGCCGAGCACCACGAAACCCCGGCCGTCGAGCCGCAACAGAGACAGGTAGTCCGGGGTGTCGCTGCGAGTTTGATTGATCGTCATGACTATTCTCCTCAGGCTTCGATGGCTTTGCGATGCGCCGGCAGCAAATCCTGCCAGGCCGTTCCTTCCTCGAGTTGCCGGTCGCAGGCGCTCACGCCGCGCAGATCGAGGCCGAGCGCCGGCGGCTGCTGGTTCTCCATGACGCGCTTGATCGAGTCCAGCAGCACACGGCGCACGCGCACGACGGCCTGGTCCGCGGGCACCAGATGCTCGCGCGAACGATCGTAGAGGGGGCCTTGGGACAGCCCGATCGTCGCGTCCTCCACCTCGACGCCGCGCAGTCCGGTCCAGTTCTCCTTCATCAGCTCGCGGTTCTGGCCGAACGAATCCGCCCAGCTGGCCGTGAAAGTGCAATTCTTGCGGTCATAGTACCTGGGGTCGTTCAGGCCGAGTAACTCGATGATTTTCTCTTCGGTCACCGGCACGTCGCCGTGGACGACGATGTAAGTGCTCGTGTGCGTATCGTCTTCGGGCACCTCGAGGACCGTGAACTGGAACGCCGGGGCAGGGATGATGCGGCCGTACGGCACGATGAACGGGACCACGCGGGCGTTGCGGACCTTCGCGTCGGTCGTCTTGCGCAGCGCGACGTAGTGGAAGCCGAACGCCGTATCTTCGATTTTCAGCGCCGGTTCCAGGTCGTTGGAGGCCAGCGCGGCGGGATTGACCACGTCGGGGTTGGGCGTGAACTCGTTCTCTTTCCAGCCGGGGCGTGCCATGTTGGTGTGCAGCACGCCGACGTGCGAGCTGTCCTCGCCGCCTTCGACGAGTTGCAGATAGTTGCACGAGACGTTGATGCGCAGCACGACGCGGTGGCTCGGTTCCGCGTCCATGAACGCGTAACGCGAGAACGCCGGCAGCAGTTCCTTCGGCCCGACGTACGCCCATACGATGCCGCCGGCCTCGCGCGCGGGAAACGACGGCGCCTTCAGCCGTGCGGCGTACCTGGGATCCGCATGGTTCGGCGTTTCCATCACGTCGCCCGACGCGCTGAACTTCCAGCCGTGATACAGACAGCGAATGCCGCCTTCCTCGACGCGGCCAAGCGCGAGCGACGCGCCGCGGTGCATGCACAGCTCCTCCAGGAAGCCGACGTTCCCGTCGGTATCCCGGAACGCGACATAGTTCTCGCCGAGCAGACGAACGCGCAACGGCGCGCAGTCTGGATGCGGCAATTGCGCTGACGTGCACACCGGGTGCCAGAAACGTCGCATCAGCGCGCCGCCAGGCGTACCCGGGCCGACGTGGCAAATCATTTCATTGTCTTTTTGGCTCAACATATCGGAACTCCTGTCTCAAGCTGGGTTATCGGTTGCGCTGGGTGCGGGCGCCGGCGGACGAAACGATCCGATGGTGCGGAACCAGCTGTCTCCAGTCCTCGTCCTGGCCAATCTCGCCGGATATACCGACTGCACCGCCCGTGTCCGCGTGCAGCGCCGGGATGTCCTGCTGATCCCGTTCGGCGCGGGCACAGGCGAGCAGGGTGCGCTGCAGGCGGCTGATCGCGAGGTCCGCGCTCGTCAGCATTTCCTGCGACCGGTCACGGATCGGGCCGCTCGAAATGCTGCACGCGGCGTCTTCCTGCGTGATGCTGTCGAACCCGGTGAAGTGGCCGTTGCGTTGCAACTGGCGATCCTGGCGGTAGCCGTTGACGAACGACATGGCCGTCGGCGAGTCGCATGTGTCGAGCGTCATTCCGTATTTGCGGAGCGTCGGCTCGTCGAGGCCGACGAACGTGAGCTGCGCGCTGCGCAGCGGCTCTTCGCCGACGGGCTTCCCGGCATCCCACCATACGTGAAAGAAGTAGCAGCGCTCGTCGTCGATCGGAACCGCGGCAAGCCACACGTCGCCGTTCGCATTGGCGATGAAGCACGGCGCGATGAACGACGTGACGCGAGCGATACGGCTCTCGCCGCTCTGGCGGATCGCCACGTAGTGAAAGCCGAAGTCCGTCTCTTCCGCCTCGATCGCCGGGGCAGCATCGAATTGCATGTGCGTGATCTTTCCCGCGTAGTCCAGATCGGAGTGATTGGTCTGGGCCAGCGCGGAGCTGTGAAGCACGGTCAGATGCGACGAGTCGACGAGCCCCTCGATCACCTGGACGAAGTTGCAGTTGACGATCGCGCACACGTTGATGCGATGGGAATCCGGCTGGTCCATGAATGCCCGGTGCGGGAACGGCGGTTCCTTGCCCTGCGGACCCAGATAGGCCCAGATCAGGCCACCCGCCTCGCGCACCGGATAGGTCCGCGCCTTGATGCGGTCCTTGAATTTCGGGTCGGCGACGTTCGGCGTCTCGAGCACCGCCCCGTCCACCGCGAATTTCCAGCCGTGGTAGATGCAGCGCAGACCGTCGCCGTCCGCGCGGGCCAGCTGCATCGACGCGCCCCGATGCAGGCAGCCCTCGTCGTAGAGTCCGGGCCGGCCTTGCTGGTCGCGCCAGACCACGAACCGTTGCCCGAGCAGCTGGATCGTTTTCGGGTCGGCGTTCGGCTGCGGCATGTCCGACGACTGGATCACGGGCAGCCAGAAGCGGCGCATCGCATTGCCCATCGCGGTGCCCACACCGGTACGGCACATCAGTTCATTATCCTGCTTGGTCAACATTTGAATCCCCTGGTTGCGGATGTCGGCGGAGAGTGAAGGGTGGGCTCAGAGGTCGAGCACCAATCGCGACGTCTTCGCGCGCGAACAGCACGGCATGAAGCAATCGTTGCGCGTGCGCTCGTCGTCGGTCAGGTAAAGGTCCCGATGGTCGGGCACGCCTGCAAGCACCCTGGTCATGCAGGTGCCGCAGACCCCCTGCTCGCACGACAGCGGCAGGTCGAAGCCGGCGTCCAGAAGCGCATGCGCGACGCTTTGATCGGCAGCCACCTCGATGACTTCGCCGCTGCTGTGAATTTCGATTTCTAACGGACCGCCTTCGTCCGACGGCTCGATCGGCGGGCCCGCGAAATATTCGCGGTGCAGATGCGCTTCATCCCAGCCGAGTTCGCGTGCGGTTTGCAGGATGTGATCCATGAAGCCCGTTGGCCCGCAGACGTACAGGTGCCTGTCGGCCGACGGCGCACCGATGGCGGCTCGCGCGTTCAGCTGCTGCCCCGGCGGACCGTCGTCGGTATGCACGTGCACCTGCGCGTCGTCTCCGAGCGAGATCTGTTGCGCACGGTCGACAAGCGCCATGCGCGAAAGGGAACGGCCGCAGTAGTGCATGTCGAACGGGCGGCTCTCTCGCGCCAACTGCTGGGCCATACAGATGATCGGCGTGATGCCGATGCCGCCCGCGAACAGGATCGACCGGTCAGGACCGCTGTGCAGTGCGAAGTGATTGCGCGGGACGCTGATCGTGAGCGTATCGCCCGCATTCACGCTGTCGTGAAGCGCCACGGATCCGCCGCGGGATTGCGGATCGCGCAGCACGCCGATGCGGTAGCACGGGCGTTTTGTCGGCAGGTCGTACAGCGAGTATTGGCGTACCAGGCCGCCGGGCAGATGCACGTCGATATGCGCGCCGGCTTCGAAGTCAGGCAACGGCGTATCCGACACCGGCGTGAATTCATAGCCGACGATATCGTCGGTCAGCCACGTCCTCACGGAGACGCTGACTTGCAACGTGGCGCTGATAGGGGGCATTGACGTTTCCATGGTGACATCCTGATAGAAGAGGAGCGTGTCAGGCGGCACTGTGCAGACGACGCCGAATGACGACCGGGACTGCACCCAGTTGCCGCTGAATGAGCCAGCGCGCGAGACCCTGGTCCATGACGCGCACGTGCTCGGGAAACCAGTCCGTCAGCGCGCGGGCAAACGAGCGAACGACCTGGGGCCGGCCTTCGGCCAGCGCGGTGCGCACCTCGTCAAGCGACCGGAGCACGGCCGCATGCTCGTCGATATGACAGCCGGCCGACCCATAGGCTGTCTCGCGCATCGCGTCGTCCTCCTCGCCGAAGTGGCGGAGTGCGTGCCCGGCAAAGGCTTCGAGCGCGGCTGCGAGGTTGTCGTCCGTCGTCGTGAGCAGTGCGTCGACACACTCGACAAACTCGCGATGCGTGTCGTCCATCGACAGATGCCCGAGTGCGTAGTCATCGTCCCAGACGAAGCTTTTTTCCGATGTATTCATTTTCGACGCAGGTTCAGTCAGTCAAATTTGTTGATCAATGAGCTTCCATGGAAGATATATAACCAAGACAATGATGTCGAGGTAGGGAAAACGCTGATCGTGTAAAAGTGTGATGAATTGCCGTACACGGTACGAAATGCCTGAAATGCCGTGAAATATTCGGTGTCGGTACGCGGAAAATGAGTCGGACTCAGGGAAACTCCGAAGTTTGAAATCAATTGACGTGGAAGATGATTGTGGCATCTTCCACGGAAGATTCTAATCACTAGCCCTATCGGAGGAGATCTATGAGTTCGACGTCGAAGTTGTCCGGCCGCGCGTTTCCGTTGCGCAAGGCGATCTGTTGGGGACTCGCGTTGCTTGCGGCGTGCGCATCGGGCGCATCGCACGCACAGAGCTCTGTCACCCTGTACGGGATCATCGATACGGGCGTCGAGTGGGTGAATAACGTGGGCGCTAAAAAGTCCAGCGTCGTGCGCGTGCCGACGCTCACGGGATCGATACCGTCGAGGTGGGGGCTGCGCGGCAAAGAGGACCTGGGGGGCGGCCTCAGCGCCGTCTTCGTACTGGAGTCAGGTTTCGCACCGTCGCAGGGCACGCTGAACCAGGGTGGCCGTCTGTTCGGCAGACAGGCCTATGTCGGGCTTTCTTCGGGAAAGTGGGGGACGCTGACCCTCGGCCGGCAATATTCGCAGATCTATTGGGCTATGACGGGCGACACGCTGGGGCCGAACATTTATGCGGCCGGCGATCTGGATCCATACCTGGCCCAGCCGCGACTCGACAACGCGATCGCGTATTCGTTCACGACATCCGGTCTGACCGTAGGCGCGACATATTCGCTCGGGCGTGACGCGGTGGATCCGGCGGAGGCCGGAGGGTGCGCCGGCCAGTCGCCAACGGACTGGCGAGCCTGCAAGTCGATGTCTGCAATGGTGAAGTATGACGCGGCGACGTGGGGCGTCGCGGCGGCCTTCGATCGCAACTACGGCGGCGGAGGCACCGGCTCGCCGCTGCCCAGCAGCTCGCAAACCGACACGCGCGCCGTCATCGACGGCTACGTCAAGTTCGGTTTCTCGACGATCGGTGCGGGATTCCTCCATCGGATCAATCACGGAGTGCAGACGCCGACTCTTTCCGACGCGGTCAGTAACTACTGGTGGCTTGGCGGAACCTATGTCCCCCTTCCACAAGTAGTCCTCGATGCCCAGTTCGGCCATATATCGGTGAACGGTGGGAGTTCCGCGGGAGCCTCCCTAATCGCAGCGCGCGCGATGTACCTGTTGTCCAAACGCACTTCCGTATACGTCACCGCAGGGCATGTGTTCAACCAGCGCAATGCCGCGTTCACGATTGACGGCGGCGTGATCCCGCCCGCCTCGTCGCCATTGCCCGGCGTGGATCAAACCGGTGTCATGGTGGGTATGCGCCATCAATTCTGAGCGGGTAACGATCGCTCGCCTGGCGGGCGCCGTGTTTGGAACGACACCGAATCCGGGCAATGAACCCTTTCACCCACGTCACACACAAAAGGAAATCCCAAATGAAATCCGTCCGTTTCGAGCGTCATGATTCTGTTGGCCACATCGTGCTCGGGAACCCGCCGCTCAATCTCATCGCCACCGAGTTCTCCGAACGCCTGAGCGAGGCCATCAAGGAGGCCAGCGAATCGGAAATCCGCGCCCTCCTCATCCGGGCAGAAGGCCCGAACTTCAGTCAGGGTGGCGACATCCTCGACTTCATCGACAAGGAATTCAACGCCTGGCGCACGTTCATCAGCGACATGCATCATTCATATCGCAAGATCGAGGCGCTGCAGATTCCGACCGTTTGTGCTGTGCGCGGCCGGGCTTGGGGCGGCGCGTTCGAACTCACCCTCGCGTGTGACTTCATCGTGGCTGCGGATAACGCATCGTTCCGCTGCATCGAGCCGTCAGTCGGCACTGCACCCGTCTGCGGAGGCGTGCAACGGATCGCGGAACGTGCGGGACCGGCGCGCGCGGCACGCTACGTCATGCTAAGCGAGGAGATGTCAGGCACCACCGCTGGCGAGTTGGGTATCGCCGCGTTCGTGGTCCCCGAAGCCGATGTGGAAAGAACTGCATTGGATCTGGCGATACGGCTTTCCCACGGCCCCACGCGCTCGTATGGGGCCATTCGTGCGCTGCTGAAAGCCTGGTCGGCGGGCGGCGTGCCGGGCGCCGACCAGGTTGTGCTCGACCTCACGATGCCCCTGCACAATACGGAAGACGCGCGGCGCGGACGCACGGCGCGCGTCGAGGCAATGAAGCTGGGCGTGGAACCTGAACCCGTTACCTTCTTCGGCCGCTAAGCCGAGGCCTGAATTGCAGATAGCGTGCAAACTTTGAGCAACCGCCCCTCGTATGACGGGGCGCTCCCGGCCTCGTGATGTCCTGGCCGAACGAGCCAATGCATTTCGCTTGCTCGATTGCGTGCCTGTCCGGTCCGCTCGTCACGCCCTCGGGTAAGTTGCAATTCGTGCGCGTCGACCGCGATTTTGTGGGGATGCTCGACAAGGAAATTTTCGATCGCTTCACCGCGAGCACGCTCACGCATTTCGATGACGTCGGCAACGCAAATAGCAGCGTCACGCGCACGCTCGTGCAGACTGATTCCGGCCCGGTGCTGTACGACTTTCGCCACCATCCGCCACTTGTGCAATGCTAGGCAAGCGACAACAAGGCGTCAGCGAGCGAGAGCACCGTCGTGCGCGAATCGAACGCCGTTGAAAAAAGATGATCGTGCACGACCTGATCCGGGTCGTAGCAGCAATCCTTGACTGTGAATATGCGGAAGTCCGCATCGCTCGCGTACGCAACCGACGACAGCACGACACCGGTCGACGCAATGCCGACCATGAGCAGCGTATCGATACCCTGCGCGGAAAGCCGCGCTTGCAGCTCGGTACCATAGAACACGCTGGCACGATGCGCGATGATGAGCGGTTCAGTGGCCTGCTGGCCGAGTTCCGGCGCTATCTTGTCGTCGACGAAAAGACCAAGTTGCTTGATTCCCTGCCCGTTCCTGTTCAACGGACTAACTTCCGGATAGCCAGGACTAAAGTGGATCTTGGCGAAATAGACGCTGACACTTTTGGCCCGCGCAGCGTCACACAGCTTGCGCGTATTGGCGAGCAACGTGGGCGCGACCGATGGAAATAACCCCAGGATGTCAGTCTGATAATGCATGACCACCAGAGCGGTTTGCGCTGGAACGATCGCTGGCTGCATGTTCACGCTTTGCGCCGCGGCGGCGCGTCCCATGCCCTGTTGATGATCTGCCGGCTCGACGGGTCCGGATTCAATGCGTGGCGACATAAGGTCTACGCGATAAAGAAAGTTGCTCGACTCTACCACGACCACCATGAAGTGAAGTTTCAAGAAACGATGCATGGTGGCGCTGAGCGATTCAGCCGGCGACGAGTCATTCGAGCGTCTGGTTGCACCGCCCCAGCTTCTTTTCATACCGAATGCGACAATGGTCTGAACTCTCGATTCGACGCAGTCGGCGAGTGTATAAACAGAGAAGCAGGCTTGCCAGCGTTCGATGGCGCCGGCTGATCCAAGAAACGAAAAAGGAAGGGCAAGCTTTTTCGGAAGTCAGGCCCGCTTGCGAACTTGTGCCGCTGCTGAAAAAGACGTTTCGCAAGCACAAGCACCCGGTCGGCAAGAGTTGGCGGTTTGAGGAAACCTATATCAAGGCGAAGGGTTCGCGGAAGTATCTTTACTTCATCAAGGAACCGTTTTTCTGTGGTGGCCGTCATGCTCGCGGGCCCAGTCAGCTTGAGCGGATTTTGTCATGTCGGGCTGCTCATCGTTATTTCGAAAGGCGATCGCTTAAGAAGCGGCGAGCCCGGATCCGCGACGACCGACAGGCTGAGGCAATGCGAATGCCGAAAGTCGTAAGGAGCGTAGGAGCCTCGCGAACTGGACTAGACTCCAAGGTAGGCCTTGTGTTTCATTTCACTTAAAAGGAACGCACCATGACCATGATCGTACTTGCAGTGGATGGCTCTCCCCAGAGCACGTCAGCGGCCCTACGGCTGGTCGAGCGCCCCTTCCTGCTGCCCCCACTGGTCGTACATATCGTACATGTATCGCCCGTAGTGGGCAGAACGGGTCTGCATACGGCTGAATTCCAGGAGGAAAACAGGCAGGAAGCGGATCGGGCGTTCAAAGCCGCCAATGCTGTGCTAGTACCAGTCGCGTCGGAGGTACATCTGCACTGGATGCACGGCGATGCGGCAATTGAGGTGACGCGGTTTGCGTCGGAAGTGGGGGCGGATGTCATCGCGCTAGGTGCCAAAGGGCGGGGTGCCGTGTCGTCGGCTATTGTGGGATCCGTTGCATCCGGCATCATCCAGAGAGCGACTGTCCCTGTCATTGTCTTCACTACGGTCAGATAGGCCTGCCCGGCATACCTCGAAGCCTTCGAGCAAGCTATCCAACAGGTTCTGGCCGAAGCGTAAAGTGGCATCTCGTGTATGGGAGAATCAGAGTAATGAAGAAGACGAGAAATTCGATCATTGTGTTCCTGCTGGCCGTGCTCAGCCCGCTGGCGCATGCGAGCCTGGCTACAGGTGCCCACGAGTTCAAGAACGATGTCAAGACGGCCGGAAAGAAGACCGGGCATGCTGTGCGCGATGCCACGCACGCGGTCGGCCGCGGTGCGAAGACGGCCGGCCATGCCGTTGCCGGTGCAACAAGGCACGGCTATCACGCGACGAAAAAGTTCGTGACGAGGCACGCATAAAGGTCGCTGCGGCCACGACCTCCCGGCCGTATCCAACTGTCGTGGAACCAGGGGGCCTGCCACTACGTCACATGAGGTTAGACGCCCGGCAGTTTGCGTGCGGCGTCATCGGGCAGAAGCCGGCCCATCTGCGGCCATCGGCCCGCGCGTTCGTGTGGACATTCGACCGGTTGAATCCGCACCAGGAACCGGACCTTCGGTAACCATCAGGTCTGGGGCTCTCGCCCTTTGAGGACTTCCGTGAGCACAGCCAGATGCCGTAAACGACCTTCATTCTGTTGAATAGTGGTCGCCGAGAAGATCCAGTCGATGCTTGCGCTGGAAACCGAGTTTCACGTGCGTAAGCTAGTAAGGTCGGCTCTGGCAGATCAAGCAGGGCTGGCAAGCGGTCTTCCTTCGCACCCGGCTCGGTCGCGTCGCCGGCCCTATAGCAATCGCGACCGGAATGACAGCGCCGGCGAAACAGGCAGTTGTCCTAAGGTGCGGCTCACGGTAGTTGGCTTCTTCGCGGATCGTGTCCACTCGAAATGTTGCCGCTTCGAAAGCGATGCAGCAAAGATCCATTCACCCGTGCTGATTGTGAGCCGTTCCAGTGTGCTTTTGCCGGCTCATGACCTTTTGTACACGGTTCAGATTTATTTCGGTCATTTGAATGTCGTGATCGGCCTTCGCAGCACGAAATCCTTCGAGAGCGGCTTGGCAGGCACGTCTGGCAGCTTCAAGCTGCGCTTGGTCCGGCTCACGCTTCCCGAGCGCCTCGAGAGTGACGCATGGGCCGTTCTGCGTCATGGCCCAATCGAGGGGTTCTTTCTCGCGTGTGAGCAAGCGACAACCCTCGCTCAGCCATCATCTCGACGAGATCGCGCAGGTATGCGTCCGTTACCGCGCTCCGCGGTAACCTCGCCCGGAAACCCTTGTCCGGGCGCCTTTTCCTGCTAGCCATCGGGACGTTTGTCCCGGCTGCCTCGACTCGTGCCGTTGGGGCAATCTGACCACGAAGCCCGATGGCGAACCCGGCGGTCGACTTCGCCACGGGCGATGTGATCGCACCGGGCACGCTGGGCGGCATTGACATGAAGCGCATGCCGCGCCGCTCATGCAAACGGACAAGGCCGTCGAGGCGTAGCGCAATGCGGTCGAGCAGCCCAGTGTTTCGTCTGAGGTATGACCTTAGGTGAAAACGATGATCCGCCTGCCGCGATTTGTTCTTGCGCCGTCAAAAATTATGCTAGAGAATCGATAAAAAATCCCACAAAGTACTTCGTGGCATACAGAGCGGCCCGCCGCGTGTGCAGACATACTGGAGACGATACAAATGAAGGAACTGACGGCCCAGAACTTGGGAGCCAGGTCGGGCGACGGCTGGTATCGCAGCTGGTTCCTGCTGATTCTGGTTCTCATCTACGCGTCGAGCTTCATCGACCGCATCATGATCGCGGTGGTCGGGCAGGCGGTAAAGCTGGAGATGAACCTGAGCGACCTGCAGCTCGGCCTTCTTGGCGGGCTGGCGTTCTCGATATTCTATTCCTTGCTCGGGCTGCCGATCGCGCGCCTTGCGGAGCGTTTCAACCGCGTTGCGCTGATCGCGCTGTCGATTGCCGCGTGGTCGGTCATGACGGCGCTGTGCGGCACGGCCGGCTCGTACTGGCAACTTTTGCTCTACCGTCTCGGTGTCGGCATCGGCGAGGCGGGCAGCACGCCCACCGCGCACTCGTTAATTTCCGACGAGTTTGGCCCGCGCCGCCGCGCGAGCGCGCTCGCTATCTACGCGTTCGGCCCACCCATCGGCGTGCTTGCCGGCGCGCTCGGCGGTGGCTGGATCGTGCAGCACATGGGCTGGCGTCCGGCGTTCTTCGTGGTTGGCCTGCCGGGTCTGATTTTCGGCCTGCTCGCCTGGGTCACGCTGCGCGAGCCGAAGCGCGGAGCCGCCGAGGAAGGCGGTGCGCTCACCGCGGCGACAGTGCCATCGCTGCGCGAAGTTCTCAGGGTGCTCATGAAAAGCCGCGCGTTCGTGCAGATGCTGCTCGGCACCGTGATCGGCGCGTTCGCCCAGTACGGTATCAACCTGTTCATTCCGGTCTATCTGACGCGCGTCTACGGTCTGGGCTATGCGCAGGCCGGCCTGATCTTCGGCCTCGTGATCGGCGTCGGCGGCATTGTCGGCAATGCGGTTGGCGGCGTGTCGGCCGATTGGGCGAGTGCCAGAGACCGCCGCTGGTATGCCTGGGTGCCTGCACTCGGCACGGCGATCGGTTTCCCCCTTATCGTGATTGCGTTCACGTTGAACCAGTGGCCGGTCGCCGTGGCGCTCCTGTTCGTCGCCACGATCGCGCTCAGCATGTGGAACGGTCCGACTTTCGCGATCGTGCACAGCATCGTCGAGCCTCGGATGCGTGCCACTGCGTCGGCCTTCGTTTTCCTGCTGATGAACCTGGTTGGCCAGGGCCTCGGGCCGACCATGATCGGCTTCCTGAGCGACCGCTTCGCCGACCTCCTTTTCACGCAGGGCAAATTCCACCTGGTATGCGCCGCCAATGGTGCGCATGGCGCTCACGGTCCGGCAGCGGCGCTGCAGGGTCCGTTCGCGGCGGCCTGCCATGACGCCTCCGCTTATGGCATCCGCTACGCGATGCTCGCCGTGAGCGTGGTGCTCGTCTGGTCGTCGGTGCACTACTTGCTCGCCTCGCGCCACGTGGCTCGCAGCAAGTAGTTCGAAGCCAACACAGGTAACTGGCAATGAAGCGGGCGGGATAGCCCGCAATACAAGGAGATCGTCAAGTGAAGAAAAAGTTTGTCCTGGGTGTCATGGCCGCCGCATTGGCGGGAACGGCGCAGGCGCAAAGCAGCGTGAGCCTGTATGGGATCATCGACAACGGCATCACGTATGTGAGCAATGCGGCCGGGCACTCGCTCTGGAGGCTCGACGACGGCATCAACCAGGCATCGCGCTGGGGCATCCACGGCACCGAGGATCTCGGCGGCGGTCTGAAGACGGTCTTCACGCTGGAGAACGGTTTCTCGCTCAACACCGGCACAGCAGGCCATGGCGGCGCGCTGTTCGGACGCCGCGCCTACGTCGGGCTGTCGAGCGATACGTTCGGTACGTTGCTCGCTGGTTACGACTACGATTTCATCTACGACTATGTCTCGTACTACACCAACGTCGCGCAGTTTGCGCCCTCATATGCGTTCCACGGCGCCTACGACATCGACCGTCTCGCCGGTGAGCCGGTCAGCAACATGGTGCGTTATGAAACACCGAACTGGCACGGCTTCGGCGCGGGCGTGATGTATGGCTTCAGCAACATACCAGGCGGTTTCGCAGGCACCCCGACCGGCACGCCGCGCGTGATCAGCGCGGGCATCAAATACAGTCAGACCGGTTCCTTCAACGCGCCTTACTCGATGGCTGCGGTGATCACCAAGACCGACGGCGGCAACGCGGCGCGCGGCGTCGGCACGATGGCTCAGGTCGCGCTCGATGCGCAGTCGATCTATACGGTCGCGCTCGGCGGTATGGTGAAAGTGACCGATGCGATCTCGCTGAACGGCGTGTACACCTACACGAATGCTTCGCAGAGCCCGCGCGGCGTCGTCGTGGTCGATGCGTACGAGGTGGGGGCGAGCTATCAATTCTCGCCCTTCCTCACGGTGGGCGGCGGTTTCACCTACGTCGACCAGCACAAGCTCGGCAAGTACAACCTCTACAGCGCCGGTCTCGATTACCGTCTCTCGAAGCGTACCGACGTCTACCTGTTCGGTACCTGGCAGCACGCGTTCGCGGGCCAACAGTTCGCGGACAACTTCCTCATCTCGACGCCGTATTCGGTGCCGGGGCCGGGCGGCTCGCTGTTCGGCAACCTCGCCTCCACGACGGCCAACCAGGTGGCCGTGCAGCTCGGTATACGTCACGCGTTCTGAACGGCTTACCCATCTCCGGCACGGGTCGGGAGCGCGTCCTGGTGCCGTTCTGTGGCCGCCGCGCGGGCAGCGGCCGCCACCGCTTGTTGATTGGGGTAAGAGGGTGAGCGTTTGGTATACCTACGCGGTATCATATGGATTTTGATGCTGCCGAAGGCCTCCTGCTGTCAGGCGGCCTTCCGAAACCCTATTTCCTGCCATTCGATGAGTCAGCCCCCCAAACAGAGCCGCTCGGCCGAAATAAAGTCGCTCCTGGAAACCGAAATCGAGAAAGGTGCGCTCGTTCCCGGCGCGGTGCTCGACGAGCGTGCGCTTGCTGCGCGCTTCAACGTGTCGCGCACGCCGATTCGCGAAGCGCTGCAGCAGCTGGCCGCGCAGCAGTACGTGCAGATCGTGCCGCGTCAGGGCGTGTTCGTGACGAAGATGACGGTGCCGCAGTTGCGCGACATGCTCGAGCTTCTCAACGAGCTCGAGGCAGTCTCGGCACGGCTTGCCGCACGGCGCATGAGCGATGAGCAGCGCGTCGAACTGCAACGCACCATAGACGAAGGCGTCGAGGCGCTGAACCAGAGCGACGCACGCCGTTTCGCCCGCACCAACGCGGAATTCCACGAGGTGATTTGCCAGGCATGTCATAACGACTATCTGGCCGATCAGATCCGCTCGATCCGTCGCCTGATCTCGCGTTACCGGCCCAAGCCGTTTCTCGCGCCCAGCCGGCGCGAGAAGGTGATTGCCGACCACCAGAAGCTCGCGCAGGCGCTGCTCTCGGGCGACGAGGCAACCGCCGAGGCCGTCATGGCGCAGCATTCGCCGGGCGGCGATGCCGGGTTTTCCGAATTTCTCGCCACCCTGCCGGCCGAGTTTTTCAACGATTCGCCGGTCTCCATGCCGCGCGAAGCGACGATGGCAGAGGCGGACCGGGAAGATAGCGGGCAGGACAGCGACTGATCAAGCGGGTAGCTTGAGTCCGATCCAGGCCGCGGCATTGCCGTGGCCTTTTTCCATGGGCAGACGCCCGATGCGAGTCGAGTGTTCCGGTAGAGCGGGGGAGGCCCATCCAGGCGCGCAGCCCCGCGCGCACTACTGCGCCGGGGCATGCGCGAGGCGCTCAGAGATCGGCGAAACGGCCGTTTTCGGCCGCGAGCTTTGCGAGCAGCGGCGCTGGCTTCCACCAGTAGCCATACTCTTCGTAAAACCGCTGCACGTCGCGATAGACGTTCGCAACGCCGATCTGGTCGGCGTAGTACATCGGCCCGCCGCGATGCGCGGGGAAGCCATAGCCCGTCACGTAGACGACGTCGATGTCGCTCGCGCGCAGTGCGATGCCCTGTTCGAGCAGCTTCGCGCCTTCGTTGATCATCCCGTAGACGCAGCGCTTGACGATTTCCTCGGCCGTAATGGGGCGGCGGGTGATGCCGAGGCGGCCCGACTCCTCCACGATGAACCGCTCCAGTTCGGGATCGCGCAACGGTTCACGGCTGCCCGGCTCGTAGCGGTACCATCCCTTGCCGCTTTTCTGGCCGAGGCGGCCCAACTCCACGAGCTTCATGATCAGGTCGTTCCAGCGGCGGTCAGTCGGACGCGTCGCCATCTGCGCCTTGCGGGTCTGGTAGCCGACATCGTTGCCCGCCATGTCGTGCACCGCGAAGATGCCCATCGCGTAGCCAAAGTCCGTGAGCGCCGCGTCCACCTGATGCGGCAGCGCGCCGTCTTCGACGAGGAAGTGCGCCTCGCGGTTGTAGCTGCGAAAGAGCGCGTTGCCGATGAAGCCCGGATAGATGCGCGCGAGGACCGACACTTTACCCATGCGGCGGCCGAGGTCCATCAGCGTGGCGACGACGTCGTCGGCGGTCTGCGCCGCGCGTACGACTTCGAGCAGGCGCATCACGTGCGCTGGGCTGAAGAAGTGCGCGCCGACGACATCGGCAGGGTGCTTCGTGATCGCCGCGATTTCGTCGATGTCGAGGCCCGAGGTGTTGGTGGCGAGGACGGCGCCCGGCTTCGCGTGCTGGTCCAGTTCCCGGAAGATCGCTTGCTTGAGCGCGAGATCCTCGAATACCGCCTCGATCACGATATCGGCGCGCTTCACGTCGGCGATCGCGAGCGAGCCCGTGATGCGGGCAAGGCGTTCGTCGCGCACGGCGGGTTCGAGCTTGCCACGCTTGACGCTGCTTTCGTAATTGTCGCGAATGCGGGCGAGGCCGCGCGCGAGCCCTTCTTCGTTCGCATCGATCAGCGTGACGGGAATGCCGGCCGCCGCGAGCGCCATCGCGATGCCGCCGCCCATCGTGCCGGCGCCGATCACGGCTGCCTGCCCAATCGGGCGCGGCGTGGCGTCGCCAACGGGGATCTGCGCGGCGGTTTTTTCCGCCGCCTTCACGTGCGCGAGCGCCTGCTCGCGCACGGCCGCTTCTTGCGGACTCAGTTTGATTGCTGCATTCATGGTTCGTTGCGCCTCATGCCGTGGTCTTGTGCTGGTCGGGACGTTCGAGCGGCTTCGCCTTGCCGTCCACGAATTCCTGCAGGCGCTTCGCGGTCTCCGGCGAACGCGCCATGTTCGAGCTCATGTATTCGAGGAACAGACCGTCCTCGTGCGAGAGGTCGTTCACGCGCGGCAGCAGGTTGGTGATGCGCCAGTTCGTGTCGGGGGCGTTCTGCGCGATGCTGGCGGCCAGTTCCTTCGCCTTCGCGAGTGCTTCGCCGGCCGGCGTGAGGTAGGTGATCACGTGTTCGCGCAAGCCTTCCTCGGCCGAGAGCAGGCGGCCTGTCAGCATCAGGTCGGCCATGACGGTGTAGCCGATCACGCGCTGGATTCGCACCGTGCCGCCCCCGCCCACGAAGATGCCGCGTTGGCCTTCGGGCAGGCCGAAGAACGCCGTGGCGTCGCCAACGCGCACGTGTGCGGCGGTCGCGAGTTCGAGTCCGCCGCCGACTACGGCGCCGTGCAGCGCCGCGACGAACGGAATCGGGCCGCGCGCGATGACATCGAACACTTCATGCCACGAGTGGCGGCGGCGCTTGCGCGGCGGTGTGGTCTGGCCGGTGGCGCGCGCGAGTGCTTCGCGCAGGTCGAGACCCGCGCTGAAGTTGCCGCCGTGTCCGAACAGCACAGCGACGTCGGCTTCTTCGCCCGCGCGCACGACGGCATCGCGCAGTTGCACGATCACGTCCTCGTTGATGGCATTGCGCTTGTCGGGACGGTTCAGGCCGATCAGCGCGACGGGGCCGTCAAGTTCATAGGTAACGAGGTTTTCGCTCATTCTGGGTTCCGATTGATAAATGCGTGGGTCGTGGCGGCGCGCTACAGGTCGAGTACGAGGTGGCCGCGCTTGCTGCGCGACACGCAGACCTGCATGACCTTGCCGCCCGTCTTGTCGGCGTCGGACAGGTAGGTGTCGCGATGATCGATCTCGCCGCTGCACACGCGGGTGGAGCACAGCCCGCAGTAGCCGGCGCGGCAGTCGTACATGACGTCGGTGCCGTTTTCGAGGAGGGTATCGAGCAACGACTTGCCGGCCGGCACGGTGAGCCGCTTGCCCGACGATTTGAGTTCGACCTCGAATGCGGTGTCGCCTTCCTGCGGCGCGGCCTCGGCGAACAGCTCATAGTGCAGGTCGCACTCATGCCAGCCGCGCTTGCGGGCGCTCGCAAGCACCGCGTCGATCATCCCCGCCGGGCCACACACGTAGATCGGCTGGTTCACTTGCGCATGGTCGAGCAGCGCATCGATCTCGAGGCGCGTGGCGGGGTCGTCGTCGGTGTGCAGCATGAGTCGCTCGCCCGCGAGTGCGCGCAGTTCCTCGACGAACGGCAGCGCGTCGCGCGTGCGGCCGCTGAAATGCAGTTCGAAGTCGCGTTGCTGCGCGGCGAGCTCAGCGGCCATCGAAGCTATCGGCGTGACGCCGATGCCGCCTGCGATGAGCAACACGCGCGGCGGCCCGGCGAGCGGGAAGTGGCTGGCGGGCGCGCGCACGTTGAGCGTGTCGCCGACTTCCAGTGCGTGCATGTGGCGCGAGCCGCCGCGGCCTTCATCCTCTCGCCGGACGCCGAGCCGGTATGCCCCCACGCCGGCGCGCGGATCGACAGACGGGTCCAGGTTGATCAGCGAATAGGAGCGCCATTGCGGCACGCCGCCTGCGGAGGACGGGATTTCGACCTGGAGGTGTGCGCCCGGCTCGTAGCCAGGCAGCCGCGCGCCGTCCGCCGCTTCGAGCGTGAACGACTTGATCAGCGCGGTCGGAGCGCCGATTGCAGAGACGCGCAGCGTGAGCAGCAAGGGGGCAAGCATCGAAGTCATTCCGTGTTACGCGGTTTCGGTAAGGACGCGCCAGTCGGCGCCGGTCGGCAACACGCCGCCGATCGAAATCGCGCGCGAGTAGTCGAGCTCGGGGCTGTCGGCGAGCGTCGGCGTCTTGCCTGCCATGAACTCGCGCGCCGATTTGAGCAGCAGCGCGCGCACGCGCAGCACTGCCCCGTCCGCTGAGCAGAGCTGTTCGGTGGTGCGGTCCGCAATCGGGCCCTGGCCGAGGAACATTGCGAAGTCTTCGGTGCCGAGATGCTGGTGGAAACCGGTCGCGTGGCCGCGCTTCATGAGCTCGCGGTTCTGGCCGAAGCTGTTCTCGCGCGTGCCAGGCGGCAGCGGCGGGAAATTCCAGACGTCCGGCGTGGCCGACATGACCGTCATGCCGAGCTTGCGCGTCGGGTTGAAGTGGACGAACCACGCGCGGTGCGTGACATCGTCGACCGGCGTGGAGAAGAACATCGTGCTCGGGCCGTTCGCGTCCGGCGCGCAGATGATGCCGTACCACGGCATGACGAAGTTGTTCACGCGCGCGTAGACCTTGTCATCGGGCAGGTCGCGCAACGCGGCGTAGCGGTAGCCGTAAGGGCGTTCCTCGAATTCGAGGCGCGGCGCGAGCGCCCTGGTCATGTGCAGGCGTTCGTTACCGCCGCCCGCGGTGATCTGCGTGGTCGATTCGTGCAGCACGCCGACGTGCGACGAGTCCATCGAGGCTTCCACGCCTTGCACCCAGTTGGTCGGCACTTCGACGCTCGTGACCGAGCGCTGGTCTGCGGGCAGTTGCGTGAAGGGCAGGTCGGGGAATCGCGGCGGCGTGTCGCCCTTGCCGAGCCAGACCCAGACAATGCCGCCGCGTTCTTCGACGCCGTACTGGCTGGTCTTCACGCGCTTGCAGAACTGCGCCTGGTCGCCCACCTGGTTCGGCGTCTCGACAACCTTGCCCTCGACGTCCACCTTCCAGCCATGGAAGATGCAGCGCAGGCCGTTGTGCTCGTTGCGCGCCATCATCATCGAGGTCTTGCGGTGCGGGCAGAGTTCGTCGATCAGCCCGGCGCGGCCGTCGTTGGTGCGAAACGCCACATAGTTCGAGCCGAGCAGGCGTACCAGCACGGGCGCGCCGTCCGCCTCCAGCTTCACCGAGGGCACGGCCGGAATCCAGTAATGCTGGCGGATCATCTCGCCCATCGGCGCGCCGTTTTCGACGCGTGTGAGCAGTTCGTTCTCTTCGGCGGTCATGGCCATGATTACGCCCCCTTGTAGTTGCGGAACGCGCGTGTGTACACACGGGTGCAGTTGCACTCGAAGACGTTCTTGCGCTGTTCGTCGGTGAGCCACTCGATACTTTCGATCACGGGCTTCATGTCGTCGTAGTCACGGCCCGAGATGGGGTCGCGCGCGCTGCCGGTGCCCGGCTTCTCGGTGCCGAAGAGCACGTTGTCGGTGCCGGCCACCTTGAGCAGCAGCTCGATCGATTCCTTCGAGTAGTTGCAGGTGTCGAAGTAGAGCTTCTTCAACTGCTCGTCGAAGGTTTGCGGATGGTTGCGGCGCACCGCCCACGAGCGGAAGCGGCCCATCTGATAGGGGATCGCGCCGCCGCCGTGACCGACCACGATCTTCAGGTTCGGATACTTCTGGAACACCTCCGATTCCAGCAGCGAGATGACCGCGATGTTCTCTTCGTTGATGAACTTCAGCGTGTACGACTCGCGCGGACTGCAGCTGCCCGCCGAGTGGATCAGCGCGGGGACGTCGAGCGCGGTCATCGCGTCGTAGAGCGGATACCAGAACGGGTCGCCCAGGCCCGGCGGCGTCGGGCCTTCCGATTCGGTCGGGTCCGGGTTCAGCAGGCAGCCGACGAAACCAAGCTCGTTCACGCAGCGCTTCAGTTCCGCGACTGCACGTATTTCAGGCGATTCGTTCATGAATTGCGGCAGACCCGCCACGCCGCGGAAGCGGTCCGGGAACATCTCGACGAAGCGCGCGATCAGGTCGTTGCAATGGCGCGACCAGAGTTCGGTTACGCGCGCGGGCTTGACCGAATGCATCTGCAGATACGGGCGCGGCGAGATGAACTGCACGTCGGTGCCGACCGTGTCCATGCTGCGCACAAGCTCTTCGGCCATCTTGCGTACCGAGGCGTCCGGCACGTTCGGTTTGGTCGACGGGTTGGCGCGGCCGCCAATCAGCTCCGCCATGTAGCGGAAGCTTTCGGGCGGCATGACGAGGTGGGCGTGGGAATCGATGATCACGTTGGAATCCTTGTGAAAGTGAGAGCGGTACGTTGGATTGATCTGCCGGGGACGCTCAGGCGACGACGGCGAGCGTTTCGAGTTGCAGCGCCATGCCGTGCTGCAGGTCGTGCACGACGATATGGCGTGCTGGCCGTTGTGCCGGGTCCGGCCAGAACGCGAGCCAGTGGGCGTTGATGTGTTCGCGCACCGAGTCGTCTTTCACGTACACGGTGAGCTTCACCACGTCCGCGAGCGTCGCGCCGCCTGCGTCGAGAAAACGCTTGAGGTTGTTGAACGCGAGCCGTGCCTGATCGGCGGGTTCGGCCGCGAGGCGGCCGGTCGCCGGATCCTTGCCGGCGATGGCCGACGAGCACAGCACGTGGGCGACGCGCGCGCCGACCGGGATTGGGGCGTTGTGCGCGAGGCCAGGGACGTCGATGGAACGGGGCATGGTTTTTCCGTATGGCTTGTAAAGGTGACTCGGCTACTCAGTCCACGCCGAAATCGAAAAAGTGGCGCGGCACCGCCGCCAGGAACTCCGAGAAGCCGGTCGTGCCGGCCGGCACGTGACGCAGCATCGCCTCACCGGCCTTCGCCTCGTCGCCCGCCTGGATTGCGCGGGCGATCTCGAAGTGCTCCTGCAGGGAGCGGCTGATCTGGCTGCGATTGCGGAAGTCCGCCACGCGGTAGCGCTCCGACTGGCGGCGCGCGGCACGGATCTGGTCAGCGAGGCACTCGTTGCGGCTGCCGTCGTAGATCGTGTTGTGGAACACCCCATTGGCGCGCGCGTACTCCATCGCGTCGCCCTCGACGGCGGCCTGCTGGCAGGCCATCAGCGCGCTGTCGAGCGCTTCGCGCAGTTCATCGCGCGCACGGCGTGCGCAAAAGCGCGCGCAGAGCGCCTCCAGCTCGCCGATGTACTCGAGCATCGAGCGCACCTTGGCGATCGACAGGCGAGCGACGGTGATACCTTGGCGCGGTGAGATCGCCACCAGATCACGCGCGGCGAGATGCTGGAGCGCCTCGCGGACTGGGGTGCGCGATACGTTGAAGCGCGCCGCGAGCACGCGTTCGTCGATCGGTGTGCCCGGCGCGAGCTTGCCTGTCTCGATCTCGGTCAGCAGCGTCGCGCGAATGTCGTTCGCGAGGCTTGCCCGCATGCGGGGCGCCGCTTCCGGCATATCGAATGCTGCGCCTTCGAGCTCGACGGACAGGTCGACTACAGTTTTCATGGTAGACACGGTTGGGTTCTGATGCCTTAAATATACCAATACGTTGTTGTGGTATTCAACATTGAATTTTTGTTATGCCTCGGTGTGAGTCCGATAAGGCCTCGGGTCTTCGGGATAAAGTAGATTTAAATCAAGCAGGTAGCCTGATTGGTCGCCTTCGTTGGGGGTAGACTAGGGGGAAACGCTAACCCCACTTTTATGGCTGTGGTGTATTGAGAATGCTGCTTTGGTATGCCAGAATGCCGAGAATCCGAAACGATCCTGATGTGCCACAACCGGGGTCTCAATCAAGAAGAGGCATCACCTGATGAGTAAGTCACTCTCCGACGCCGCCGGCGTGCTGTCCGTCGAGCGCGTGCTCAAGCCGGGATCGATTGCGATCGTCGGCGCTTCCGCCGATCCAAGAGCGTTCGGCAATTTCGTGCTGCAAAACCTTGAGCGCTTCGGCTACGCGGGCGAGATCCATCTGGTTTCGCGCAGCAGCCAGGAAATCAACGGCCGCCCGTGCGTCAACAGCGTCGACGCGCTGCCTGAAGGCATCGATCTCGCCGTGCTCGCGATTCCCGAAGCGGGCGTGCTGGATGCGGTGCGCACGCTCGGCGCGCGCCGGACCGGCGCGGCCGTGATCTTCGCTTCGGGCTATGCCGAAGCGGGCGAGGAGGGCCGTGCCAAACAGCAGGCCTTGACCGAAGCCGCGAACGCGACCGGCATGGCGCTGATCGGCCCCAATTGCATGGGCTTCACCAACTTCGAGGCCGGCGTGCCGGTCACTTTTGAAGCGGTCGCGCCGTACCCGTGCGCAGGCCGCAAGGGAGTCGGCGTCGTGGCGCAAAGCGGCGCGATGGCCGCAAACCTGCGCGACGCGTTCATGGGCCGCGGGCAGCCGATCACGGCGGCCGTGTCCACCGGCAACGAGGCCGTACTCGGCATCGAAGACTACCTGGCCTGGTTCGTCGCCGACCCGCAGACGAGCGCAATCGCGGTCTACGCCGAACAGATCCGCCGCCCGCAGACCTTCATCAAGCTGGCGCGCGAGGCACGCGCGGCCGGCAAGCCGATCGTCATGTTGATACCGGGCAAGAGCGCGCGGGCGCGCGAAGCGGCGCAATCGCATACCGGTGCGCTGGCAGGCGACCATGCAAGCGCGAGCGTGCTGCTCGCACGCGAAGGCGTGGTGGTGGTCGATTCGCTCGACGAGCTGTTCGACACCACGACGATCCTCGCGCGCTTCCCGGTGCCGCCCGCGGAGGGTACTGCCGTGATGACGGCGTCGGGTGCGGTGAAGAACATCACGCTGGACTTCGCGGAAGACATCGGCCTCACGCTGCCGCGCCTGAGCGAGCCGACCATCCAGAAGCTGACGGAGCTGCTGCCCGACTTCGCGGTGGCCGACAACCCGCTCGACTACACGACGATCGGCGTGCGCAACCCAAGCCTGATCGGTGAGCTCATCGACACCGTGCTCGCCGATCCGAACATCGGCAGCCTCGTGCTGTCGATCATGGGCGGCCCGCCGATTGCGCAGCGCGACAAGGCCGATCATCTCGTGCCTGCACTCGCGCGTGCCACCAAGCCCGCGGTGCTCGCGGTGATGGGCGACAACAACGCGCTCGAGCCGTTCTTCGTCGAGGCGATCGCCGCGAGCGGCGTGCCGTTCTTCCGCTCGCCGGATCGCGCGTTGCGCGCCTGCGCCCGCGTGGCTGCCTGCGGCGAATCGCTGCAGCGCGCGAAGCGCGCGCACAAGGCTCTGCCGGCAGCGATCCCGCTGCCCGGCCCCGTGCCCGCCAACGGCATCTTCGCGGAATATCAGGGCAAACAATGGCTCGCTGCCGCCGGCCTGCCGATCCCGCAGGGGCGCCTCGCGACGACGCTCGACGACGCGCTCGCGATTGCCGACGAAATCGGCTACCCGGTCGTGCTCAAGGCACAGGCGAGCGCGCTGCCGCACAAGAGCGACGTCGGCGGCGTGGTGGTGGGTCTCGCGGATGCGAGCGCGCTGCTGGCGGGCTGGGACAAGCTGCACACGAGCGTGGCTTCGCACCACCCCGGGTTCAAGCTCGACGGCGTGCTCGTCGAGGCGATGGGCCCGCGCGGCCTCGAACTCGTGGTCGGCGCGAAGCGTGACGCCGAGTGGGGACCGGTCGTCCTGGTCGGCCTCGGCGGTATCTGGATCGAGGCGCTCAAGGACGTGCGCCTGATTCCGGCCGACATGGCCGAGGCGGACATCGTGGTCGAACTGCAGCGCCTGAAGGCTGCGGCGCTGCTCGACGGCGTGCGCGGCGCGGCCGGTGTGGATGTGGCCGCGATCGCGAAAGCCGTGGCCGCGATCGGCGCGCAGATGCGCGCGAACCCGCAGATCACCGAGATCGACGTGAACCCGCTCGTCGCCTATCCGGACCGGGTGCTCGCGCTCGACGCGCTGGTTGTCTGCGGCGCTCAAGGTTCCGGGCACTGACCCTCAGGAGAACAAGCCAATGAGACTCGAATTCTCCGCAGAGGATGAGGCGTTCCGCGCCGAGGTGCGCGCGTTCGTCAAAGCGAACCTGTCGCCCGCGCTCAAGCGCAAGGCCGAGCTCGGCCTGCGCCTGGAACGCGCCGACTACGTCGGGTGGTACACGTTGCTCTTCGAGCGCGGATGGATCACGCCGTCATGGCCGAAGGAAGCGGGCGGTCCCGGCTGGACGCCGCTGCAGCGCTACATCTTCGATGAAGAAACACTGGTTGGCGGCGCGCCACGGATCATCGCGAGCGGCATCAACATGCTCGGTCCGGTGCTCAACGCGTTCGGCACGCCTGAGCAGAAGGAACGCTACCTGCCTGCGATCCGTCGCAGCGAAACCTGGTGGGCGCAGGGCTTCTCGGAACCCGGCGCTGGCTCGGACCTCGCGAGCGTGCGCACGACGGCCGTGCGCGACGGCGATCATTTCGTGGTCAATGGCCACAAGGTCTGGACCTCGTACGCGCACTGGTGCGAGATGATGTTCGCCCTCGTGCGTACGGATCCGGACGCGAAGCCGCAGGAAGGCATTTCGTTCCTGCTCATCGACATGAAGTCGCCGGGCGTCGAGTTGCGTCCGATCCGCATGCTCGAAGGCGGCACTGACCTCAACGAGGTCTATCTCGACAATGTGCGCGTACCGGTCGAGAACCTCGTGGGCGAGCTCAACAAGGGCTGGTCTTACGGCAAGTATCTGCTTGGTCACGAACGCACCGGCATCGCCGGGATCGGCTCGTGCAAGCAGCAGCTCGCGCGTGTCAAGGCGCTCGGCAAGCATCAGGGCCTGGCGGGCGATCCTCTTTTCGAGGCGCGTGTGAGCCGCTTCGAGATCGAACTGATGGCGCTCGAATTCACCGGCCTGCGCATGCTCAGCGAGAACCAGCAGAGCCGTGTGCCCGCCGTCGAGGCCTCGATGCTCAAGGTGCGCGGCACCGAGCTGCGCCAGGCGATCTACACGCTGCTCACGGAAATTGCCGGGCCGCACGGCGTGCCGTTCGACGAGGCCGCGCTGCTGGACCAGGCCGGCCACGAGCCGCCGAGCCCCGAGGACGTGATTGCAGTCGCAGCGAATTACTTCGACGCACGCAAGCTGTCGATCTACGGCGGGACTAACGAAGTGCAGCGCAATCTGATCAGCCGCGCGTTCTTTAATGCTTGAGGCGGGACACGAACATGGATTTCTCTCTGACTGAAGATCACGTCGCGCTGCACGATGCGGTACGCCGCTTCTGCGACGGCGAATATCCCGCGCATCAGCGCGGCAATGCCGAGGATGCAGCGCTTGCTGCGCGGCGCCGCATGGGCCTCGCCGAGCTCGGCGTGACCGGCCTCACGGTCGATCCGGACCATGGTGGCAGCGGCTACGGCGCGGTTGAGACGATGCTCGTCGCGCAACAACTCGGCCGCGCGCTCGGCGGAGCGGGCTGGCTGGCGAGCGGCCTGCCGGCCGCCGCGCTGATCGGCAGGGCCGGCAGCGCTCAGCAGCGTGCGCAGTGGCTCGAAGCGGCCGCGACTGGCGAGAAAGTTCTCGCGTTCGCCGTGGGCGAAGCTGACGCGCGCTACGATATTGCGCGTCTCGCGGTGCCCGCGAAAGAGACCGGCGACGGCTGGAGCATCGACGGCACCAAGACGCTCGTATTCGACGGCGCGATTGCCGACGCGTTCGTGGTTGTGGCGCGCACCTCGGGCGGGCGCGGCGACACACATGGCTTGTCCCTGTTCCTGGTCGACGCGAAGGCGCCAGGCATCACGGTTCGGAACTTCGGGACGATCGACGCACGCGAAGCCGCACACGTCACGTTCAACAACGTGACCGTGAGCAAGGGCGACCTGGTCGGCCAGGCCGGTGAAGCCCGGGAGCTGGTCGAAGCAGCGCTCGACCGCGCGAACGCCGCGCTGTGCGCGGAATCGGTGGGCGCGCTGGGCGCGCTGCTGGAGTTGACCGCCGAGCATCTCAAGACGCGCACGCAGTTCGGGGCGCCGCTGGCGAAGTTCCAGGCGCTGCAACACCGCATCGCCGACATGCTGATTGCACTCGAGCAGAGCAAGTCGATGGCGTGCGCGGCCGCGATGGCGGTCGACGAGGACGACGCGCAGCGCCGCGGCCGCTTCGTCTCGGCCGTGAAGGCTTTCATCGGCGATGCATGCCGTAGCGCGGGTGAATGGGCGATCCAGTTGCACGGCGCGATGGGCATGACTGAGGAATGCCGCGCGGGCCACTACGCGAAGCGCATGTTTGCGATCAACATGAGCTACGGCGACGCCACCTGGCACCTGCAACGCTTCACGGCGCAGCGCCTCGACAAGGAGGCCGCATGAGCCTGCACGGACAAGCCTGCATCGTGGGGGCCTACGAGCACCCGACACGCAAGGCCGACGACCTCTCCGTCGCGCGCCTGCATGCCGACGTGGCGAAGGGCGCACTCGACGACGCGGGCCTCACGAAGGACGACATCGACGGCTACTTCTGCGCGGGCGACGCGCCGGGCCTGGGCACGACCACGATCGCCGAGTACCTCGGACTGAAGCTGCGCCACGTCGATTCGACCGAGTGCGGCGGATCCGCGCCGATCCTCCACGTCGCACACGCGGCCGAAGCGATCGCAGCCGGCCGCTGTAACGTCGCGCTGATCACGCTGGCAGGCCGTCCGCGCGCGGCAGGTGCGGCGCTCGCGCTGAAGGCGCCGGACCCGGATGCGCCCGACGTGCAGTTCGAGTTGCCGTTCGGCCCGGCTACGCAGAACCTGTACGGGATGGTCGCGAAGCGGCACATGTACGAATACGGGACCACGAGCGAGCAGCTCGCGTGGATCAAGGTCGCGGCCTCGCATCACGCGCAGCACAACCCGCACGCGATGCTGCGCAACGTCGTGACCGTCGAGGACGTGGTCAATTCGCCGATGGTCGCCGATCCGCTGCATCGCCTCGACTGTTGCGTGATGAGCGACGGCGGCGGCGCGCTGATCGTCGCGCGTCCCGAGATCGCGAAGCAGCTCAAGCGCCCGCTCGTCAAGGTGCGCGGCTCGGGCGAGGCACCGAAGCACGCGTCGGGCGGCAAGATCGACCTGACCTGGTCGGCCGCGAAGTGGTCGGGCGCGGCGGCGTTTGCCGAGGCTGGCGTGACACCGGCTGACATCAAGTACGCGTCGCTCTATGACAGCTTCACGATCACCGTGCTCATCCAGCTCGAAGATCTCGGCTTCTGCAAGAAGGGCGAGGGCGGCAAGTTCGTACAGGACGGCGGCCTGATCTCGGGCGTCGGCAAGCTGCCGTTCAACACCGACGGCGGCGGGCTGTGCAATAACCATCCGGCGAACCGCGGCGGCGTCACGAAAGTGATCGAGGCGGTGCGCCAGCTGCGCGGCGAGGCGCATCCCGCCGTGCAGGTTAAAAACTGCGATCTTGCACTCGCGAACGGGATCGGCGGCGCGCTCGCGTCGCGCCATACGGCCGCTACGCTCATTCTCGAACGGGAGTAACGATGAGTACCACTAATCAGACCTTTGCAGCACTGGACAAGGCTGCGAGGCCCGCCGGTCCGCGCCGCATCCCCGCACCGCGCGCGCTGCCCGAGGCGCTGCCGTTCTGGGAGGCAGCGACGGAAGGCCGCCTGCTCGTCAAACGCTGCCAGGACTGCGGCGAGACGCACTACTACCCGCGTGACATCTGCCCGCACTGCTTGAGCGCGAACACCGAATGGATCGAATCGGCCGGCAAGGGCACGATTTACTCGTGCAGCACGATGGGCAAGGACGAGGCGCGCTACACGCTCGCCTACGTGACGCTCGATGAGGGCGTGACGATGCTCACCAATCTGGTCGACTGCGATCCTGCCACGCTCGCGATCGGTCATCGCGTGCAGCTCGTCTTCAAGCGGAGCGATGGCGGCTATCCGGTTCCGATGTTCACTCCGGCCTGAGGGAGAGTGTGCATGAGCGTCGAATTCAACGACACCCAGATTGCGGGCACCACGCGTAAGGGCGCACTTTCGCGCTTCACGATCATCGACGCGTCACGCGTGCGCGCGGGCCCGACCGCGATGCGCCTGTTCGCCGACATGGGCGCGCGCGTGATCAAGATCGAGATCCCACCCGGCGCGCCGGGCGGCGACGACATGATCGGCGGGCGCGACCACAATCGCGCCGATTATGAAAACCTGCACCGCAACAAGGAAAGCCTCACGCTGAACATGAAGGATCCTGCCGGTCGCGAGATCCTTCATGAGCTGGTCCGTCGTGCCGACGTATTCATCGAGAACTTCCGTCCCGACGTGAAGGACCGTCTCGGCATCGGCCCCGACGCGCTGCGCGCGATCAACCCGCGCCTCGTGTACGCGAGCATTTCGGGTTTCGGCCAGGACGGCCCGTACGCGAAGTGGCCCGGCTTCGACTCGATCGCGCAGGGCATGGGCGGTCTCATGAGCGTCACCGGAAAGCCGGGCGAAGGCCCGATGCGCGTCGGTATTCCCATCGCGGACCTGTGCGCGGGCCACTTCTGCGCGATGGCGATCCTGACCGCGCTGCTTGAGCGCGAAGCGTCGGGCGAGGGGCAGTGGGTGCAAACCTCGCTGCTCGAGGCGCAGCTCGCGATGCTCGACTTCCAGGCAGCGCAATGGCTCGTGGACAGGAAGGTACCGCAACAGGTGGGCAACGAGCATCCGCTCACGGTGCCGACCGGCGTATTCCCGACCCGGGACGGCTACCTGAACCTCGCCGCCATCGGCCAGACGATGTGGACGCGGCTGTGCGAGGCGCTCGGCCTCGAGCATCTGGCGCGCGCGCCGGGCTTTGACTCCGATCCCGCCCGCGTAGCGAACCGCGACGGCGTGAACCGTGCGGTGAGCGAGGTATTCAAGACCCGCACCACGAAGGAATGGACGCAGATCCTGCTCAAGGCGGGCGTGCCGTGCGGCCCGATCTACGGTATCGACGAAGTGTTCGAGGATCCGCAGGTCAAGCACCTTGGCATTGCGTGGCCGGTCGAGCTGCCGGGTAAAGGCGACGTTGCCTTCGTCGGCCAGCCGTTCCGGCTGTCGCGCTACCCGCGCGAGGCGTCGCCGCGTCTGGCACCCGAGCAGGGCGAACACACCCAGGAAATCCTGCAGGAGCTCGGCTTTTCAGGCGAGCAGATCGAACAATGGCGCGCGGCGTTCGTGGTTTGAACGCGAAGCAACTGACGAGAGAACGGAAGGAGACGAAATGGCACGTTTGGTAGCCGCATTTGGTTCGTCGCACAGCATCATGCTTGTGTCCCAGCGCGAGGATTGGCAACACGGATTCCGCGCGGTCGACCCGAAGAATCCGCACTACTTCGACAGGGCGGGCGATCACGTTACTTATGAAGAATTGCTCAAACGCGCGCCGGCCGAGGCCGAGTCGATGGTCACGGTAGAAAAGATGGGCGAGCGCTACGACGAGGCCGAGGCGGCAATGGACGAACTGCGCGAGCGCATCCGCGCGGCGAAGCTCGACGTGCTGATCGTCGTCGGCGACGACCAGACCGAGCTCTTCCGCACTACCAACAACCCGACCTTCGCAATCTACTACGGCGAGACGATTCGCAACGCGAAGCGCGAGACGAGCCCGAACGATAGCTGGTATGCGCGCGCACGCACCATGCGTCAGGAACCCGACGCCGACGTGCACTATCCCGTCGACGCCGCAATGGCGCGCTGGATGATACGCGAGCTCTGCGACCGTGACTTCGATATTGCAGCGATGGATGGTCTGGAGCGCGGCCAGTTCGAAGGCCACGCGTTCTCGTTCATCCACCGCCGCTACCTGCAGGGGCTCGATCTGCCGGTCATTCCCGTGATCGTGAACACCTTCGATCCGCCGAACCAGGCGACGCCGCGTCGCTGCATCCAGCTCGGTGCGGCGCTGCGCGAGCTGATCGAGGCCTATCCGGAAGACTTGCGCGTCGGCGTGCTGGCGTCGGGTGGCCTGTCGCACTTCGTGGTCGACGAGGAGCTCGACAACGGCATCATCGACGCGATTCGCCGCAAGGATAGTGCCTGGCTCGCCGCGCTCGATCCTAAGCAGTTGCAGGCCGGCAGCTCGGAGATCCGCAACTGGATCATCGCGGTCGAGGCGGTCAAGTCGCTCGATCTCGAATGGGTTTCGTACACGCCGGGCTACCGCAGCCCCGCGCTGACTGGCACCGGACTGTGTTTCGCCGCATGGCGCACGCTTGCCTGACCCTGCTTCATACCACAGGGAAATCTATGGAAGACAACCATCATGGCTGACCAAAACGTACAGCGGCTGCACCGGCTGGATTGCTGCGCCGTGTCGGACGCACTCGACAAACTCAAACTCCCCGGCGTTGTGAGCGGCCTGCCGCAGCGCTCGGGCACGGGACGGATCGCCGGCCGGGTGATCACCGTCAAGCTTGGCACTGGGGAAGCGCCGCCGGGACCGCCGGTTCATCTCGGCTGCACCGCGATCGAACAGGCCGACGGTGAGAACGTGATCGTGGTCGAACAACGCAGCGGTGTCGAAGCCGGCTGCTGGGGCGGCCTGCTCTCGCTCGCGGCGAAGGTGCGCGAAGTCGCGGGCGTGGTGGCCGATGGGCCGGTGCGCGATATCGACGAAGCCGTCGCCTACGAACTGCCGGTGTTCAGCCGTGCGACCACGGCGCGGACCGCGCGTGGCCGCGTGGTCGAGAAGGGCACTAACGTACCGGTGCAAATCGGAGAGGTGAGCGTGGAAGCTGGCGACTATGTCGTGGCCGACAACAGCGCCGTGATCTTCATCCGCGCAGGAGACATCGAGCGCGTGCTCGAGGCCGCCGAGACGATCGTCGCGAAGGAAGCCGCGATGGCCAAGGCGATCCTCTCCGGGACGCCGGTCGGCAAGGTGATGGGCGGCAACTACGAACACATGCTCAAGTGAGCGCATCTGTAATTCAAGGACACACATAGTGACGACGAACGACAACCGCAACGTCGAACGCGCTGGCAAGCTCGATACGGCCACGCTCTCGGATGCGCTCGACAAGCTCGGCATCAACGGGCAGTGCTACAGAATCAAGGCGCGCAGCACGGACTTCCGCCTCGCGGGCCGCGCCTGGACGCTCAAGTACGGGCCAGCCGCGAACCCGCCCGGCACGGTGGGTGACTACATCGACGATGTGCCGCCCGGGGCAGTCGTCGTGCTCGACAACGGCGGCCGCGAAGACGCGACCGTCTGGGGCGATATCCTGACCGAGATCGCACACCGCCGCGGCCTGGGCGGCACGGTGATCAACGGCGTGTGCCGCGATGTCGCCCTGTGCCTGAAGCTCGGCTACCCGGTGTTCAGCCGTGACCACTGGATGCGCACGGGCAAGGATCGCGTGCAGGTCGAGGCCAGCAACATTCCCGTCAACATTGGCGAGGCGCGCGTGCAGCCCGGCGACATCCTGCGTGGCGATGCCGACGGCGTGGTCGTGATTCCGCGCGAACACGAAGACGCAGTGCTCGATGCGGCCGAGACCATCCACAGCGCGGAAGAAGCAATCCGCGATGCCTGTCGCGGCGGCATGCGTCTCGACGAGGCGCGCAAGCAGTTCAAGTACCACCAGCTGCAGACGCGGGGGAAACAAGCATGAAGGAACACGATTCGGCAACCACGGTCCGCACCCAGATCGAGCGTGTAGAGGCAAGCGTGGTCGAGGCCGCGCGCAAGCTGCCCGCGGCGACGCTGCACGAGGCGGGCGGCAAGACCGGCGCGCTGCCGTCCGCGATCAAGCCGGTCGCGCCGGGCTTCAGAATATGCGGCACCGCGTTTACCGTGCATTCGCCCGGCGGCGACAACCTGTGGCTTCACCGCGCGCTGGCGCTCGCGCAGCCGGGCGACGTGCTGGTGGTCTACACGAACGGCGTCTACGAGCATGGCTACTGGGGCGAGATCATGACGACCGCGGCGAAGGTGCGCGGCCTCGGCGGTCTCGTGATTGACGGCGGGGTGCGGGACGCGGACCTGCTCGAGGAGATCGGCTTCCCGGTGTTCTCGCGCGGCCAGTCGATCCGCGGCACCGGCAAGGACTACGGCGCGATCGGCTGGATCAACGAGCCGGTCATGATCGGCAACGTGACCGTCGGCGCGGGCGACCTGATCGTCGGGGACCGCGACGGCTTGGTCGCGATCCCGCGCGCGCGCGCCGCGGAAGTGGTCGAGAGGGCCGCGAGGCGCGAGGCCGACGAGGCCGCGATCTGCAAGCGCATCGAGGCTGGAGAGACGACCATGCAGATCTACAACTTTCACTGAGCCGACGATGACCTCGAAGCCCGCTGCCCATTCGTCCGGCCTTGCGCCGGAACTCACCGTCGCCGGCCCGATCGCGACGATCACGCTGCGCCGCCCCGACATGGCGAATCGGCTCGAGCCGGAAGACCTCGATACGCTGCGCAGCTTTATTCGCGACGTGAACACGCGGCGCGAGGTGCTCGTGCTGCGCTTGCTTGCCGAAGGCCGGCATTTCTGTGCCGGATTCAACATCGGCAGCGTAGCGGACGGCAATGCGGGTGCGAACTTTGAAGGGCTCGCGAACGAACTGGAGAACGCGCGCCCGGTGACGATCGCCGCGATCAACGGCGGCGTATACGGCGGAGGAACCGATCTTGCGCTCGCATGCGACTTCCGTCTGGGCGTCGAGACGAGCCAGATGTTCGTCCCGGCCGCGCGGCTTGGCCTGCTGTTCTACCGCGGCGGGCTGCAGCGCTACGTGTCGCGGCTCGGGCTGAACGTCGCCAAGAAGCTGCTGCTGACGGCAGTGACGTTCGATGCCGTGCAGATGCATGCGTGCGGCTTCCTCGACACGGTCGTGGCGCCCGAGGCGTTGCGTGACGAAATGGAACGGTTGAGCGGCGAGTTGGCCGGCATGGCGCCGCTCGCGCTGCTCGGCATGAAAAAGCACCTGAACCGGATCGCGAGCGGCACGCTCGACGAATTTGAGTTTCAGCGGGACGTTGCGCAGGCGGACGCTTCTCAGGATCTGCTCGAAGGCGCGCTTGCGTGGAAGGAGAAGCGCAAGCCGCTGTTTCGCGGCGAATAGGCTTAATGAAAGACAAAGGCCGTTGCGGATTCGCACCCCAGGCGGCTCTGATACGAACGGAGGAGAGCAGATGAAAATCGACGACAGCCAGCTACAGGAGAAGTTCTTCGGCGCGGACGGAGCGCTGCCCGCCATCACGGCGACGCTCGGGGGCAAGATCGTATCGCTAGGGGATAACACGCTCGAATCCGAGTACGTGGGCGCATCGGCGTTCATGAACCCGGCAGGACATGTGCAGGGTGGCATCCTGTCCGCGATGCTGGATGACGTGACTGCACTGCTGGTTACATCCACGTTGGGCGAAGGCGAGCACTGCGCGACGCTCAGCCTGAACACTTCGTTCCTGCGGCCTGCGAAGCCCGGCACGTTGCTCGGCAGGTCGACGCTCGTGCGCAGGGGGCGTGGCGTGTGCAACGTGAACGGGGAGCTGTGGCAGGACGACAGGCTAGTGGCGATGGCGTCGGCGGTCTGCATGATCGTCGCGAGGGGCGAGGCGAGGTGACGGCGACATTGTTCGATCGTGCAAGACGTGCTGTGCGCCGTGTCTGACTGACGCCGGACCCGTACGGGACACACCTCTATTAAGAGATCCAGCAGCTCGGTCATTTGAATGACCGTGTGGGAAGAGAAAAGCCGATCACACCAGCAGGGTGACGCCTGCCCAGGCGATCAGCACGACGCCCAGCACGCGGCCGACGCGCTCACCGCCGGGCAGGATTTTTTCCATGAAAACGATTAGCGACAGCGCGGCGATCCAGACGAGATTCATGATGCCGCCGACAAACAACAACGCCATCAGCAGCCAACAGCAGCCCACGCAGTAAATGCCGTGACGCATCCCGAGCAGGAAGCTGCCTGCGACGCCTGGACGCCAGTGCGCGGTAAGGAAATTCACTGGTGAACGGCACTGCGTCAGGCAGGCGTGCTTGAGCGGCGAGAACTGGTAGACGCCCGCCGCGGCCAGAACGATCGCGGAAAGGAGCGCGCTCTTCGACCACAACATCATTTCCGAAATGAGGCCGGTCGGTTGCAGCACCTTCTGCAGCGATGCCGCGCAGATCGAGAATGCCAGCCATGCCGTCAGATAGCCGGCCAGAAGAAACATTGACGGAGTGACCGTCCTGGCCTCGACCGAGTCGTGATACCGCAATACGCGTCGATACAACAGGACGAGCGGCGCCGCGCTGGGCGTCATCATCGCGATCATCATCACCCACCACATGAGGATCACGGTCGGCAGCGACGGATCCATTCCCCCGCCGCCGTCTGCCAGTCGATGCGGGAACAGCGCGACGGCCGTCATCTCGAGTGCGGACATGCCGATTCCGGCGCCCGTCCACAAGTAGGCCCACGACAACGCGACGACTGCGACGATGCCGAGCGCGGTGATGACGCGCTCACGTCCGAGGATGTTTTCAACGCTGCTCATGCGGCAGCGCGATGCCGGATCGGTCCTTTGTTATTCAAGTGCAGTCGCGCGAACTGCGCGTAAGTCCCCTTGAGATCCAGTGCGATGTTTCCTTGCGAGCGGCTGGTGGCGGAGCCGATTTCGGCAAGCTCGTATTCGAAGCCATGCGGCAAGTCGATTCGAACGCGATGCTCGTCGCCCGTCACCGGATTACGGATCGGTTCGCCGACGACGTCGAATACGCCCTCGACATGAATCCGACCTCGTCTGGCATCGACATCGACGTCGAAGTCGATCTTCGTAAAGATCGGATCGAATGCCTGCTCGAGCGTCGATGCGAATACGGAGAACATCGTGGCGAACGGCTCGGTGTCCTGCCCCGTCATGATTTTCAGAATGGCTTCGCGTTGCTCCGGGCTGGCCCGTTCGTCGACGATCGGCTGGCACTTGCCCTTGCCTTCGTGGATCGGTCCCGGCCACTGAAACACGACCGCGATATTGAGGTCGTCGAGTCGCACGTCGCCGTAGTAACCGTTGCTGATCGAGATGGCGCCCATCGCTTCGCAGAAGCCGTTGTTCGGCAGTGCGTTGAATTGGCACGGGCAACCGTATGAACAATTGCAGTTGATCAGTTCGGTGCCTTGGATTTCCCAGGGAGTCATGGTTGTTCTCCTTGTGCTCAGCGACGAGTAGCGTGCTTCGAATCTAGTGTATGGCAGGGGGGAGGGAAGTCAAAGTTTGGGTTGACTGGGCGCGCAGGCGATTGTGATGGGCGTTACATATGATGTTTTGACGGAGCATCCTGCGATCAGAACGGCCGCTGCCTGATCCCAAACCTGCCATCGACCTTGAGAATGTCATCATGCAACTACGGGTCCGGTTTTCGCCCCCGGTGGTCGGCGCAGACTGGCACTCCCTTCACTTGAAAGGAGATCGTCATGGAAGCGACTACCGTTGTCAGCACGGCACGTGAGCCTTGGAATAAAGGCAAGTTCACAGGACAGAAGCCGCCGCTGAAACTGAAAGAGATCTGGGCGATCCGGATTCGTCTGCAACTGGCAGCGAGACACGCGATCTTGCGATGTTCAACCTGGCCATCGACAGCAAGTTGAGAGCGTGCGATCTGACCAGGCTGGGAGTGCGTGATATCCGCCTCGGTCAGCGCGTTGCGTCACGGGCAACGGTGATGCAGCAGGAGACGCAACGGCCGGTTCAGTTCGAAATCACGGAGGCTGGACGGTAATCGGTCGCTGTCGGGCCAGAAGCGGACGCGCGTGACCTCCTGCACGCGTCTTGTCAACGGCACGGTGTGCTGAACCGCTAGCCGGCGCTCGTCTATCATTAACCAGCCCGTGCGGTGGAACGTCACCCTGCATTTGCCGTTGACCGCAAGATGCGTGGCGGTTCGCCAGCTACTACGAGATAGCCATGTCCCGATACGTTGCCTTTCTTCGCGGCGTCAGCCCGATGAACGCCCGGATGTCCGAACTCAAGCGCTGCTTCGAGGCGGCGGGTTTCTCCGAAGTGAAAACCTTGCTCTCCAGCGGGAACGTCGTGTTCAACGCGCGATCGTTGTCACTGGCCAGCGTGGAGCGACGCGCCGAGAAGGCGATGCAATCTGAACTAGGCCACAGCTTCGACACCTTCGTCCGGCGGGCCCGCTATCTCCAGGACCTCATCGACTCGGACCCCTTCGCCGAGTTCAGCCTTGCGCCTTCGGCCAAGCGGGTTGTCACCTTTCTCCGCAGCCCAGTGTCGCCAGACGTGAAGCTGCCCATAGAGCGCGACGGCGCAAGCATCGTCAAGGCCAATGCCACGGAGGTCTTCAGCGCCTACTTGCCTGACCCGAAGAAAGGCCCCGTGTTCATGAGCCTGCTCGAACGCTCGTTCGGGAAGGACATCACCACTCGCACGCTCGATACGGTCATCAAGTGTGCCAGGGCATAGGCTTCATGCGCAGGCGGTCGCCCGAAAACTTGCACCGGCTGGCTGAAATGGGTCCGAACTGAGGCGACTGCGTCAGGTAGAGACCGGCCATGACGTGTCATTCGGTCGCGGCGTAGTTCGGACACTCGGACGTCTGCTTTGCCTACAAGCCTATGAACTGAGCTTGTCGTCCGGTGCGGACCGACGGCCCATTGACTGGGAGCGCTCTGCGAACGAGGTAAGTTGGGAGCACTCACCGATGCGTGAAGCGACAAAAACGAAAATGATGACCTGATGGCTAACTCATCACTCGTTTGTGCATATCGTCCAGTTGATGGGAAAGAGTGCCTATAGAGCCAGCTCCAAGACAGCGTTGTTCGCCTTTCGCACTGCGTTAGCAGCCAGGAGGGGTATGTTCATCCCCTCAGCTCGAACGGTCTGCACATCCACAATGCCAATGAAGCCAAGGATTTGGCGAATGTAAGGCTCGACAAAATCCCACGAGCGCCATGGGCCTTCGGTAAAGACGCCCCCTGAAGCCAGAACCAGAATGGCTTTCTTGCCTTTTGCCAGACCGAGGACGCCGCCATCCGAGTATTGGAAGGTTCTGCCCGGCCGAACGACCAAATCGATCCATGCTTTGAGGGCGGAGGGAATGCCGAAATTCCACATCGGCGTTGCGATAACCAGAAGGTCGGATTCAAGAAGCTCGTCGGTTAGTTTATCCGACTGGCGGGCCGCATCCTTCAGCCTTTCGGCCTCGGCCGGGTTCTTCGTCGAGATAGCGGGGAGCGTGATTTCGTCCAGATGAGGGAGATGCTCGGCGGCCAGGTCGCGGCGTACGAGCTTTGCCGACGAATGAAGGGCGGTAAGCCGTGCGGCGAGCGTATCGGCGACCGCTCGACTCGCCGAGTCCTTCCCCCTCGGGCTTACCTCAATCATCAGAATTTGCTTCATATCGTTAACTCCTATTTCTTCGCAGTCAACGCGTTCCAGGCCGCAAGGGAGTCCATGTAGTCTCTCCAGTGTGTGATCTTTCGGTTTTCAATCTTGATGATTGAGCAGAACTGATTGTTGTATTTCACGCCCGTCGCGAGGATGGTCCCGTGGACCTCGTATTCAATGACACAGCCGTCGTCTGTCCTGTGGGTAATCAACTTGTCGGCGAATTGAAGTGCGATGTTGTCGACATAGCCCCTGAATGCAGCCATCAGGTCGGTTCGCCCTTCGATTACGCGAGGCCAACCCAGGTCGTAAAGAACCTCGTAGATGACATCGTCGGCGACGATGTCGAAGAAGTGCTCGCCATCGACGAGGTCACCTAGCGCCCCTCGAACCAGATTGAAGTACGGGTCAGCGGCCTCGTAGGCAGCGTATTTCGGCTTCGGCATTCCCAACTCCTTGAGCGCTTCGGTAGGTCGCTTACAAAATGAGAGTTAAATATAAATCTGAAGCTTGCCTCAAGGAAGAAGGCACTTTAAATTCAGTCACTAACATTGAGGTAAGTTATGAAGAGGCCGAGCAAAGCCAACCAACTGGACCCCGCGGCGATCTGCAGAAGCTCGGACCCAATGGCGGTTCGGGAACTGTTGACGAAGGTCGGCGACAAGTGGACGATCTTCGTCGTGCTTTCGCTCGACCTTCTCGGCGGGCGCGCTCGATTTTCTGTACTCGAACGCGCGGTTCCGGGGATTTCGCAACGAATGCTCTCTTCGACCCTGAAGAATCTCGAACGTGACGGTCTGGTAATTCGTGAGTTGTTTCCCGAGGTGCCGCCCCGCGTCGAGTATGAGATGACGGACCTCGGAAAGAGCCTACTGGCCCCTACCCAAGGACTGTTCGATTGGGCCAGGGAAAACTGGGAGCAAGTCAGGGATGCACAACGTAAATGCGACGCGAGATAGCGTCTGGCATTGCAGCAGCCCAGTCGTCGTATTCACGTTCAGTCCCGGTCGGCGTACAGATCGTCGCCGCTCACTTTCGGGAAGATTTGTGTTTGCAGGCAGGCAACGCGATAGAGGCACGAGGTACGCCTCCCTCTCCGATCGATCCCATGACGTAGCCAGGTGCGAAGAGAGTCTGCGCGATCGGGCCGCAGGGCTTTGGCGAGGCACGTCGCGCGGACCTGCCAACGGCCGCCCGACGCATCGTCAATCCCTGGATCGAGAGAAATCGTACAAACGATCGCTTATCGACCTGATCACGCGATTGCGCAGATGTTCCTGTCGATAGAGTCCGGCAGCGAAAACAACGGCAACGACCAAAACCGGGAGTCCAATAGCGACACCGACAATCGTCTCGACCATGGTTGGCTCCATTCCTGTAAGGCTGTGACGAACATCAGGGTTGCCTTGCGCCGGAGACAGAACGTCGATACCGCAATGCCAGACCGTGACCATTTCTACACTGCGTTGCGGCAACAGCAAGAACTGCCTGCTCAGATCTGGCCGTCAGCGTCCGAGGGGCGGAGAGACGGATGTGACACCTGCCCGCCAGTTGATGTGATCCCGATGGCAACGCAGTTTGATACGAGCGGGCGCGCCGACGTTCAGCGCGTCCGCATTGCAATGCCTCGAGGCCGGGTGGACCGCCAGCAGCCCCTCCAGCCTGACGGTTTAGCGACCGAAGTAAATCGACTTCGCGCCCGCAGCGACTTCAGGACGACCCGACTGTGACGCGCCGTCGGTGACCCCACCGACGTCACTGGTTGCAGCTTGCGCCGTGCCGTTTTGCGCAGCTACGCGAGCCTCCGCAGCCTGAAGCTGCGCCGGGTAGGTTGCATCGTCAGCTGCAGACGGGTTGTAACCGGCCTTTTCCAGTTGCACGAGTTCGGCACGCACCTGTGCACGCGTCACGGGTTGGTTCGACTGCGCGAACGAAGCGACCGGAGCGGCGAGAACGAGGGCAACAGCAACAGCTTTGATGAGCGACTTCATGATGACTACCTCCAGATTGTTTTCTGCGGAGCTACAAACACGTTTGTCTGCAGCCGTTGAATACAGTCTAGAGAGAGTGGAGATCAGGGTAAATACCTAATTTTCGAATTCACTGTTAGCAAAAACCTGCCAATGGTGATGGCAGGTCAGTACAGCCCCGACGGCGGGGCGTTTGTCAGGCTGCCCTGGTGGCGGGTGGGCGGGTGGGCGGGTAGGCGGTACATGGACAGCTTGCCAGAGCCGGGTCGCTGGGCGCATGGCGACCCCATCCATTGCACAGAGGAGACCAGGCGTTTGCCCAGTCGCCTGCCATCATGAGCCGTTCGCTGCGCCGGTGACTGCGTCGTTCGGCCGGCCGTACAGCCCATCCAATGCGGACACTGACCCGCCCTACAGGCATTGCAGAGCGCCCTTTAAACACGCACAACCGACAAGCGCTGCGATCGGTCTGCAACACAGCGCGGTGCCGGACTGCGTCTAGACACTGATCCGCCAACTGCCGTCGGTTGCGCATTAACGCGCTCCAGTCTAAAGGCCTGTCATCTTCAGCACCGCCTCCGGCAACCGGTGTCGGCCGAAAAAAGTCGGCAAGCCGGAGTGAGGCTAGGTGAGGACCGCTGGTAACCCTTAACGTGAGTACGCATTCGTCGAAATCGGTAGCGGCCATTCGTCGTTGCCCTCTGCGAGTGGCCGGTCTGTGGCAGTGAGCGGAACAGCGACTTTTTCGACGCCATCGAAGTGGACCGGACATTCGTGGGACGAGGTCCACGGACGGGTCGTCGGTGCGGATGTTCCCAGAAGGGAAGCTGAGAGAACGAGGTCAAATCTGGCTGGACCTGTCCTTTGATCGTCGAGTTTGTGAGGCGATGAGTGCGCCCTGTTCACACGCTAACTGTTGACCGACAAAAGGGAGACCCAATTCCCATTTCACCCGACCTGGTCTCTGCGCGAGGCCTGAAACCGCGCCCGCCTCCAAAATGATTGTTAAACTATCGATAGTCCATCAGTGGATGATCAATGGGAGATCGCTAGACCGGGTTCCATTGACTCCGGGCGATCCTGGCGCGGTGTGCGGTACTGCAAGGGGTGCCGACGTCGGGTTAGCGCGTCTCCCGGGGCGAGCGGATGCCGTCGATCGGACGGCGCGTGGTAACGAAAAGTCGGCCGGCACGGTGGTGAACGTTTTTTATTCGAGTCAGGGAATGGAACCAAAATTCTATCGCGGGTGGCACCTCGCAAAGACGGACATGGAATATCAGGCAACAGAATTCGAGTGGTCGTTAATACGCTTTTACGAGGCGTTTTCGCGCTTCGTGCTGACGACGGGCATGATTACCATCGCCGCCGATGTTGACGTCAAGTACCAGGAGCATGTGATCCTGCACGTGATCCGCATGCAGGATCGACCCAAGAATAGCGCCACGATTGCACGACTGATGAATCGGGATGACATTCCGAACATTCAATACAGCCTGAGAAAGCTGGAAGCCGCAGGCCTGATCGAAAAACAGAAAGACAACAACAGCAAGACGTATTCCTATGTCGCGAGCGAACTGGGAGTGAAGCTCACAGACGAATACTACAAGGTGAGGCAGGAAATACTGATCAAGCGGCTCGAGGAAATCAGCGACGTCCAGGACAAGTTCGAGAAGGGCGCGCGCTTCATGTCGCTCCTGACCGGCATCTATGAAGAGGCGGCGCGCGACTCCGCGACGATCACGCCGCAGACCCACGAACTGCCCGCGAAGCCCAAGACGCCTCGCAAGACGCGCAAGAGTGCGGAGGACTGACCCTCGTGTTCGGCAAGGGCAAGTCCTCCGCTCCCGCGCATGGCCGGTGTTCAGAGTGACGGGTGCGCGCAGTGCCAGTTCGTGACACGCTGAAAGGCGATGCCTGCCCGGCAGAGGAGCGCCTCGCCGCCGTGCGGCGCGACAAACTGGAAACCGATGGGCAAACCGGCAGACGTGAATCCGCACGGTAGCGCCATGCTCGGGTGACCGGTCGAGTTGAACGGCGCCGTGAACTGGATTAGTCGCGCGTTGAGGTCCGGATCTTGTGCGAGCGCGCTGAGCTGATCGTGAGTCGGTGCGGCGAAGGGTTGAACGGGTGCGATCAGGAGATCGATCTCGCTCATCAGCTTGTTCACTTTCCCACGAAACGCGGCGCGATTGAGCAGCACCTCCTGGTAGCGCATCGCGCTGGTTTCGCGTCCGATCTCGATCAGGCGGGTCAATGCCGGTCCGTATTCGGATGCCAGCCGCGGGAACGTATCTGCGTGCGCTACGGCGACTTCCGCGCCGCAGTTGACCTGCCATTCGTCGACCACGGCGCGGACGTCGGGAAAGCTGACCTCGCGGATTTCGGCGCCCAGTTCCTTGAGCGTATTGACCGCCCGGTCCAGTGCCTGGACGATCACATCGTCGGTGCCCTCGGTGTTCCAGGCGTAGTCGATGCCGATCCTCAGGCCACGCAGATCGTGAGCGGCATCGGGGAGCGACAGCCGCGCTTCCGGCAACGAAGTCGGGTCCAACGGATCATGCCCGGCAATGATGCCCAGCAGCAGCGCCGCATCGGCGGCGCTACGCGCCATCGGACCGGCATGATCCAGACTTGCGCCCAGCTCGAACACGCCGTGCCGGCTTACGCGTCCCCAGGTGGGCTTGATGCCCGTGAGGCCGTTCGCCGCAGACGGAAAGCGGATCGAACCTCCCGTGTCGGTGCCGAGCGATCCGTAACAGAGGCCGGCTGCGGTCGCGACACCGGAGCCGCTCGATGATGCACCCGCCCAATGGTCGGCGTGCCATGGATTGACCGGCGAGGCGATCGCCGGATGATGAGTCGCGAACGCGCCCTCGGTCAGCTGGAGTTTGCCGAGCACGATTGCGCCCGCTTCGCGAAGCCGCCGGACGGCGGTCGCATCCTCAGTCGGAACAAAATCCCTGTGTATGGTCGTGCCGGCTGCCGTTGGCGAGCCCGCTACCCAGTACAGGTCCTTGACGGCGATGGGAACGCCAAGCAGCGGGCCGCTCGGGCCGTCGGCAAGCAGCTGTTGCTCGGCAGCCTTTGCCTGGGCCATTGCCTGATCCCGCATGACCAGCGCGTAGCTGTGAAGCGACGGGTCGAGACGCGCGATGCGGTCGAGGATCGCGCTTGTTATCTCAACCGGCGAAATTTCGCGCGCGCGAATCAGGCGCGCAAGCGCGCCGGCGTCCAGATAATGCAGGTCTGAATTTGACATGGTCGAGTAGAGTCCGGGCTGAATGCCCCTTTAGAGACCGAGTTCCGGGCGTGTGCGCGTCAGCGTGTCGATCACCGCATACATGATCTTCCCGGCGCAAGGCATGAGGTCGGGGATATAGGTCGCGCCCATGCCACCGAGGCCTTCAGCCAGCGGTTCGGGCGAGCCTTCGGCTGGCCAGGGCCAACCGATCCGCGCAGTCGGGATGCCGAAGCGGCGCAGTGCGGCGCCGTCGGTTTGCCCCCCCAGATAGTCGGGCGTGGGGTGCAGCCGTTTTTCGACGTGCTCCCAGCCGCGCCGCGCCGACTGCACGATCCAGTTGGACGGCGATGTGGTGCCGCCCGGAACGGAACCGTACATCTCCCAGTCGAGATCGAAATCGGGGTGGCGCGCCTGCAGTTCGGCGACGAACTGCGCGAACTGGGCCTTGACCTCGCCGGGGCTCGTGCGCGGGTTGATGCGCACATCGAAGAAGATCTCAGTGACGGCGGACGGAAATGCCGGCCGCTCAGGCCATCCGGCCTGCACGCCAGAGATCCAGCCGTGTGGCTTGACGACGCCGGACGTGTTGCGCTCGGCGTAGTCAATCAGCCATTGCTCGAGTTCGAGAATGACGTGCGCCGCCGGCACGACCGAACTGCGAAAACCCGGCGTGCCGCGCGGCACGCCGGCGTAGCCCAGGGTTCCCTTGACCTTCAGCTTGAACCAGCCCATTCCGGGTTCTTCGTGATAGACCCAGTTCCAGGGCTTCATGACGATCGCGAAATCGGGAGCCACGCCGCGGCTCAGCAGATGGGTGACGCCGGCGGACATGCCCGCCTGGTCGCGCGCTGCCAGATCGACGGGCATGCCGCCGTCCGCCATCGCGACGATCAGGTCGCCGGTCAGCGGCACGTCGGCCTCGATCAAGGCCGTCGCGACCTCGGTGAGCGTGGCGATCATGCCTTTCGGATTGGACGCGCCGAGCCCGAAGACCCAGTCGCCCTGCATGCGGGCCTTGGTCTGAAGGTCCACGTAATCGGGCTGTCCGACCCACGGCCGATCGCTTTCGTCGCCTTCGAGATGCGTATCGATCGGCGAGTACAGCATCAGCGCTGCACCGCCGCCGCTGCCTCGCTTTTCGGCGACAACGTTGCCGGTCCGATCGTTCATCCGGCGGTAGCTCGCGTTCAGCCCCGCGCTCTCGAGGTGGCGCGCCATGAACTGGCTCGCGTCGCGGGCGGCGCCGGTCGGGCTGTGAATATCCGTGAGGTCGAACAGCAGCTGTTGAAGGCGCCGGGGATTGAGTTTCGCGCAGGCACGCTCATACCACGCCTGCTGCTCGGGAGAAAAGGGCAAAGGTGTTGTTGACAGCACGGGTTACCTCCGGGTGCTTGCGGTACGCGATCAGTTCGACGGCGCGAACTGTTCGGCGTAGATGTTTTCAGGGCGCAGCCCGAATTCGGTGAGCCTGCGCGTGGCCGCTTCGATCATGCGGGGCGGGCCGCACAGATAGGCGACGGCGTCCGCGTGCGTCACGTCATCGCTGCGGATGGCGTCGACCGGGTTGCCGCTCAGCAATTCGCCGTTCGCCCCCTGGTCGACCGAAATTCGCGTGGCGAGTTGAGGCAACCAGTGCCTGCGCAACGCGATGTCATCCAGGCAAAACAGCTGCTCGGGGGTCGCGCAGCCGAAGCTGAGCAGCACGGGTGGTCTGCGGCCCGGCTTGCGGCGGATCGTGTCGATCATCGACAGGATGGGGGCGAGCCCGGTCCCGCCGGCGATCATGATGTGCGGGGCCGGCACTTTCTCGCGCAGGAAGAAGTTGCCGAACGGCCCCTCGATTTCCAGTACGTCGTCCGGTTTCGCACGATGCTCGAGCCAGGATGACATGACACCGTCTTCCAGAAGGCGCACGAGCAGTTCGATCTTAGGCAGCTCGGCTGCGGTGCTGGACGGCGAGTAGCTGCGTGTGACGTCGGTGCCGGGCACGCGTACCTGGATGAACTGGCCGGGGCGGAAATCGAGCCATGCGCCTTCGGCCAGTTCGAGGGTGACGCGCATCACATTCGGCGCGACTTTTTCCACGCTATCGACGAACGCGTGTGCCTTGACTGCGCTGACAGATGCGGCGTCGCTTTCGTAATTGAGCGCGAACGTGCAATCGGTTTCGGGTTCGGTCAGGCACAACAGGCGGTCGCCGGCTTCGAATTCACTGCGCAGCAGCGTCGAACTGGAGCCGGCGCGCATGCCGGCCCGACCCTCCACCAGGCGCGCCGTGCAACTCGAGCACGAGCCCGAACGGCACTGGTGGAGGACCGGGATACCGGCCGCGAGAGCGGCATCGAGCACGCTCTCGCTCTGCTGCACGGCAACCGATGTCGCTTTCCCGTCGCGGAACTTAAACGTGACATTTCTAACGGAAGACATACGGATACCTCAGTACTGCATTGATTAGTGATCTTCTTCGATCTTGTCGACGAAGTAGGCGGGCTGCTTGCCTTCAGCGGTCTTCTTCATGCGAAGGCTCGAAGCCTTGATTGCGCCATCCACGCCGCGCCCGGGCCTGGCGATGCCCCGATTCCAGCGCGACGCGATCTTGCGCCACGTGATGGGCGAGACGTCGGTTGCCATCAGCTGCTCGTTATCCCATCCCGTGCCGTCGGCGTAGAAGTCCTGCATCGCTTCGCGCGCATACAGGTCGCAGTTGTTGAAGCCGTGGAGACACAAAGGCTTGAACAGATGCTCGTAGCGGTAATTGAATTCCTTGCGCTCCTTCTCGGTCGGGCACACGCGCGCAAGGATCTCCCAGTACTCGTAGGTGTCGTCGGTGATCGGCACGTACCACTCGAACTGGACGACATGCTCTTCCGGCCAGTTCTCGACCATGAGCACGCCCGGCATGAACACCGACGTTCGATAGGGGCGCGCGTTCACGTTCTCGACCTTGAGGTCGACCTTGGCGTTCTCGAGGATCGGATTCCACTTCTCGGTGAACAGCCATTGCACGAGTCCCTTCGGCCCGTTCTCGTCTTCGACCGCGGCGATGCAGTCGTCCGACGTCGGCACGATGCCGAGCGGCAGTACCCAGTCCTTGGCATGAATGATCGCGTTGTCCTTGTGGACGAGGATGTGCGCGTTGTCGAAGCCGTTTTCGCAGGCGATGCGCCAGTTGGCATAGCCGGTGCGGTGCATTCCGCGGGCCACGATGTCCTTGTCGAGCAGGCTCGGCGCCGAAGGCCACAGCGGATGCGGAAAGCGCTCGTCGTTTTCCGGGAAACGGATCGGCAGATCGTGGGCGAGCGGCGGCACGTCTTCGTCCGGGAAGTCGTCTTCGCGCACGAAGACGAAGATCATGCCGGCGACTTCCTCGACCGGATAGGTCGTTACGCCGGTCGTGCCGATGAGCTTGTCATCGGGGTTACCCGCGATGGTGGCCAGCTTGCCGGTTTCCAGCTCGAACGTGAAGCCGTGATACCAGCAACTGATGGTGTCCTTGGTGAGACACATCGGCTTGGCCGACATGCGCACCCCACGGTGAACGCACTGATCCTTGAGCGCGTAGACCTTGCCGTCGACCCGACGGAGCACGATGGGAATCCCGCAGATCTGGATGCCCTCGACGGCGTCTTCCGGCAGTTCGTTGCTGAACAGGGCGGGGTACCAGTGGTTGACGAAACCCCACGCCGCATCCTTGTACGGCTGGTACTGACTTTGAACCTTCGCGTCGTTGACGCGCGCGTCGCTGATTTCGTTCAGTCGGGAGCCGCTGCTGCGTCGGCGGACGATTGGCGTATCGCTCATAGGGTATCTCCTGGGTTAGGCGACCTGGTACGCGCTTCGTGAGCCCTCACGAGCGCTTGTTCTGTACAGCCGGATCGCCCTCGACCGGATGGGCAAGTCTGATCCGACGCTGTGAGCGAAGACTACGAAACCTTTAATTGACAGTCAATTTATTTTCAATCAATCTTTGCGCGTCTATCGATTAGATATTGATTGATGATTGATATGTAAATAGACGGGTCAATCGCGCCAGAAGGCGCTGGGCGGCCGTAGACGGCTCGGCAATGTTGGGTGGCGGGAGGGAGTTGATCAGGGTTTTTACCGAGCCGCTGCGCGAGGTTCGATCGAGCCATGCGCGGCTATGCAGGAGGCGGCGAGGCACGCAGACGAGAGTAGAACTAACCGCAGCGGCAGGTGAATGAGTCAGACAGGCTGTGCATCCGGGTTTCGGGAAAATTCAATCAACCGTAAGGAGAGTGTCATGCCAGGAGCGATGGAAACAGCAGTAACGGAGGGTGTAGATCTATCGACGGCGCGCATCGGCAAGGATGCGCGCATGCCGAAGTTCGCCCTGACGATGGCGTGGTGGGGCCTTTGCAGTGCAATGGTGTACCTGATCATCGGCGCGACGCTTGCGCTCTACTATGGAACCGGCAATGCCATCATCGGCATGGTCCTCTCCGTGGTCGTCTATGCGGTGGTGAACTTCGTCCTGACGCGCCATGCGATCAAGACCGGCCTTTCGGTGTCCCTCTTCTCGCGCATGCTTTTCGGCGACGCTGGGGCGGCACTGGCGACGTTAATCCTCGCTGCAACCGTCATCTACTACGCCGTGTTCGAGAGTTCGGTGATCGCCGTTGCCATCAATCACCTGTTTCCGGTCATCTCCTATCCGGTGGCGGCGCTTCTGGTTGTCCTGTTCAGCGCGCCGCTGGTTTTCGGCAGCGTGCAGAACTGGCTCGACAAGTTGAACGGCGTGCTGCTGCCGTTCTACGTCGCCGGCCTGATTGCAGCCGTGGTAATGACGACCCGGACATATGGGTACAGCGACGCCTGGCTCCATTTCGGCCCGCCGACCGGGGCGGTTTCGCCTGGCGGATGGTGGAACTGTTTCGTCTACTACATGGGTGTGTGGGTCTTCATGATGGCCGCCTTCGACTTCGCACGATTCGGCAAGGAGAAAGACGCGCGCTATCACGGAGTAGTTAACTTTGGCCTGCCGTTCTGGACGATGACGTTCATCGTCAATGGCGTGATCGGCATTTATCTGGTCAGCACGATCCCCGGCAGCGGCGCGCCCTCGGAGGTATCTGTCGTGCTCGCGCTGCTCAAGCTGATGGGCATTTGGGGATTCGGATTCCTGCTGGTGACCCAGACCCGGATCAATACCGCTAACTACTATCTTGCGACGATCAACACGCATGCGTTCTTCCAGCGAACGCTCGGATTGAACTTCCCGAAATTCGTCTGGACCCTGGTCGTCGCAGCCGTGGTCTATTCGCTGATGCTGTCCGGCCTGTTTTCGAAATTGCTGCAGGCGCTGGCTTATCAGGGCGTATTCGTCGTCGCTTGGGTAGCCGTGGCGCTGGCGCATATTCTGTCGAGCCGGTCGTATGAACGGGCCGACGAGGCGGTCGATTCCGCGCTTGCCAATGTGCCGACGTTCAATGTGGGCGGACTGCTCGCATGGTTCGCTGGCGTGGCCGCCGGCATCGCCGCGATGGGCGCTTCGGCGACAGTCCAGTCCTTTTCGGCGCCGCTGACGTTTGTGGTGTCGGCCTTGACATATCTGGTTCTGTCCACCTATGCGAGACGCGCGCTTGCGGCCGCACGCGTATAGGACGCGCACCGATCAAGGTAGCGATGGGGTGTCGGGAGCAGGTCGGGAACACCACGTCGAATAGAGCAAATTCATTGATCAAAAGAAGTGGACATGAGGAGAGTTTGGTGAGCAGAGTGAAATTTGCAGTACTAAGTACACTGTTGATGTCGGGGGTGGCACATGCGCAAAGCAGCGTGGAACTCTATGGAATTATCGACACCGGGGTGATGTACGTATCGAATGTGGGCGGCCACAGCAACTGGCTGGCCGACCCGGATACCGCTGCACCAGACCTGTTTGGCCTGCGCGGAACGGAAGATCTGGGCGGCGGGTTGAAGGCGATATTCAAGCTGGAGGGTATGTTCAGCCTGAACAACGGCGAATCCGTCAACGGGCTATTTGGCCACGAGGCTTACGTGGGTCTCCGTGACGAGCGCTGGGGCACGCTGACGGCAGGCAATCAGATCGACTTCATGTTCTATTCGCTCGTCGTCGATCACTGGGGCCCCGCGTTTCCCTTCGTCAATTCGATGAGCCTGCGACAGGGCTCGTTTTCAGGGCTGAATATTCCTGGGCCGCCTGGCAATAACTCCTTCGACTTCGACCGCACGCTTGGCGCGCCGATCGAGAACTCCGTCAAGTACATGAGCCCCACCATTGCCGGCTTGTCGGTCGGAGCCCAGTACAGCTTTGGCGGGCAGGCCGGCTCGTTCGGCCAGAATAGCGCGCAGAGCTTCGGGATCAACTATCACATTGGCACAGTAGCACTGAACGGTGCGTACACCTACGTCAAATATCCCGAGCTGAACAACGGCAATGACGGCATCCGGAACATGGGGCTAGCCGCTTCGTGGGTCGTGGGCCCAGCCGAGCTGGCCGCGATGTACACGAACACGCAAAACACGGAGAACGGGGCGCGTGTCTCAGTGTACGAGACCGACGTGACCTGGACGTTTTCGCAGTTCATGCACGCGAATCTCGCGTACCAGTTCATGAAGGGCAACGACGTCCTGAAGGGCCAAAAGGCGAATCAGGAAACGCTGTCGCTGACCTATTCGCTGTCCAAACGCACAAGCATCTATTCGGGACTCGCGTTCCAGCAGGCCTCCGGCGGACCTGCATGGATATCGCTCGTTCCCGGAGCGGCATCGGGCGGCCGCCAGACTGCGGTGGACCTCGGCATTCTCCACGTGTTTTAACGACACGACGAACCGTGCAGGTGTTGCGTCTGGCCTGCCGGGAATGGCCGCACCTCGTTTCGCCACTGGCGCGTGCCAGTCATGACTCACCAATCTGTACAGGAGACACAACGATGAACACGACCCACACCATGCGCGCGATGCGCGTTCACGAGCCGGGTGGCCGCTTCGTGCCGGACACGATTCCGCGCCCCGAACTCATGCGATCAACCGATGTGCTCGTCGACGTGAAGGCCTCCGGCGTCGTGCCGAACCTGCGCAACGTGATGAGCAATTACGGCGAACGCGCGTACCTCACGGTGCCGGACCTACCCGCAATCTACGGGCTCGACGCCGCCGGCGTGGTCACGGACGTGGGTAGCGCTGTGACCGGCATCGCCCCGGGCGACCGGGTCTACATCAATCCGGGCCGTTCGTGCGGATCGTGTCACGCTTGCCGGATCGGCGAGCCGATCAACTGCGTCGCGTTTACGTTCCAGGGTTACTTCGGCTTTGGCCCGCAATCGAAGCAGGTGTATCGGCAATACCCGTACGGCGGCTTCAGCGAATTCGCAACGGCACCCGCCGACGGACTCGTCAAGCTGCCGGAGCAGGTGAGCTTCGAGCAGGCGTCGCGTTTCGGCTACCTCGGCACCGCCTACTCGGGTCTACGCAAGGCCGGCGTCGGTGCGGGCAGGACCGTGCTGATCGTTGGCGCAAGCGGCACGCTGGGCCTCGGTGCCGTGCAGATCGCCCGCGCGATGGGGGCGACGCGCATTCTCTGCGTCGCCCGCAATGAAGCATTGCTCGCTCGTGTGCGTGCGCTCGATCCGCAGCGCATCAGCACGTTTGCGTACGGCAAGGGTTCGCTCGCCGACTGGGCGCGCGAGCAAACCGGCGGCGTGGGCGTGGATGCGGTCGTCGACGCGATCGCGCCGGGGGCGCCGCATCAGGTGACGCTCGACAGCATCGCGGCGCTGCGGCGCGGCGGAAGGCTCGTCGAGATCGGCGCCATGACCGATCCGTTGCCGCTCAACCTGCACGAGATGATGTGCGCGCAGGTGAGCATCGTCGGGTCGCTCTGGTTCTCGGTCGCCGAGGGCCAGGATCTCGCCGCGATGGCTGCGGCCGGCACGCTCGACCTGGGCATATTCGAACATCGCCGTTATGCGCTCGAAGAGGCCAACGAGGCGCTCGCAGATGCGGAAAAACGGGCTGGCGGCTTCGTCAACGTCGTCGTCGTCCAGTGAATAACCACGAGTCATTCAGGAGAACATCATGGTAAGACGCGTCGTGACAGGCGAAAAAAACGGGAAATCGGTATTTCTCTCCGACGGCCCGGTCGACAACACCCACAACTATGCGGAGGTACCCGGCTTTCAGACCACGCTGGCATGGGCGACGCTGCGAGGCGTCGCGCCGCTGCCGCATGATGGCAGCGACCCGGTAGTCCACATCCAGTCGGTTGTCCCCGATCCGCATGGCACGCGCCTGCTGGTCGTGCAGTTCCCGCCCGATAGCGCGCTCGACTCCGCAGAGTTCGACCCGGTTGCCGCCGGGCGGGAGTACGAGGCCCATCTGCCTGGTCTCGCGCAGGCATTCGAACCGGACGGCTCGGGCATGCATCGCACGACGACAGTCGACTACGACATCGTTGTGTCGGGCGAGTTGTGGCTCGAACTCGACGATGGCGAGATTCGCCATCTGAAAGCGGGCGACATTGTAGTGCAGAACGGAACACGACATGCGTGGCGCAATCGCGGCACCGTGCCGGCGGTCATGGTGGCGGTGTTGATAGGTGCCGCGGAATAAGGCGGTCAGTGTGAGCAAACCGAAGTGGGAGAGCAAACAATGAGTCAGCATCCGGATCGTCCGCAGGACGGACCGCCCGCGGCACGACGCGCCGAAACGCTGGAATGGAGCGACGCGATGTTGCTTGGCCATGCGCCAATCGACGCAGCGCATGAGGAGTTTGTCGAAGTGGTATCGGTGCTCGCCAACTGCACGCAGCATACGGCGCTCGGTTGCCTGCAGGCCGTGGAGGCGCATCTGCTGTCCCACTTCGCGATTGAGCGCGAATGGATGGAGAAGACGGACTTTCCGGCCGCGGATTGTCATCTCGATGAGCATCAGCGAGTGATCGACGCAGTGCAGAAGGTGAACGCACTCGCGGCGGTGGGCGAAGTCGGCCTGCAGGATGTGAAGCGTCTCGCGCAGGCGTTGGCCGACTGGTTTCCTGGCCACGCCGACTACATGGACTCCGCGTTGTCGGCCTGGATCAACAAGAAGATGCACGGCGGCGCGCCGGTGGTGTTGCGGCGCGATCTGCACGTGGAAGCGGCGGTCTAGCGGATTTTCGAGGAGCAAAACATGATGATGAAAGACAAGGTGGGGCTAGTGACGGGGGGCGGCTCCGGCATGGGGCGCGCAGCGGCGCTTGCGCTGGCGCGCGAGGGCGCGCTTGTCGTGCTCGCTGGCAGGGGCGAGGACAAGCTCCTCGCCGTGCGCGAGGAAATTGTGCGCGCGGGTGGCCGGGCCGAGATCCGGCCCGCGGACGTATCGCGTCGCGAGGACAACCAGGCGCTCGTGGCCTTCATCGAGTCGCGCTTCGGCCGGTTCGATTTCGCGTTCAACAACGCTGGCGGCCATGCCGACTTCAAGCCGATCGACCAGACATCCGTCGAAGAATCGGAGTGGGTTATCGACCTGAACTTCAAGGGTGTCTATTACGCTGTCAAGTATCAGGTGGAGGCGATGCTGCGCAACGGGGGCGGCGCGATCGTCAACAACGCGTCGATCTTCGGATTGCGCGGCATGAACGGGATCGCCCACTACGTTGCGAGCAAGCACGCGGTGGTCGGGCTGACCCGCGCCGTCGCGAAGGAGTACGCCGACCGCAACATCCGCATCAACGCGGTGTGTCCAGGCGCGACCGAGACGCCGAACTACATGAGATCGACCAACGGCGACGTCCATTTGCTCGACGACCTGATTCCGATGCGCCGGATCGGCCAGCCACACGAGGTGGCCGACGCGGTGGTCTGGCTGCTTTCCGGGAAGGCGGCGTATGTGACGGGCACCACACTGTCTGTCGATGGCGGTATGACGACGTGACCCGTCGCGTCGGAGCCTGGCGGCAACTGGTTGACATTTGTTTCAAGAGACAAGAGGAGAAGGAAACATGCAATCGATTCAGGTAGCACGGTATATCGGTATCGCACTCGTCACGCTGATGGCACTTAATGCGCATGCACAGGGCGGCAGCGAAGCGGCTTCGACCCCGATCGCGAGCGCTGCTCCGGGCGCGAGCGCGGCGCGGGCCGCGAACCGGCAACTGCAAAAGAATGTGCGGCGCGCGCTCACCCGCACGAAAGGTCTGGCAGCCTCGGGGATTGCCGTGCGCGCGCGCGATGGCGTAGTCACGCTGCAGGGATGGGTGCCGGAGCAGTCGCAGGTGGCCCTTGCGCTGCGCACGGCGCAGGACGTGCCGGGCGTGACGTCGGTGAACAACCAACTGATGGTGCGGCCGGTTGGGCAGTGAAACATGTGCTGCTGCCGTTGCAGATGCTTTCGGGCGGCAGCACGCCGCGCGAAAGCATGCCGCTGTTCGTGCAGAACATCATGCTCGCCGCGCCGACCACGCACTTCGTCGAACTGGGCCAGGCGATCCTGTATCGCGGCGCGGGCATCGGCGTCGTGTGGCGGCCGCTCCTGTGGCTCGCGGTAATCGGCAGCGTGCTGTTCGCGTTCTCGCTGATGCGCTTTCGCAAGACGCTCAGCCAGATGGCCTGACATGCGCGGCGCGGCCAGTCCAGAGCTTGCCCAAAATCCGTCCGCTTTCTAAGCAAAGCCGCGTCGTTTGGGCTTTTGCGCCATCAACAATTCAACGTGACAGAGCCCGAGAAACGAGTCTGCGAATCCTCGTTTTACTCCAGGGGGCTTGCTTTCGCCGCCCTTGCATAGTATCTAAGCCCGTCGGTCCTCTGGCGGCGGCGCGTCGGGAAACAGGGCAAGGCGTATCCCAACGAGGTCGATCGCGGCTTCGTGATCGCCGGAGTCTGTCGACCTGACGATCGACAATACCGCCTCGTCGAGGGTTCCCACGGTATGGGCGGATGACACTTCATCTTCGGCATAGGCGGCAATGGTAGCAAGCGTCTTGCCGACGGCGGCCTGGGTCGATGCAGTGAGCCGGCTCATGCCTTTATGCAACTGCAACATGTTCAACGACGCACGCAGGTCGCCGCATTCCAGGCGGCTGAAGGCATCCGGGCGCCATAGGCGGTCCAATATCGATCCTGCATTCGGCGGACACGATCATCAAGGCGTTCCTGCAGGCGGCTGGCTGGGCCGTGCTGTCGATCACGATCCTGTTGTGGCTTGCGCTGCGGCGGCTCGGCGACGTGATGCGCACGGTGATTCCGCTGCTGGTGTCGGCAATTGTGACGCTGGAGCTAAGTGTCGTGCTTAACATGCCGCTCAATTTCGCCAACATCATTGCGCTGCCACTGATGCTTGGCGTCGGCGTCGCGTTCAAGATCTACTTCGTGATGGCCTGGCGCCGCGGGCAGACAAGACTGCTGGAGTCGAGCCTCACACATGCCGTGATGTTCAGCGCAGCCACCACCGCCACCGCGTTCGGGAGCCTTTGGCTGTCGCACCATCCGGGCACGTCGAGCATGGGACGGCTGCTCGCGCTGTCGCTCGTCTGCACGTTGACCAGCGCTGTGGTGTTCCAGCCCGTATTGATGGGCAGACCCCGCGCGGATCGAGCAACGAAGGCCCTGGAAGGGACGCCTGGAAAACGAGGCAGCTTGTCGCGATAAGGCGGTGCCCGTTAATGTTTGGCCTGCGCGGGCGGTTGCCGCCGTACCGTCGTTGGATCACATCCTTATCCGGCGAGGCTTTGCCGTTCAAAACGATCCCGGGCCTGAGCATGTGCGCCGCAACGATGCCCGACGACGCACTCGCTCTTCCGGATTTCCGCAAATCGGGAAGAGCCACTCGTAGCGGTCAGCTCTTCGCCTGCATTGCTTTCACAAGTGCGGCTGCGGAGGCGCCTTCGAGCGACAACCCATAGCCAACTTCCTGCACGATGCGTTGCTTCAAGGGCCAAATAAAGTGTATGCGCGTGTTGCGGCGTGCCACTTCGGACGCTTTCAAATACTGCCTCGCCAATTCCTGTGCGCGGCCAAGCGCCTGGCCGTCTGGCACGACCTCTGCAACCACTCCCCACTCGCGTGCGACAGCCGCCGTAATCGGCTGCGCGTTGAGCAGGAAAGCTTCCGCCCGCCCCGCTCCCGCGCGATAGCTCCAGGTGGTAAAGATACCGTCGCCAGGCACGACACCCGCAGCATAGTGGCCCATGTCGTGAAAGGATGCGCCTTCTGCCGCCACGATGACGTTGGCCAGCAGAACATACTCCGAGTGGATATGGGCACGCCCCTCGATGGCCGCGATGACTGGCACGCGTATATTGGCGATGTTTTCCAGGACCTGAACGCCTTCGTCATGGATCTGGCTCCAGACGTCGGGATCGGAGACGTCCTTGAAAGACGCCCAGTCAACCCCGGTCATGAAGTCCCCACCTGCACCCGTGAGGATGACGATCTTGTTCGCCCGATCCTGAGAAATCCGGTAGAAGGCATCGACAACGTCCGTGTGGGCCTCCGCCGTGAAAGTGAGCGGGCCTCCATCGCTATGGAATTGCACGACCAGCACGCCGTCCACATCCCGTGTCATCTTCAGGCTGCGGTAGGCAGTGAAATAGTTGTCCAGAGTCGTTTGCATGATGTTCTCCTATGTCCGAACGTACTGCATTGGCCTCGCCAGTCTGCAGCAGGCCGATTTCATTAGATACTATGGAAGGGCTTCTCACTAAGCCCCCTGGAGTAACACGAGGGCTCGCAGGCTCGCTTTCGAAGCACGCACGCAATTGACCAGACGCCGAGCTGGCAAGTACCTTGCCGAACCTTGCATGAGCCCCATCCGCGAGCTGCAAAAGGACCGGCGAGCGACAACCGTTCCTGCCTGTTACTTTGCGTCAGATGAAGAACCCGGCCAACGCACGAGCCACTGCGACAGCGTCATTTTCCATAGGAATGTGGCCCGCCTTGGGAATCCGGACAAGCTGCGTGTTCGGGATCTCTTTGGCGAAGCGCTCCGCGTGCTCGACGAGCTGGAAGCTGTCGTCTTCGCCCCAGACGAGCAGCTTTGGCGTCTGCGACGCGCGAAGGCGCGGCAACAACTCCATCGTGTAACGATTGTCCGCCGCACCGGCTAAGGCGAGCCACGACCGTGCAACGCGCGGGTCCGTCCAGGGTTCGAGATACTCGGCCACTTCGCTTTCCGTTGCTGGCCTCGCCAGTGCCATGAGGACTGACTTGCGACGGGCAGCAAGGATATCCTCCGTCGTCGTCGCAGCGGCCACCGCCGGATCGCGGAACCGGGCAACGCCGGGCACCGGCCACGAATCGAACATCACTGCATTGACGAGCGCGAGCTTGCTGACCTCTATCTTCCCATCGACGAGCACCTGCTGCGCAATGCCCCCGCCAATGTCATGTCCTGCAACGCCCACCGGTCCCGCGATACCGAGCGCATCGAGAAACTGCGGCAGCCAGGCCGCCAAAGCGGGAATCGAGGCATCCGCAATGGTCAGCTCTCCACCCGAGCGGCCGGAGCCAGGGAAATCTACCGCGATGGGGCGTAATCCGGCGGCGGCCAGGTCGTCGAGCACCGGCTGCCATACCCGGCTCCAATAGGTGCCGTGCAGCAACAACAAGACGGGGCCTGCCGGGTCACCGGCGTTCAGGTAGCTGGCCGGTACGCCGGCCACGTCAACAGTTCGTCGTTCCATGATGAAAATCCTCCGTTGCGGCCCGTGGTGCCGGGCGATCGAGGTGCGCGGCCGCCGCCGCGCACAGGGCACATCCTTCTTCGTGCTTTCGTGGCATCCGAAAATTCGGACGTAACGAATACGCTTAGCGAATGAACTGCTTTACGTAGTCGGCGCCGAGGCCGATCGCTTCGTAATGCCTGCGAGCCGCTTCGATTTTCGTGAACACATCTTCGTATCCCACTGCTGTGCCTTGGGGATCGACATAGGTGTACCCGCCCGTGACGTGGAACCATGTGATCATCTCTTTTACGTCTTCGGGCACGTACAAGGTGTGCGTCTCGCCTGCAGGCTCGTGTGCGTAGCCACCCTGCTCCGCAACCCAGTCGTGCTCGAGGTAATACCATCGGCCTCTCAGAACGATCGCGTGCACAGGCCCGGTATGGCGGTGGCGCGAGAGCACACCGGACTGGCGCACTCTAAGCAGATTGACGTAGTAGCCCTGGCTGGCGCTGAGAAGCAGCGGCTTGAACGAAACAGTCGGCGTCATCGGCACCCAGAGGTTATCGTCCTCCAGCCATTTGTCGAGAATGCCCAAATGCACGATGTCGGGTGACATGTCAGGGGGTTGAGGCAACTGATAAGGGATAGCAAGCTCATCAGGCTTTCTTGCAGTTGTGCTGGTCATGTTACGCGACCTCCAAAAGATATCGATGCACCGAGGACACAGGTCAGGCGGCGGACTTTACCGGCGTCGTCCACTCGTTGCCCTTCATGAACGGGTCGTACTGGGTATGTACGATGTGATTCGTATAGTTGCTCATGACCTTCGTGGCAACTCCAAGTATCACTTCGAGCACGTTCTGGCGCGTGAAGCCGGCGGCGAGAAATGCCTCGACATCTGCGTCAGAGGCAAAGCCGCGTTCGCGCACGACAATCGTCGTAAAGCGATGCAGGGCTTCAAGCTTCGGATCAGGCAGAGGCGCTCCTGCGCGCAGCGCAGCGATGACAGCGGGATCCATCTTGATCATCCGGGCAAGTGCCGAATGGCCGGCCATGCAGTAATGGCAATTGTTTTCGAAGTTCGAGGTCAGGTAGACGACCTGCTGCTCATGCGGGGTAAGCGTGCTCCTCGCAAAGAGGTCCCAGAGGGCGGAGTAGCCGGCAAGAAGCTCGGGCGATTCTGCCATGTGAGACTGGAGATTCGGCACAAAACCAAAGGTCTTCTTTGCGTCTTCCAACGCGGGTTTCGAAGCGGCCGGTGCGGTTTCGATCGTGTACGACGGGAAAGTGCTCATGATCTTCTCCCAAACGGGAAATTCGTGGTATGCAAATGATGCGCGCGGCGTCGCGCTGGCAGAAGACCTTCCAGGCACATAACATCCATTCCTGGCGGGCATAGGACGTCTAATGCGCCCGCCACGCCTGATGTCAGTCTGCGTCAGAAAGCACCGGCACATTGAGAAAGGTCGGCTCCGAGCCGGCGCTCCGGAGAAAAATGGGTGCTCTCACCGTCCGGGAATATGATTTCGTTACCGGCGCTTGTGCCAGAAGGTGTGGTAGCACACAAGAATCGCTGCCCCGCAGGATGAACCCAGCGCCATCATCGTGCTTACCTGAGCGTTACTCAGACCCGATGCAAACAGGAATCCAGAGATAGTCGGCGAGGCGATCCCTCCGAATCGTCCGACGCCGGTGACGAAGCCGGCACCGGAGGCGCGAACTCTCGTGGGAAATGCTCGCATCATGTATGCGTACAGGCTCGATTGGCCGCAATACAGCGCTACACCCAGTAGCCCGCTCGCAAACAGAAACTCATCTGACATACGATGAATGGTAGCGAGTGAGAGCAGCGCGACGGTGCTGGCAACCAGCGCGACGACTATAAGCGACTGGATCCGGATGCGGGTAGCGAGTAGCGCGGCGAGCAAGGCACCGATGAGTCCGCCGCCGCTGTTCCACGCCAGAGCATGTGCTGCCCCCGCGGCCGAATATCCAATGTCCGTTGCGATCTTGGACAACCAGTTTAGACAGTAGTAAAAGGTGGCGCCATGCAACGCATACGTCAGTGTTACAGCAGCGGTGGTCACCAACAGATCCGCCTTGAAGAGTGGAACGATCGTAGCTTTTGAAGCGGTGATCTGCCTTGATTCGATCTGTGGAATGGGTTGCTTTCCCATTCTGCCGAGAACTGAGTTTATTCGTGCGAGTGCGTTGACTGGACGAGTGGCGGCGATGAATTCAATTGATTCGGGCACAATCATCGCTGCGATGCCGACCGCGAAGAAAGTGCCGATTGAGCCACTCAGGAACACCGAGCGCCACGTCCAATGAGACAAAAGCGCAGCTGCGAAGTTACCACCCACCAGTCCCCCGACTGAAAAGCCAACGGTGATAAGGACTGTTACGCTGTTCCGTACCCGATCATTTGAGTACTCCGCAGCCAACGCAGTGATGCCGGGCAACAAGGCGCCGACACCCAGACCCGTGACAGATCGCCCGAGGATAAGCGCGACGTAACCGTGGGCCATCGTGCATATAACCATCCCGCTGCCGGCAAGGACAAGGCTGGCAAGCATGATCGGCCGCCTGCCGAGGCGATCGCTTAGCGGCGCAATCAGGAAGGCCCCTGCGCCGCTACCAATGAGACCGACAGAGGCGAGGACGCCGAGGATGTCTGGCGGGAGCTTGAGGTCACTGCGAATCCCCGGCAGCGCGAACGCTACGGCAAGGAGATCGTATCCGTCCAGGGCGTACAAGCAAAACAGCACGACCATCAACGCGACCTGAAATTTCCCCATGGGGCTGGTGCGGATGATGCTTACGGGATCGCTTCGAGAGTGATCCTCCAGCGTTGATCCATCCACCGTCGCGTCTGCCTTATACATAGGTCATCTCCATCTCCATCTGCAACTGCAACTGCTTGTATCGGGCGGCTTGACGTGACATCGACGAAAGCCGGAGCTGAAAGTAAAGGGCCGCCGCATTCAATAGTCAGCAACGGCTTAACATCCGCCGACTGCCCCGGCGCGCTTTTCGCCTGGTCCAGGCGCGATGCGACTGTAGCCGCCAGCGAACGAGCCCCGACGCGCACATTCGCATCGATCGCGGAGGTGATAAATAGGTGTATCTACTTAACAAATAGACCTATTTGTTTTTTCTCGTTCCGACTATGCTGTGTCTTGTCGACGCAGCGTGCGTCGCAAAGCTGACCCAGCAGGTGGTCGTTTGCCGCGAACGCGCGGTTATGGTGAGAAAGGAGATGGATAGATGGCTGCAGGACGATTTGCCAGATACTGGCAAGACTTTGAGGTAGGTGAGGTGATCGACACCGCGCCACGTACGATTGAGAGTGGTGACGTGGGCCTGTTTGCCGGGCTCTCGGGAGACTTCAATCCGGTGCACGTCAATGCTGTGGCGGCGGAAAAGGGCATCTTTGGTGAGCGAATCGCGCACGGGCTGCTTACCTTGGCTGTCACCTCGGGCCAGATCAATCAGACTGCGCTTTTCGTTGGCACGACGATCGGTTTTCTGGGATTGGACAAGGTCCGCTTTTCCAATCCCGTGCGCTTCGGCGACACGATCTTTACCTCGGTCAAAGTCACTGATGCTCGGGCCTCGAGCAAGGGTGACCGGGGTGTCGTCGCGATGGAGGTCAAAGTCGTCAACCAGCGTGATGAGGTTGTTCTGACCTATGACCAGGCGTTGCTGATGGCCGGTCGGCCGGCCTGATCGAACGGAGACGTGAGAATGAGCGGACTGGAGACATTTGGCACGGTCAGCGACGCGCTTGCGAGGCGCGCTCGGGACGCAGGGCATTCGCTTGCCGTGTCGTTTCCGCTCGAAGGTGAACGACTGACCTTCGAGGATTGGGATACTTACGCAACGCAGGTTGGAAAGGGCCTGCTCGAGAGTGGGCTCGAGCCCGGTGACCGGTTGGCGTTGTGGTCGCAGAATTCGACGGCCTGGCTGATCACCTGCCTTGCGGCGGCTCGTGCAGGATTGATCCTCGTTCCGGTCAATACGTATTTTGGTGAAGAAGAGCTCGTCTATGCGCTCCGGCAATCGGGCGCAAAGGCGATTGCGTTGTCTAAATCGTTCCGCTCGAAGTCATATCTTGCCGTGTTCTCGCACGCCCGGCAGAAGCTTCCCGACGTAGGCCTTACGGTCGTTCTTGATGGTGACGAATCCGGCTGCTTAAGTCTTGACGCATTGCGCCAGATCGGAATCGCCAGCGACAGGACGCTCCCAGACGTCGCGCCCAGCTCCGCGGCGGTCATCATCTATACGTCGGGCACAACCGGCTACCCCAAGGGCGCGGTGCTCACGCACGAGGCGGTGATGGCACAGGGTACATTGAGCTTTGAGCGCCTCGGAATTCGGAGCGACGACAGGATCACATGCGTCGTGCCGATGTTTCACAGTGCGTCTTATTGCACGGCAGTGCCTGGATGTCTGTCCAGCGGGGCCACGTATATCGGCCAGGGTGCATTCAACGCGGTCAGCATGCTTGAAATCATTGAGTCCGAGAGGGCGACCGTGCACATTGCCGTGCCGACTACCCTGAGCGCGCTGCTTGACCATCCGGATCGAGCCTCGTATGACCTTTCATCCCTGCGGGTCGGAACCTGCGGAGGCATGGATGTTGACACGGGGATTCTACGCCGCTGCGCAGAGGATTTGATCCCGGGGATCGTCCAGATCTATGGATTGTCCGAAGTCAGCGCGGTCGCCGCGTGTGGCGATCCCAGCGACCCCGACCGATTCGATAACTGCGGGAAAAGCCTGAACGGATATCGTATTCGCATCGTTGATCCAAACACGGGACTTGAGGTATTACCCGGCGTCTCTGGTGAAATCCAGATTAGCACGCCCTATGCGATGCGCGGGTACTTCGACATGCCCGAAGAGACGAAGGCAACGTTCTCGGATGACGGCTGGGTCAAGACGGGGGATATTGGCTTCCTGAGAGAGGACACGATGCTCGTCGTAAGTGGCGGTCGCCTCAAGGACATGATTATCCGTGGCGGCGAGAACATCTATCCAGCGGAAATTGAGCGTGTACTCACAGCATTTCGTGGAGTAGAGCAGGTCGCGGTCTTTGGAATCAAGGATGCGTATTACGGCGAGATCGTAGCGGCTGCGATTGTGGGAGAGGACGGACTCTCTGTGGCTGAGCTGGATCGGCATTGCCGCGAAAGGCTGTCGAGTTACAAGGTTCCAGTCAGATATTTCCGCGTGGAGCGTTTTCCGCTGACTGCAAGCGGGAAAGTTCGGAAGGTCGAGTTGAGAGAACTGGCAGCAAACGACCAACTCCGTGGCCTGTAATCAAGCTACAGAACTGGATAGGAAACAGATGAAAACGGAAACTTCACGTCCATTGCCAGTACCCACGCCGGAGACTGCGCACTTCTGGGAAGGTACGCGACTCGGCGAGTTGAGGATTCAAGTTTGCGATGATTGTGCACATACCTATTTTCCGCCACGACCGTTTTGTCCGCGTTGTGCCAGTCGTTCGGTTTCGGTAAGGCGTGCAAGTGGTCGCGGTACCTTGTACAGCTATGCAATTTCGCATCTCCCTGCTCCCGGTTTCACTCCGCCATATTCGATCGCTGTCGTCGAGCTCGAGGAAGGGCCTCGGCTCATGACGAATATCGTCGGGTGTCCGCAGGAGCCCGATACACTTCAACTGGATGCCCCGGTGCAAGTAGTCTTCGTGAAGCAGAACGAGGACATTACGCTACCTCTGTTCACGCTCGTGGAGGCATAAGATGGCTCGACGTTCTGTAGCTGTCGTAGGGGCGGCGGAAAGTTCCCGAATGGGAAAAGTACCCGAGATGTCGCAGATTCAGCTGCATGCTGACGCCGCATTGAATGCGCTTGCGGATGCTGGCCTGCGTCCCTCCGATATCGACGGGATTGCAACTGCCGGCGAGCCGCCCGAGACGGTCGCACACTACCTTGGAATCACGCCACGGTGGATCGATGGAACCGGTGTCGGCGGCTGCTCATTCATGCTCCATCTTCGTCACGCGATGGCAGCAATTGAATCGGGTCTGTGCCGTACTGTGCTTGTGACACATGGTGAAAGCGGACGTTCGCGCGTTGCGCCCACGGGCTTCCCGGTACCTGTCCCGGGTAGCCTGCTGCAGCAGTTCGAGACACCTTACGGCACTACCATTCCGCCGACCATGTTTTCGATTCCGGTGCTGCGCTACCTGAAGCGTTACGGTTTAGACGAGTCCGCGCTGGCGTCGGTCGCAGTGGTCCAACGACAATGGGCCGCGCTCAATCCGCGCGCGAGCCAGAAAGATCCGATTACGGTTGAAGACGTTCTTGCGTCCAGGATCATCGTCTACCCCTTCCGTTTGCTGATGTGCTGTGTCGTCAGCGACGGCGGCGGAGCTATTGTATTGACGGGCGCCGACAGGGCTGCGGACTTGCATGAGCGCCCGGTCTACATTGCTGGCACCGGGGAGAGCTGCGAGACACCGATGATCAGCCAGATGGAGGACTTCACGACATCGGCTGCGTTCCGGCGTGCAAGCCGTGATGCGTTCGCAGAGGCGGGCATCAGTCACGCCGACGTGGATCATCTGATGCTCTACGACGCCTTTGCGCACCTTCCCCTCTACGGACTGGAAGACCTCGGTTTTTGCGAGCCTGGAGAGGCGGCAAGCTTCATCAGAGAGGGGAACACTGCCCCTGGCGGGCGACTCCCTGTCAATACCAATGGAGGCGGATTGAGTTACATGCACTCGGGTATGTATGGAATGTATGCACTGCAGGAGTCGATCCGGCAGGTCAGGGGTATCGCGTCGGCACAAGTGCCCAGCGTGGAAATATCCGTTGCACATGGAGTAGGCGGCATGTTCTACACGAGTGGGACGATTGTATTCAGTAGAACGCGGCCCTGAGATTGTGTGAGCGACAGGGTCGGTTGGCGGCTGCCTTGACGCCAATGCAGGAGATGAAAATGAATTCATTTGCAGACCGGAATCCACCTTTGGTGGGGCCGCTCAAAGGTATTCGCCTGATTGAGTTTGCCGGTATGGGAGCAGCACCATTTGCGTCGATGCTGCTTGCCGATTTGGGCGCGGAGATCGTTCGCATCGAACGTCCAGACTCTACAGATGAGCCGGAAAGTCCAATTGCGGTGCGCGGTCGGCGCCGAGTTCGAGCGAACCTCAAGTCTCCGGTCGACGTTGCCCGAGTCATGGAGTTGACTGATCAAGCGGACGGGTTGATCGAGGCGTACCGACCAGGCGTCATGGAGCGCGTTGGACTGGGTCCAGCGGAACTGCTCGCGCGCAACCCGAAGCTTGTGTATGGAAGACTCACCGGTTGGGGGCAAAGAGGACCGCTGGCGGACTCTGCGGCGCATGATATCAATTACATCGCGATCACCGGCGCGCTGGCTGCGATCGGCTCGAAGGAGCGGCCGATACCCCCACTTAACGTTTGGGGCGACTTTGCGGGCGGGGCGCTCTATCTGATCATGGGCATGTTGGCCGCAATTATTGCTGCTCAACGCACTGGCCTTGGTGACGTGATTGATGCCGCGATGTGCGACGGATCAGTGTCGTTGATGACGGCGATCATGGAAAAGACCTCAGAGGGCGAGTGGCGCGAAGAGCGGGAAGCAAACGTGTTCGACGGCGGCGCGCCGTACTACCGGACCTACGAGTGTGCGGACGGTCGCCACGTGTCTATCGGCCCTCTTGAACCTGCATTCTTTCAGAAGCTGTGTGAACTAACCGGTTTGAAGTCGTCGGTGGCTGCCAGTGAGCGGGAGCGCCGGGAGAACTGGGCGGCACTACATGCAGACATGGAAGAGCTCTTTCGGCGGAAGACGAGAGATGAGTGGACCGCGATACTCGAAGGCACTGACGTTTGCTACGCACCGGTTCTTACGCTTTCGGAAGCACAGCGGCATCGGCATCTGGTAGAGCGGCGGGTTTTCGTCGAGGAGGGAGGGATTGTGCAGCCAGCTCCGACACCACAGTTTTCGACTGGCGAGTTACCGGTTCGACCTGTAGATCTGGCACCGCTTGGCATTGCATCTTTCGAAGGGTTTGTCTCCTGACCACGGGTTGTAACGCGATTTCGCGCGAATCCAGAGCGTTGAGATTGACGGCGCTTTGGCGGACGAGACTGCAGCCGGATCACGGAAGCGCGGCGTTGCCTGATGAGTGGAGTGCCCAGAGTTGCGGGGCGACAGGAGGTCGTGCGCCTGCGTCCGGTTCCTGTTGTGCCCGGGTCAGCCTCAGGTAGAGTATTACGTTCGTGTTGCAAACAGACGAGTTGCAGCCCGTTCCAGATACTTTACAGAGGGGGTTCGGCGTGATTCGCAAGCCTGGAAGGAATGTTGGTAAGACAAAGGAAAAGGCTGTTGAGCCGCTTGAGGAGATGGCCCCACGAGACCGGTTGATCGCTGCGGCCGTCGCGCTGTTTGCGCAGCATGGATACGACGCGGTTAGCACGGGAAACGTTGCGACGAAGGCTGGCCTGACTCAGTCGATGGTTCACTATCACTTTGGCAGCAAGCTAAAGCTCTGGGAGGCGGCGATCGACCATATCATGAGGAAGCGGGGTGCGGTTTTCCCGATCGGGCAATTCTTGAATCTGGCGGACGTTGATCCCCTAACCCGACTGAAGATCATGATTCGGACGTTTGTTTCGAGTAACGCGGCCGATCCAGACCTCAATCGAATCTTGATACATGAGGGCATGCAAAGCACACCTCGACTGAAATGGCTCGCAAAGATCTATATGTCGCAAGGGTATCAAGTCTTCAATGATGCGATCGAGGAGGCGATGCAAGCAGGATTGGTCCGCCGACTTCCGGTGCATGAGGTAACCAACATCATTGTGGGCGCCTGTGCACTTACGTTCAGTATTGGCGCTCTTTTGCAGGCGGTCTATGGCTCGGCAGTAGACGACCCTGCCTCAGTTGCGTCAATGGCCGATACGTTGGTCACTGTACTTTTTCGTGGTTTGGAGCTGTCTGGCGCCCCAAGCCCGGGGCAGGCCTAGAACGGAAGTTTTCGACTCCCTTCGTTCTGCCCTTTCAAGTCGTATCCATGCCGCACGACATCAACTAGTCGGGAGGAGTTGGTAATGAAAGAGGCAGTAAACGCAGGCGCCGCATCCACATACAGTGTTTCAGAGGCAGTTGCGCAACGCAGATCGATTCGTGCGTTCCTGGCGCAATCGGTAGATAAGGATCTTCTGCGAGATATTCTGGTTCAGGCCGCGCGGGCGCCATCGGGCGGCAATCTCCAGCCATGGAGGATTCATCTGGTGGTCGGCCAGCGACTCGTCGATCTGAAGCAGGTGATGGCAGCGCGGACACTGGATTCGTTTCGCGAGGATACCCTTGATTACGATGTTTATCCAAAGTCGCTCGGCGAGCCGTACCGCACCCGGCGATTCAGGGCAGGGGAGGACATGTATCGCCTGCTCGGCATTGGGGCCGAGCAAAAGGCGGCACGGGGGCAGCGCTTTCGCGACAACTTTCAGTTTTTTGGAGCGCCGGCCGCGCTATTTTGTTTTATCGACCGTAACATGGGACGCCCACAATGGGTCGACCTGGGAATGTATCTCCAGACTGTAATGCTTCTGCTGAAAGCCAATGGGCTGGATAGCTGCCCTCAAGAAAGCTGGAGTCTCTTTCCAAAGACAGTTAGCAGGTTCCTCGTTGTTCCTGAGGAGGAGATGTTGTTTTGCGGAATGGCAATAGGATATGCAGATCCTGACGCGCCGGTAAACGCGCTGGTGACAGAGCGCGCGGCACCGGATGAATTTATCCGGGTTCATGCCTAGGTCCTGTTTACTTTGTCACGAATGGTCTGCTCAAACTGCGTGGTGCCTGCGGCTCGCCACACGTCACATCATGCCGCCGGTGGCGCTGCCCGTGCCGCCAGTGCCGGATGAAGGTGTGGACGTCGTCGTGAGCGGATGGGCGAGACCTGCCGCTGACAGCAGGGAGACGGCGCCCGGATCGGGCATGCCATTGGCGTCAATGGCGCCTGCTGTCGCCAGCGCGCCGAGATCGCTGTCGACGCCTGCTTGCCCGACAATAAACGGTGTCGTCAGAAACGCCGGTGCCGTCAGCGTGACCGCATAGTGCTGCTGCAGATTCGTGACGACTGCCGATTGCGCAGCCAGCACATCGGCCGGGTTTGAAAGCACCTGCTGGAGCTGTGAATTGCTCGGGAAACCCGCAATCAGACTTGTCTCGGTCGTCCCGAGTTGCGAAGCAAGGTAGACGAGCGTCAGTTCGGTCTCGGGCGTCGTATTGAAGGTGCCGCCGGCGAATGCCAGCGAATGCAGCGTCGTGCCTCCGGAGGTCACGGTGAGGATGCAGGGAAGCGTGGCGTTGAACGTGATGCTGTAGTGTCCACCGCCGTCTGACAAGCTGGAGTCCGAACCCTGCGCACAACTGAAACCGACCGTCGCGCCGGCCAGCGCGTTGCCGGTGGCGGCCGTGCCGGATAGGGCGACGCTTGCCTGCCCGTTTCCGCCGCCACAGCCGTCGACGCCGACGCAGACGCTTCCGCCGCACGCGACGAGCGTTGCGAGCGAAGCCACGCAAAGTGCAGCCAGCGCCGGGACGAAACACGTATTGTGAGTCTTCATGGTGCGCAGGCCTCTAAACTGTTGCTCGTGACAGCCACACTTCCCGTCGCTACTTCTGTTCACACATCACTGGCGTCCTCGGCTGCTGAATGGCCGTTTACGGGCAGGCCGGCAGGCGCAAGTCGTTGAGGGTTGTTCGACGGCTGCCGAGGTCGACATGACTGTAAAGGTGCTGCGGCGCGTGCCTGGAGCGTTCGTGCAGCCGCATGTGCTGCCGGAGAAGGCGGTTACCTGGGTGGCGGCAGCGAAGGATCGAGCTTGGCCGAATCCCTGACGAGCCGATCCGTCATCGCGGCCGCGACCGGGTTCGAGCCCGTGCCTGGCTTCGAGCTACGTTGGGCCATGCCGGCGCGAGCGGCGGACATATCCGGCGGAGGCAACGAAGGATCGAGCTTGGCCGAATCCCGCACCAGTTGGTCCGTCATCGCGGCCCCGGATTGATACGTGCCGCGCTGGTCCGTGCTCGCGCGATCACCGAGGCTGGCGGGCGGCAAGGACGTGGGAGGCGGCAACGAAGGATCGAGCTTCGCCGATTCCCTGACCAGTTCGTCCGTTTCCGGTGTCGCGCCTTGAGTCGTTATCGCGCGATGGTCCAGACCGTCTCGTCCACGCTGGGCGCGCTGCTCTGAAACCACCTTCGGCGCACCCGAGTCCTGCACGTTCACCGACGCGACTGCCGCCGATGGAGCCTGCTTCGGTTGTACCTGCGATTTCGGTTGCCCGGTGACTTGTGCGGCGGCCGGACTGGATGCGGGCGCGGCCGCCATGGGTGCAGGTGCTACTGCCAGAGCGGGAGCCGGAGTGGGAACCACCGGCTGCTGCGCGATGGCAGTGCTTTGGGTGATTGCACCGGATGGCTTCGACTCGCCGATGCTGCCTTCCGCCACGTGACCGCCGACGCGCGAATCGACGGCAGGAGGGTGTGCGGATTCATCCATGGCGGCCGTGACTTCTGCCATTTCGCGGCGGTCCGCCTGAAGGAGCATCAGGTACGTGGTCCCTGCTGCACCGAGCAGGAGCCCTCCAATAATCATCAAAATCTTTCGGGTATTCAACATATTTACCGACGGCTCGTTCAAACGACGTGAGCTAACCATGATAAACGACCGATCGCTGCTTTCATCAGATGAATGCCAGCAATGGCGGACCTGATGGCAGGAAGGGGGAGCGATATCCAGAGAATGACCGGGTCGTCCGTCCTTGCTGTAGAAGCGGGCATTCGCGCAGGCCGTTCGGCGCTGTCGTGGATGGGCGATTGCAGGCAGCCTCTAGTTCAAACCCGTTTTGACCACGGCGGGACGCGGGGGGCGTGATCCCCTCGCGGGCGCATTCTGATTCGCGCCCGTTTTTGCGGTGTCGCCCACACATTCGGTCCCATTGACCTTGTCTGCTGCATCGTATTGCCGCCGTACTGTCGCGCAGCGCTGGCCGTTGCCCGCGTCCAGCAGCGGTATCGGCTTGTCGTCGATTCCGAAAGCAGCCAGTTCGAGTTCGTTGTTGCGCTCGTCCAGGACGCGCCGGGCGCGGTGGAACGGGTACTTGACCGGTCCATTCGCCGGCGCGCCGTCGACGCCGAAATATGCCCATTCGACCTGGCGACCCAGCTTGTCGTTGACAAAGGTGACCCGTGCGAACTTCTGGTCAAGCAGGGCGGGCTGACCCTTCTCATCCGCGTACGTCTGCTCGATGAGGTTGCCGTGGATGTCATAGTGATTGAAAACGGTCGCGTATCCGTGGCTGCCGCGAACGGGTTTCGCATCGGCGCCAAAAAAAGTCACGCCTACGTCCTGTTCGAGCCTGTTCTTCACGTACACGGTGCGCGCAACGCCGTTAATGTCCAGCACGGGTTTGCCATCGACGCCAAAGTAGGATGTCTCGACCAGCCCGCCAGCCGCGTCGTATCGATTCACTTGCTTTGCATAGCCTTCCGGCCCCTTGAGAGGCTTGCCATCGGTATCGAATGTCGCGAATTCGAGCACATTGTCGCGTTGATCCCGAACCCAGGTCGCCCGATGATAAGAAAAATTTCCCTTTCCGATGACCGGCTCGTCGTGCACGCCATAAAGCGCCGCCGCGACGGTTTGACCAAGCTCGTTATTCACGGATGTGATGCGAGAGATCCCGTCGCTCCTCAAGGTGCGCGCCCCATCTGTTCCAAAGTAGGCTTCTCCGACTATGTCACCACTGGCATCGTAGCGGGTCTCCTGCCGGGCGTATCCCTCTTTTATTTGCACGGGTTTGCCGTCGACGCCGTAGTAAGCCTCACCGGTCTCCTGGCCGTGTTGATTGTTCGTGTAGACGACGCGGGCGATTCCGTCTGAGTTTGCGACGGGTTCTCCATGAACGCCGAGATACGTCTTTTCGACGAGGCGGTTCCCCGCATCGTAGCGACGCGTCTGTTTCGCCCACCCGTCCGCGCCCACAACAGGCTCGCCGCTCACGGACAGAAATTCATCTTCCACGAGCGCACCGCTTTCGTTGTAGAGACTCCTGTGCTCGGCATAGAGGTTCAGTAATGCAAGCGGCGCGTCACGTTCGTCGAAATAGCGCTCATCCACGACGTTGCGATTTCGGTCATACCTGCGGGCCACGCGCGCATACCCGTCTTTCGAGCGAACCGGCTGACCACGCTCGTCGAAATAGCGTTCGTCACTGACATTGTTGGCCTCGTCGTACTGCTTGAAGACATGCGCGTATCCGTTTGAAGAACGCGTCGGCTTCGCGTTCCCGTCGAAAAACCACGTATCGGTTTCACGCCCGCATGTGTCGAAACCTGCTTTCCTGAGCGCGTAACCGGCTGTCTGGCTCTGCCATGGTTTGCCGTCGGGTCCCCAATACTCCGTTTGTACCTCGTTGCCCTGCGAATCGAAGAGTCGACTGATCGCCGCGTATCCCCCGTCGATTGCTTCCAGTTCTCCGTTGCCGTTTTGATACTCGGTGCGAACCTCGTGGTGATCGTGATCGAACTGGCTGACCCGCCTGTGGTAGCCGCCGTTTCCTGGGGTCGGCGTCCCGTTGGCATCGAAAAAGGTCACTTCAGTCAGATTCCCGTCGCTGTCGTGCGACAGCCGCATCCCCGCACCGCCCCCTGGTCCGGACGTCGGACGGCCGTTGCGGTCGAAATAGTGGTCCGCGGTTGGCTTGCCGTCGCGGTCATAGTCCGTTTTTGCATAGGCCAATCCATTTCCCAGATTGCCGTCTTTTGTCAGGCACATTTGTTCGATTGCGTTGCCGTGCTGGTCGTATTCGAGCTTCGATGCGTAGCAGAAAAGCTTGAAGGTCGGATTCTGCCGAAGCCGCCGCCCGTCTGCGTGCCAAAGCGCAGGGGCGACGCAGTTGCCTTTGTCGTCATAGGTGCATGTGAACTTGCTGAACCCGTATTTAACGTTGGCGGGCCTGCCCGCTGCGTCGAGGAACTCCGCGGCAACGAGGTTGCCGCGTTCGTCACGCGTCAGCAGGCTAGTCGCGGTTCCGTCGTTTGCGAGCATCGGGCGACCGTCCAGCCACAACGATGTCATCCGGATCACGTGGCCCTTTGCATCGCGCTGATATTGCCGCATGAATACGCCATTGGCATCCGGCGTGGGTCTTCCTGCCTGATCGAGGTAGCGCACGCGCTGACGATAGCCGTCTTGCGAATAGTCCACGGCCTCGTAGGCTTCGCAGCTTCCGTTTCCCGCCGCAACGGCTCCGTTCGCGGAGACCGGGTACTCGTTACGCTCATTCGGGTGATGGGGGTCCGCGGGGGAATAGACCACGGTCCGGATGCGATGTCCATTGCGGTCGACATAATTTTCGTAGACGACTGACTGGTTTTTGCTGTCATACACGTATTCGGTTCGACTGGTACGCCTTTCGATGTCGGTATCGCCCACGGCCTGGATCGAGCCTTGTTTGTCCATGGGTTCCTTCGATGCGTTGACCAGCTGAACGCTCAGTACGGGGCCGAGCCGTCCTCTCCTTGTCACAAGATACGACGCGTTGCGCTGCGCGACCTCTTCGCTACTCAGTTCATCGACGCCCTTAGGCACGCCACGAACGTCTAGCGTTTCCTTGAAGTACGCCTTGTAGTCGAAGACATATGCAACGAGATAGCAAAGGTATCCGGCAGCAGCGGATGCCGCGAAGCCGAGGCCAAACGCAAACCACCGGCTGCGGCGGGTTCGTGCCCGTTTCCGGTCCGCCCGCTCCGCTTCTTCGCGCTGATGCGCTTCCTCGCTCGCGTCGAGAAATTTCATCGCGCGCGTATAGCATCGCGCGTCGCCGTAGCGCGCAGCCCACTGGGCAGTGGGTTTTTCTTTCAGACGCCACGCGGTTGCGCTCGCGAGATCGGGACCTCGCCAGAGGTCGGCCTTGCCCTGTTCCCAACGCAAGGCCCAGTCGGAGAGCCGCCGGTACAGATCCGCCGATTCTGCTTCCTCCGCTGACCACGCTGCAAGCTTGTGCCACTGGCGGACCAGACTTTCATGGCTCAGGTCGAGCACCGTGTCCGGGTGCAGCGGTGCTTCGGTTGGACTCAGCATGCAGCGATCGGGCCGCCGGAACGCGTCCGCGACGGCGATCACCTCATCGATGCTTGCGCCTGAGACGCCGCTCAGTTCGTCGACCCGTGCGGGTGCGCGGACGTCGCGCCGTCCGTCCGCCGAACCGCTTAACCGCCTGAACATGAGTTGCGCAATGCGTTGCCGCTCGGGTGTCAGTTCGGCAAGCACTTCGTCGGCGTGATTGGATAGCGCAGACGCAAGCCCACCCAAGGCATCGTAAGCTTCGACGGTAAGGACTGGCGCTGCCATTGCCTCGTCGCGGCGGCTCCACAAGCAGGCGAGCGCATGCTGAAGCAGTGGCAACTGGTCGGTGTCGGTGCCGAAGTCGTTGAGCAGCCGGTTTTGCAGCCGGGGATCGACTTGCGCGCCGAATACACGGGCAGGGCCGCAAATTGCCAGTTGCAGCTCATCGCGGGTCATGCGAGGGGCGAGGTATTGACTGTCGCTGACCGCTTCGGGCAAACCGCGAAATACCGCGCACTCGCCGAGATAGTCGGAGCGCATCGTAATGACGATGTAGATCGGTGTCTCGGTCTGGGCGCAACTGGCGAGCAGTTGCGCGACGAACGCGTCCGCCTCGTCGGAGGAGAGTTGCTCGCGGTAGCGAAAAATTTCCTCGAACTGGTCGACGAGCACCAGCAAGGCTGCGCCCTGCATCGTCTGGGCGCCCTTGACGATTTCGATCAGTCCGAGCGGCCCCCGGCGCAGCGTTGCTTCGATGAAGGCGATGGACTCCTCAGTGTCGCGCCCGGGGCCGAGCACGGTGGGTATCGCGAGCGCCTCGGCGAGATGCCGCAGCGGACTGTCACCCGGGCGCAATTCGGCAATTCGCCAACGCGCGCCCACTTGCGCGATGAACCCGGCCGTCAGGGCCGGCAGCATGCCAGCCCTGACAAGCGAGGACTTCCCGCAACCGGAAGGGCCGATGACTGTCAGGAAGCGGTTCGCGGCGATCCGGGCGAGCAACTGGTCGATCTGCGTTTCGCGGCCAAAGAAGATGTCCGACTCGTCAAAGCGGAAAGGCCGCAAGCCGGGATAGGGGTGACTGCTGAACCCAACGATCAGCTCCACGATTCATCCTTATCCCGGCGTCAGTCTTTGCACGAACGGAAGCAGCGCCGTGGGGTTGACGCCTGCACGGCCGTCGAGCACGAGGAGGCCGGGCAGTGCCACGGCCAATTCTTTCTTCTGCTCGGGCGGAGGACCCAGATAGATCGCCAGCGCGGCTAGCGCCCGCTCGCGCTGGCTCAGTATTTTTCGGCCTTGTCGCAACTGGTCCCGGATCCACGCCGGCTCCGACGCGCCATAGATCAGCACCAGTCCGTCGCATTCGTTGAGATTGTCCTCGAGATCCCGCCGCACGCGTTCCGGGCTTCCTTCGAGGAGCGGCCAGTAGCATTCCACACCGCGTGCAGCGAGCACCTCTCCCAGTTGGCGCGCCACGTCGAGATCGTCCCTGTCGGCATTCACAAACACCGATACACGAGGCGAACGGATCTTTTCGGCTGGCGGTTTGCTGCGCGCGGCTGCGACGACGGCGGCCTTGAAATCTTCGAATCCTTCGGCTCTCGCACCCTCGACCAGCGCGTGATGCGTCTCGTCGTCGATGGCGGAGAGGTCTTCGTTGGGGTGACGCCAGAGAAACATCGGCTTTTGGCACTGGCTGGCAATCTGATACTGGAGGGCGGGAAAGCGTTTGTCGCCGGCGAAGCGCGCTTTTCGGCCTCGTGAAGTGCTCAGCAATTGAACGTAGAGTACGCACCGCTTCAGGTCGGCTTCCATGGCGGCGCGAAAATCCGCTTCGCTGCTTTCCGGATACCAGGTGTCGGGGAGGACCTCAAGCCCGGCCTGTCTCCCATAGCCGTTGAGTTCTTCTTCCCGGCCTTCGAGATCGTCGGTCGAGCGTGCGACGAAGATGCGTTCCGTCACCGCCGCCGTGCCAGCCTGATTACGCACGCCGCGCTCTATGCGCAGCTGCTTGAGCGTCCTGGCGATCCGGTCGCTCAGGTTGATAACCATGGTGGTGTAAGCGTGTTCCTTCATGTCCGGCGGTCCCAGCGTACGAGTTGCGCCGTCAGCGTCGGGATCCCGGGTCCAGAACTTGAACCCTGTCAGGTCGCCAAATTCGGGCGGCCGGGCGCGCAAATCGGTTTCCCGGCAATCGACGATGAAGATCCGTCCGTCCGCGACGCAATCCTTGACGAAACCGAGAAACGCGCTCCTCTCCCTCGTGCACCATTCCGATGCCAGGTATCCCATGGACATGACGACGAGGAGGATTGCAGAACCCTTGAGCGCTTGCATGATCCCCGGCGTGAGCGGCCGGTTGCCTTCTACGGCATGGTCGATCCAGATTTTGAGGTCTTCGGTGCCGAGGCGCTGCTTCAGATCGGTGTGCAATTGCCGCAGCAACGTGTCGACCCAGGCGGGCTCACCCTCGTTGTCAAGGTGCGCGTAGCTTACGAAGATATCGTGTTCGTACCCGGAGGCGAATGCCATTTTGCAACCCTCGCTTATTCATAGCACCGGCGGTCGGCGACGAACGGCGTTTGGCTTTCCACTTTAAAACGAATCAGCTATTTTTATTTTAGAGTCTTCGCGAGGATTCGCCTGATTTTCGTCAGTCGGGTGAACTTCCGGGTTGGTCGATCCGCGCTACGCCGACCGTGTAGCTCGCCTGGCCTTCAAATCCTGTCGAGTCGAACCGTCTAAAGGCGCAGGGCCGATACGGCTCATGGGGGGTGCCCCGCGCGGACGGAACCTCGTTTACCGGCGTAGAAGGAGGCGGTAGTGCCCCGCGCCATTGCGAGCCTGCTGGACGAACTGAACGCGCCCGGCGGACCTCGTGATTTGTGGAGGAGCATGCGGCGGAGATCCCGTCTTCGCGGAGGAGGCGCTCGCACGCGGAGGCATCTGGAAATCTATATTCCTTTTGACGAGCCAACGTTGATCATCGTACAGGCGCGAGCGTTGGCACGATTACCTTCAGCCCCGGGCAGTGGCTCGTGAGCGGTGGCTCTGAAACACCGGTGCGGCTTTGGCGCATGCAAGTGGACGAACTAATCAGCCTTGCACGCAAAGGGGCCGGACGGAACTTGACGGCCGACGAGGGGCGGACGTATCTGCCTGGACGTCCGTATCGTGCGACGTGTTCGTTCTGATGCCTGTCGTACCATGGACCACACGTGACTGGCGAATGATCGGGAGGGCAGGTGAACATCGATTTCTCAGGGCGTGCCATTCTTGCGTTGCACTTTACGCCATCGGGCGATGCGGCTGGCAACGGGCCGCGCCGCGTCTTCCTGTTTAGCGGACATATGATCGATGCCCCCGGGCGAAAGATTCCGCGTTTTTCGCCGCACAAGGAGCCACTCGTGACACGCGCTACGGCAGAGCTGCTGAGCCGCCTGGATGCCGGACCGGCCGATCTCGCGATCTGTGGCGGCGCGTGCGGCGGCGATCTGATCTTTGCCGAGGCGGCGCTTTCGCGCGGGGTGCACATCGAAGTCTATCTTCCGTTCGATGAGCCGGTGTTCCTCGCACGATCGGTCGACTTCGCCGGTGCGCAATGGCGTGCCCGCTTTGAGGCCGTCAAGTCACGGGCAGTGCTTCATGTCATGCCCGAGGAGAATCGGCTCGCCGATGAAGATGGCGCAACCTATGCACGCAACAACCAGTGGATGCTCGAATCGGCGACACGATTCGGTGCGCAGAAGGTGGAGTTTATTGCGCTATGGGACGGACGTCGGGCCGATGGGCCCGGCGGTACACAGCATCTGATCGAGGAAGTCCGCCGGATCGGTGGGCGGTGGCACGTCATCACTGTGCTTCAGACTGAAACGTGAGGGCATATCATGCCAAAACCACTATGTTTCGTCATCATGCCGTACGGACGCAGGCGAACCCAGCTCGAAGCGGGACAGGGGCCTGCGGAGATCGATTTTAACGGGCTGTGGGATCGCGCATACGTGCCGGTCATCGAGTCGCTTGGCTATGAAGCGGTGCGCGCGGATCAGGATACCGGTTCGATGATCGTCACCCAGATGCTCGAACGGATCTATTTCGCCGATCTCGTGCTGGCTGACATGACGATCCCCAACGGCAACGTGTACTACGAAGTCGGGATTCGTCACGCGTCGCAGTTGAAGGGCTGCGTGCTGCTCGCGGCCGACTGGTCGCGTCAACTCTTCGATCTTGCGCAACTGAGAACGGTCCGCTATCCGCTCACTGACGGCGACGTTACCTTACCCACAGCGCAGAGCATCCGGCAGGCTATCGAAGGGCCGATTGCGCGGCTCGCGCAAAGCACCTCGCCGATGCATGACGCAATCAACGGATTTCCGTCCAACGTGGACCCGCATGCGGCTTCCACGATGAAGCAGCGCATGGCCGAGCTTGCCGCGTTCCAGTCCTCCGTGCGCACGGTTCGCCTGCTTCCGCGCGCACAGCGGATGGACAAGGCGCAGGAACTCGTCAAGAAGCACGGTGTTCCACCGTTGATTGGGGCTGTGGTCCTGGCGTTATTGTTGCTGTTGCGCGATTCGGTCGAAGTCGCCGACGACTGGGGAAAACTGCTTGCCTTCATCGATTCGCTGCCAGAAGAATTTCGCCAACAGGAAGGGGTGCGCGAACAGCGCTCGCTCGCACTGTCGAAAATGGGAGCCGGCTTCGAGGCGATAGCGGAACTCGAAGCACTGGTTGAGACCTGTGGTCCCACGTCGGAACGCCTTGGACTGTTGGGGGGACGATACAAGCAGCTCTTCAAGGAAGCGACTGCGGCGGAAGATCGCCTGTCCTATCTCGAGCGCGCAATCGAGTGTTACGAGCGTGGCATGGAACTGGATCTTAACGAATACTATTGCTCGTCTAATCTGCCTCGCCTCTATCTGCAACGAAGGCAGAAGGGCGACGAGGAGCGCGCGCGGTCAGTGCTGAATCTGGTGATCGCGGCGTGCGAGCGCGCCAGAAAGCGCGGCATTACGGATGAATGGCTGCGTCCGACATTGCTCTGCGCGGCGTTCGACGAAGGAAATGCGGACCTGGCTGAGAAACTCGCGGCCCAGGTCGTCGCTGAGGGGGCTCCCCGCTGGAAGGTTGCCGCAGTGCTCGCCGACCTGAATACAAGCGTCGCGCAGATCGACGACAAGGCGAGACGCGATCGCCTGAAGACAGTGATCAACATGCTGGCGCCGTAAGGGCGCTCTTGCGCCAGGTTTGCCCATGGCATGCACGACAAGGAGCACGTCATGCAAGAAAGTGCGGAAATCGTTGCCGACCACTATCAAAAGACCTACGAGCTGACGCTGCAGATGTGGGAGCAACGTAACACCACGTTGCTGCAGTTACTGGCCGTAGTCGGGGTGGCTGCGCTCGTGACGTTCAACGTGCCGCAGGCGCAGCCACTGCTCGTCGATCTGATTGCGAAACTGGTCGGCATGTCCGACGAAGGGGCGCGACAAGATCTCCGACGAAGCTTTCCTTATGGCTTGATCCAGAGCATTCTGCTCATGGTCATCCTCTATCTGACGGCGGTTCTGTATCACCGTACGGCATTTATTCGCCGCTGCTACGCCTACCTTGCGGCGATGGAACCGGAACTAAGAGCCGGACTCGAACTGCCGCCCGACTCGGTCGCCTTTACTCGTGAGAGTGTCTTCTACGGCCAGCACAGGGCGACTTTTGGGCGGCTAGTGTCCGGAACGTATGTCGGCATGCTGGGTCTATTGTTGCTCGCGTTTCTTTGTGCACGTATTCTGGCAGATTTTTCAGACGGCAATTTTTTGATCGGAACAGTCGACGTCGCACTCGCGATTCCGATTGTGCTTTTATTTGTTGCGTATGTACGGTTGTCTTGAGAGCTGGGAACGACGCCTGCCGCTTCGTGAAAGTTCAGGTCTCCCGATATATTCAACTCACCCATAAGCGTCGCGCCGATGGGTGGTTTCGCGGGTGCGACAATCCCTACGTTTGGAATGAGTGAGCGAAAGGCATTTCGGCTGTCATCAAGCATCGAGCCTGCGGTGCCTCGTTCTAACCGTCTGGTGTCTGCCTGGGCTGGTGCATCGATGGTGAATACGGCCGAAGCCGGGCCGTGACGTTGCGAGACCTGAATCCGAATGCCGCGATGCCGAGTTTCGCGAGCAGGTTCGTTGAATTTGCAGTGACGCCCATCGCGCGCTCCCTCTCCGATAGTGGCTTGCGCGTTCGTTCGAAGTCCGCTCTCGCCACGTCGCCCGATATTGTGCATCCCTGACAGTTCGACGGCACCTTCGAATGCAAAAAGGTGGAAAGGAATAACATCATGAGTGGCGTCCGGACTCGATGCATGTCCGGGCTGGCGCATCCGATCGACATGGGGCGGGGCCGTGACTGGTCGCAAGCTGAGAGTTCACGCACTCGTATTCTGCGTTGCGGGCGCATTGCTGGGCAGCGGCGCGGCATCGGCAGATAAAGTCAAGGTTATGATTTCGGGCGATTTTGCGTCAGCTTATCGCGAACTGGGCCCGCAATTCGAGGAGGCGACCGGCGATAAGCTGGTCACCGTCTGGGGGCCTGCGGTGGGCACGGCCGTGAATGCCATCCCGGTGCGACTTGCGCACGGCGAGTGGGCCGACGTGCTGATCGTGGTCGACTATGCGCTCGACGATCAGATCAACGCTGGCGAGGTCGTGTCTGGCAGCAACGTGGACTTCGCACGCTCGGCAATCGGCATGGCGGTTCGCGAGGGGGCGCCGAAGCCGGATATCAGCTCGGTCGACGCGTTGCGGCGCACGCTGCTCGCTGCTCGCTGCGAAGTCGATCGTCTATCCGGACAGCGCAAGTGGAGTCTATATCGGCAGCGAACTGTTCTGGCGTCTCGGTATCGAGGGGCAAGTGGAGAGCAAGAGCCGCATGATCCCGGCCGAGCAGGTCGCCAGAGTCGTCGCGAACGGCGAAGCGGAGATCGGATTTCAGCAGACAGTCGAACTGTTGTCGGTGAAGGGGGTGACGGTGGTCGGCAGTCTGCCCGCGGAGGTACAAAGCTACACGGTGTTCTCCGGGGGGATCGCCACCAATGCGAAAAATCCAGCCGGCGCAGAGGCGCTGATCCGTTTTCTGTCATCGCCGGACGCGGCCCCCGCGATTGCGAGGACCGGGCTCGAACCGCTAACGCCGAAGGCTGCGAACTGAGCGAAGCTGCGAGCCCAGCGCGTCGCCGACTCCGTTTGCGACGACGGCGACATTCGCAGTCATGGGCCAGATTTTTCCCCCGTCGACGCTGTGGGTGTTCTCCAGGCATAGCAGCTTGACGGGGGCCTGTATCGTACCTGGGAGGAAGCGATGTGGACTAGCCAGCGCATCGTGAACGTCTTTGGGCGAGAACACGCCTCGAACGCCAGGAAGAAGGCGAGGCAGTACGCCGGAGAAAGTTCCGATCAACGCGACCGCATCCAACCCATCGCTGATCGAGTCTGCGGCACGCCAGCCGGCTTCTCGCGCGCCCGGTTCTGGAGCAGGTAGACGCCCGTGAGAATGGCCGCCATCGCGATCAGATCGAGCGGGCGCATCGGTTCGTGGCCGATCGACAATCCCAGCAGCAAGGCAATGACAGGCGGGATATACGTCACGCTGGAAGCCGCGACCGCGCCGAGCCGCCCGACAATGAAGTAATACAGGATGTAGGCAAGCCCCGTTCCTGTCATCCCGAGACCCAGGACGAGCCCAAGCGCTGCTCGCGTGTCGCCTGTTACACGGGCCATGCCGTGGAAGTCTGTGACGCAACTCAGCACGACAAGCGCGAAGCCGATCTGCCATGTCGAAAGCGCCAGTGGCGAGAGGTCGAGGCCGGAGAGAAAGCGCCGCGCGTACACGAACGAGCATCCGACGCTGAGTGAACCGGCGACCATATAAAAGACACCGAGCAAATCCACGCCGCTTGCCTGGGCATTCCATGGCCGTGCAATCATCAACACGCCCACGAAGCCGCTTACGATGCCAAAAATCATCCGCGCAGTTGGGCGTTCCAGGCGCAATAGCGCCCATGCGGCGAGGAAGGAAAACAGCGGGATCGCTCCGCTTAGCATGCCCGCCACGCTGGATAGCAGCAGCGCCGCCCCCTTCGCGAACGCGTAGTAGTAGACCACCGTGGCAAGCAGCGACATGACGAGGAAATGAGGTGCGTGGCGCAGATGGCGCCATTTCAGCTCGCCCCTGAGCAGCGCCATCGCCAGGATAGGCAGGAAGCCAAACAACGTCCGGAGAAAGACGATCTGGGACGCCGATATGTCGAGGCTCGCCCATTTCATGAACATGAAGTTGGTGCCCCAGATGAGGCCGAGCGCTGCAAAGGCGAGGTAGGCGGGGTTCATGGCGACGAACTCGAAGAATGTTTCCCGTCTTCATTGTGGTTACGCCGCCGATGCGGTACAAATGATTAAATTTTTCCAATGCAATAGGAAAACTACGCCATGAGACCCATCCCGCCCATGAAGGCCTTGGTAGCTCTGGAGGCTGCAATGCGGCTCGGCAGTTTTACTCTAGCTGCCGAAGAGCTGAGCGTGACGCCCGGCGCGGTCGGCCAGCAAATCCAGAAGCTCGAAGGGTGGCTCGGCGTCGCCCTGTTTGTGCGGCAGATAAGGCAGGTGACGCCGACTGCCGAAGGCCGCGCGTATTTCGCGCGGATCCAGCCGGCGCTCGCGGAGATCATCCATGCAAGCCGCCGCTTGCGGGAACGTCAGAACAAAGGCCTGCGGCTTTCGATGCCGCCGAGCTTTGCCGCAAAGTGGTTTGCTCCGCGCATGGCGGACTTGCTGCAGGCGCACCCGGGAATCGCGCTGAGCCTTTCGACGTCCACCACGCTCGTCGATTTCGAACTCGATGCCGTCGATCTCGCGATCCGGTATTTCAACGGCGCCGATCCGCAACTTTCAGTTCAACTGCTTTGCCCCGATGAGGGGCGCGTCTACTGCAGCCCAGCTTACGCGAAGAAGTGGAAACTGAAGCGACCCGAAGACCTTCGATCGGCGACGCTGCTCCACAACACATTGCATCCGCACTGGTCGGCCTGGTTGACGCGCTTCAGCAATCTTGGCGAAGCGCAGATCGAAGCGATCGCCGGCATTCAATTCGATCAGTCCTTGATGGCAATCGAAGCAGCCGTGCGCGCGCAAGGGGTGGTCCTGACAAGTCCCATCCTCGTGGAGTCCGAGCTTGCTGAAGGGTCGCTTGTCGAACCGTTCGGCAAAGCGCTGCCGCTGCCGAACGGATACTATCTCGTACACCCCGATGCGGACGAACTTCAACCAGGTGTGAAATCGCTGAAAGCCTGGATGGTCGAGAAAATGGCTGCCGGAAGCATTCTCCTGGATTCCGGCCGGGCAACACATCGATGATAGAAGCCATTTCCTCGTGAACGGCGCTTTACCCGACAACAACGGACGCTAGAGATCTCACCATGGAATATGTCGAAAGTCTGCGCGTTTTCCGGTCGGTGGTCGAATTGAAGAGTTTCACCCGAGCGGCGGATATTCATGGACTGGCCCGGCCGGCGGTGTCGCGGGCGATAGCGGGGCTGGAAGAGCGGATCGGATGCCGGCTGTTAAACCGCACCACTCGACAGGTCTCACTCACCGAAGCCGCGGAACGATTCTACGAAGGCTGCGTGCGCATCCTGGATGATCTGGATGCACTCGAAGCGGACGTAGCAAACCAGACGCGGGAAGCGGGCGGCGTCTTGCGCCTTGTCGCCCATACGACGACGACGGTAAGCCGGCTGGTTCCCTTGATCGCCGGATTCAAGCGAGCCCATCCGAAGGTCACGCTCGACGTGACGCTGACGGAGCGGCCCGTCGACCTGGTCGCCGACGGGTACGACCTTGGCATCGTCGTCCCATATATGCTGACGAGTGAAACGACGGTCGTGCGTCTGCTCGAACGAATGCCGGTTGTCCTCGTCGCGACGCCACAGTATCTGCAGGCGTCGTCAACGCCGGGACATCCATCGGAACTGGCCAATCATCTTTTTGTACCGATTTCGCCGTCCATTCGCCGCCCCAGTATCGGCTTCCGGATTGACGGGAACGAGCTGAGCGTTCCGCTTCGTTTCGATGTTTCATCGAACAGCCCCGCGTTCAACCTGGAAATGGTGCTGCAAGGTTTTGGGATCGGTGTCGTGCCCGTAGCGCTTGTAGAGAACGAATTGGCCTCGGGAAAACTCGTCCGCCTGCTCACCGATTTGCAGCTTGTCCACGACAGCGTCGAAATCCAGCTCGCTTACAGCAACCGGACACTGCTGCCTGCCAAGGTGCGCGCGTTTATCGACTATGCGGCCGCCTTTTTCACGGCGCTGGAGACGTCACGCTAGTCCGGTGAAAACGACCTGCGAAACGCGGCGGAAGTAAAAAGGGCCTCGCCACTTTCGCTGGCGAGGCCGATTGGGGCCGGACCACGTCCGCGCCAAGCCGAAGTTCCAGGCGGAATTCCCGATGTTCCTCGCGCAATTGTTGCGAGAAACGACAACAAGCTGATAACCCGGCCCGTATCGCTTCCCGATGGCCGTTGCATTAATGTGTGCGTATGCACTCAGATGATCTTCATGGTGACGACTGTTTCGCCCTTCGCCAGGCCTCTCGACACATTTCGAAGCTCTACGAGCGTCATTTGTCCGAGGTCGGCATCACGCCCACGCAGTTCAGCATTCTCAGGGCGTTGGGTCGTTGTCCGAATTTGACTATGGCTGAACTGGCCAAGGCGATGGTGATGGACAGAACGACCCTCGTTCGGGCACTTAAACCCTTGCTCCGGCGTGGACTGGTGGTTGCTCCTGCCGAAGGGCAAAGCAAGCGGCGACTGCGCGTCGTACTCACCGGGAGAGGGTCTGCGAAGCTCGACGAAGCGGCTGCTCACTGGGCAGCTGCGCAGGCCAGCTTCGAGCAGAGCTTTGGGCAGCCGCAGGCAGCTCATCTGCGTAGTGAACTTTTCCGCATGACGACCGACCTGTCCGAAAGGTAACCCCAAAGCAACAAACTGATTCACTTGCGTGCATTGCTACTTGAACACCTGAACACTATCGTGTGCATATGCACTTTTAACCGTGCGAAGACCTATTCCCCAGATCAGCCAAAGGAAAATCGAAACCATGAAGAATCACCCTGGACCCCAGGTGCGAACGGGCGCATGGACGGCCTCGATAGTCGCGGCGGTAGCGGCGCTCGGCCTGGCCGGATGCGTCAACTACGCCGGCATCAAGAGCGACAAGGAGATTGCGCCTCCCGCGAAGTTCGAGACAAAGCAGAGTTTGCCCGCCGAGGGCGGACAGTGGCCAGCAATGGATTGGGCTAAACAATTCGGCGATCCACAGTTGCCCACACTGATCGACGAGGCGTTACAAGGTAGTCCGACGATCGATCAGGCACGCGCTCGCATCGAGAAGGCATCTTCGTATGTCGGCAGTGCCAGGTCGACCCTCTATCCGAATGTGACGGGCAGCTATACCTGGACGCGTCAGCTCTATACGGGCAATGGCATCGTTCCGCCGCCGTACGGCGGCACGTGGCAGAGCGAGAACAACGTGCTCGCCAGTGCTTCGTGGGACCTCGACCTGTGGGGCAAGAATCGGGAACGGCTGCGTCAGGCCATCTCGCAGGAAAAGGTAGCCGACGCCGAAGCCGAAGAGGTGCGCATCTCCCTGGCCGCCTCGGTGGCAAGCGCGTACAACCATCTTGCGCAGCTCTACGCGTTGCGTGATATCGAGGTTCGCGAAGTGAAGAATCGCGAGGATATCGGGCGAATCACGGATGGGCGCGTTGGCGCGGGACTCGACACCAACGTGGAACGGCAAACCGCATATGGCGAAACCGCAACGAGCCGCTCCAGCGTCAGCGACCTCGATGGACAGATCACAACCGTACGCTACCAGCTTGGCGCGCTGCTTGGCGAGGGGCCGGACCGCGGCCTGAAGATCGCCAATCCGTCGCTTGGAGAAGGTGCCAGTGTCGCGCTCCCCGACAACCTGCCCGCCGACCTGCTTTCGCGTCGCCCGGACATCGTTGCGGCCTTCTGGCAGGTGGATGCAGCCACCCACGATGTGAAGGAAGCGAAGGCTGAGTTTTTTCCGGACGTCAATCTCTCCGCTGCGGCCGGATTTGACGCGTTTGGCTGGGGGCGCCTGTTTACGGCCGCAAGCCGTCAGATTCAGGCGGCACCAGCGATTCATCTTCCTATCTTCGATGCCGGTGCTTTGCGCTCCCAACTGAAGGGTCGCTATGCGGACTTCGACTACGACGTCGCAACGTACAACCAGACGTTGATCAACGCCTTATCCGACGTTGCCACACAGGTCACGCAGATCCACTCAGCCGACCGTCAACTGGTCGATGCGCAGCAGGCACTGGATGCGCAGACCAACGCGTATCAACTCGCCATCGTTCGATACAAGGCGGGCTTGAACCAGCAACTGCAGGTGCTGAACTCGGACGATAACCGGCTCGCGGCCGAAACGGCCGTCGTCAACATCGAGATGGACCGCCGCAGCATGCAGATCGGGCTGATCAAGGCACTAGGCGGTGGATTCGATGCTTCGCACGCTGACCTGGCGGCGACAGCAGAGACACCGATTCCTGCGTCGTCCAACGGCACGACAACTCACTGAATGACCCATTCGGCCGTCAGGCGTAGCCGCGGGACGGCATACCTCAAACCTTGTTGGAGCTATCGATGAATACACCTCAGTCACCGTCGGTCAACGAGCCGGCGAAGAAATCCGGAAAACGCAAAGCGCTGCTTGCACTGCTTGTTGCTTCCCTTGCAATCGCAGGCGCTGCCTATGGCGCCTACTATTTCCTTGACGCCCGTTACCACGTGGATACCGACGACGCGTACGTCAACGGCAACGTCGTTCAAATCACGCCTCAGGTCACAGGCACCGTGATCGCAGTCAATGCGGACAACACGCAGGTCGTGAAGAAGGGCGAACCGGTTGTCCAGATCGATCCGGCCGATGCAAAGATCGCGCTGCAACAGGCGGAGGCCAATCTCGGGCAGACCGTGCGCCAGACACATGGTCTGTATGTCGACGATGACAAATATCGTGCGGATATCGCGCAACGCCAGTCGGATCTATCGAAGGCACAGGACGATCTGCAGCGCCGGCTTTCCACCGGCATGACGGGGGCAGTGTCGAACGAAGAAATCTCGCATGCACGCGACGCCGTCAAGTCGGCTCAGGCTGCGCTCGACGCCGCGCGGCAGCAGCTTGGCGCCAATCGCGCGTTGACGGCCAACACGTCGGTCCAGAACCATCCGGATGTACTGGCAAGCGCCGCCCACGTTCGCGACGCCTACCTGGCTTATGCGCGCACCACGTTGCCGGCGCCGGTGACCGGGTATATCGCGCAGCGTACGGTTCAGGTCGGGCAGCGTGTGTCTCCCGGCACGCCGCTGATGTCCGTGGTGCCACTCGAACAGGTTTGGGTCGATGCGAACTTCAAGGAGTGGCAGCTTCGTCACATCCGGGTTGGACAACCTGTTGAGCTGACAGCCGACGTCTATGGTACCTCCGTCGTCTATCACGGCAAGGTGGTGGGCTTTACGCCGGGCACCGGATCGGCACTGGCGCTGTTGCCGGCGCAAAACGCGACCGGTAACTGGATCAAGGTGGTGCAGCGGCTGCCGGTGCGCATCGAGATTCCACCCGCGGAACTGGAAAAGCATCCGCTGCGTGTGGGTCTTTCAATGAACGTGGATGTCGACGTCAAGGACCCCAACGGCGCGCAGCTCGGGACAGACACTCCGTCGACCTACAAGACCGACGTATTCGCAAAGTATGGCGACGACGCGGATGCTGCTATCGCACACATCATTGCCGAAAACGAATGATCGTCCCCCACTGGTCAGGGGCATGTGAAAGCCGCCGTGCCCCCGCCGTGCCCCGTTCGCCAGATACACAATCGCCGGATCTTCACCATGACCACCAATCATCCGAATCATCCCCCGCTTACGGGGACGACACTTGCCTTGGGCTCGCTAAGCGTGGGCCTCGCGGGCTTCATGACAGTGCTTGACTCATCGATCGCCAACGTCGCTATTCCGACCATCTCGGGAAACCTGGGCGTATCGGTTGATGAGGGCACGTGGGTAATCACTGTATTTGCCGCTGCAAATGCGATCGCGATCCCGTTGACCGGCTGGTTGACCCAGCGACTGGGTCAGGTTCGCCTGTTCGTCGGCTCGATCCTGCTGTTCGTATTTGCGTCGTGGTTGTGCGGCATTGCGCCCACACTGCCGATCCTGCTTCTTGCACGTGTGCTGCAGGGCGCTGTGGCAGGACCGCTGATTCCGATGTCCCAGGCACTGCTGCTCAGTTCGTGGCCAAAGGCGAAATCCTCGCTGGCACTATCGCTATTCTCAATGATTGTGGTGACCGGGCCGATTGTGGGGCCGGCGCTCGGCGGTTGGGTGACGGACAGCTACAGCTGGTCATGGATCTTCTATATCAACATCCCGGTCGGGCTATTCGCTGCCGCGATGGTCTGGATTCTCTATCGCAAGCGCGATACACCGGCTAAAAAGCTGCCAATCGACGTTGTCGGGCTGCTGCTGCTGATCGTCTGGGTCGCGTCGCTTCAGGTGATGCTCGACAAGGGCAAGGATCTCGACTGGTTCTCGTCGAACACGATCATCGTTCTGACTATCGTTGCCGCAGTGGGCCTCGCGCTCTTCATTATCTGGGAGCTAACGGAGAAAAACCCTATCGTCGACCTTACCCTCTTCAAGCAGCGCAACTTTCTGGGAGGCACGGTTTCGATTGCTGTCGCGTATGGCATCTTTTTCGGAACGCTGGTGTTGCTGCCGCAATGGATGCAGGAGTACCTGGGCTACCGGGCCGTCGATGCGGGGCTCGCGACGGCGCCGCTGGGCATTTTCGCGGTGATCGGCGCACCGATCATGGGTAAGATCCTGCCTCGTTCCGATGCGCGCATCATCGGCACGTGTGCGTTCATCGGATTCGCGATCGTCTACTACATGCGCTCGTATTTCTACACAGATCTCAGCGAAGGGTACATTATCCTGCCGACCCTGCTGCAGGGTATGCCGATGGCGCTGTTCTTCGCACCGCTGACCGTAATCATCCTGTCGGGGCAACCGCCCGAAAAGGTGCCAGCCGCTGCCGGCCTGTCCACCTTCGGACGCATGTTCTTCGGCGGCATCGGCACGTCGCTGGCGGGCGTCGTGTGGAACAACCGGACGATCATGCACCATGAAATCCTGACGCAGCAGTCGAGTCCGACCAACCCGATGTTCAACGCGCAGATGAACACCTACCACTCGGTGCTTGGCCTGGGCCAGCAGGCATCGTATGCGCTGTTCGATCATACAGTGCAGACGCAGGCCGCCATGTTAGGGCTGAATGACGTGTTCTATGGCGCAGCGATCATCATGATCGTAATTATCCCGCTCATCTGGATCACGAGACCTGGCAAGGCTGGCGGTTCGAGTGACGCGGCCGCGGGTGCACACTGAAAGTCGGCTGGACCACCTACCGGGAACGATACAGGTTGTCCCGGCGCGGTGCCGCAATTGTGTCGTGCTCGGAGGGTTGAATATTCCGCGCGGCAGCAAGCTCCAGTCGCAGCGTTGTAATGGAGTCCGGCACATGGCGCTGCTTACGCAGGGGCGCCCCGGGGCCGGATGCCCTCGGGTAGGGAAGGCACTTCGCCGGGTAGCGCAGGAAGCTTGCTCGCTGGCAAAGGTGGTCGAACGATCTGGCCGGCGTACCGAAAATAACTGACGCGTTTGTCATCTACACGTCAGCATCCTGTCGAGTTCGTACCTCTAGACTACTGCTGTGCTGTCGCGATTGACACGCGACAGCGGCTCTCGCGTTTGCGCGCAGACCCGTATTTTTCGCAGGAGGGTCATCATGAGGCGAGATTCCGCTCGTTCAACGAGCGTTGATTTCCTGCGCGGCCTGGCGCTGATCGTGATTGCACTCGACCACGCCTCGCAGAGCGCGCTCTCGCATTTGACACTGCATACCTATGCATTTTGCGACGCGGCAGAGGTCTTCGTCTTTCTCGGCGGCTATGCGAGCGCCGCTGCATATTGCGAGTTGACAGCGACCGGTGGCGCAGCGCAGGCGCATCGCCGCTTTCTAAAACGCAGCTGGGAAATTTATCGTGGGTATCTCCTGACGGCCGCTCTGATGCTGCTTTGCGGCCTGGCGATGCTCGCGCTGCACATCCACACCGTCGTACTGACCTACACCGATGCGCCGCTGTTTTTGGTCAGGCCATTCCAGACGCTGCTCGATATCGCCACGCTAAGGCGCCAGCCTGATCTGTCTGCGGTGCTGCCGATGTATATCGGGTTCGCGCTGTGCGTGCCGCTGATGGCGCCGGTGGTTCGCCGGCGGCCGGCCACCGCCCTGCTGGCGAGCCTGGCGTTGTGGCTGTGCGCACCCTCGCTTGCGCATCTGCTGCCAAGCGCCGACCCTATCGGCTGGTCATTCGATCCGTTCGCGTGGCAGTTGATGTTTATGTTTGGCATGCTGTGCCGGCTGCATCCGGTGTCCGCCGAGTTCCAGGCTTCGCGGGCCGGACTACGGCTGACCTGGATCGCGCTCGCCGTGGCGCTCGCTTTCGCCGCTTACAAGTTGCTGATTGAGAACCAGCCGGAACCGGGCTATTTGAAACAGCACCTGACTTCCCTGAGAGTCGTCAGCTTCGTTTCGATCGCCTGGCTGGTCGCCCAGCTGAGCCGGCTCGGGTGGATCGACCGGCTGGCCGCGGCGCTACCGCCAGTGGTCACGGTCGGTCGCCAGGGACTGACCTGTTTTGTCTGGGGAACGCTCATTTCGATCGTTGCCGACACCGCGCTGCAGGTCGCCGCGCCTGCCTTTCATACACGCACGCAGGCGGTTGCTGCGGCGCTATTGGCCGACTTGCTCACGATCGCAGCGGTCCTCTCCGTCGCCATCGTTAGCGCCACGCTCAAAGCGAATCGACCGATACCGCGGCGGCAACACAGAAATGGACAACATGGATCCCGAAGCGTGATTGCCGCCGTCGTTGGTTTCGACCCCGACTCTGGTCGCGGTGGCAGCGGTACCCGTATCAATCGTCGTTGGCGATCGTGACCGGATGGCGCCAAAGGAGGAGCGCGCGGCGAAGCTCCTTACGGCGGCGCCTACCTCGATCTTTCAAGTCCTGGAGGGTCCAATCAGGGTCGACTCGTTCACAAATCGCGAAAGCGGACGCTGGCCTCCGCTCAATAGCGCATACAGTCAACGAGCCTTCAGGTGCGGCCATGCGATGCAGTTGATCCTTCGACCTTCGGCGATCAGTCGAGAAGGCTACGCAACAGCAGCTGTCGAGCTAGCCTCGGCGTTTGAATAAACCTCTTTTTTCGCCTATGTTCTGACGATGGAAACCTGGTTTCCCAACATTGCCTGGAACACCGCGCCTTGACGGTGGCAGATAGTCGAGCAGATCCACCATAAATGGAGTCTCAGATGACCGCCCCGGAAGCCGGTGAAATCAAACCCGAAGCATTGAGCGAGCAGGAGCGGGCCTGGATAACAAACTCTAGCCGCACCGACATCAATGGATGGGTTCATCTCAAGATTCGGGGCGCGCCCTTCCAGCGTGGCTTTCAACACGGGTATCTGATCGCTGCAGAGTATGCGGAGGCGCTTAGGGTTTACAAAGCGCTCACATTCCAGACGTTGGGGATGGAGTATTCGTTCTTCACCGACGAGGCTGCGAAATATCATCGGCCCATCATCGAGCGCGTCGCTCCTGATCTTCTTGAAGAAATGCGCGGCATTGCCGCTGGCCTGTCCAAAGCAGGCGTCCCGACAACCCTCGACGAAATCCTGGGCTGGAACGCCTACGAGGAGATGACCGGTTACTGGTGGCCCACCGTTGCACAAAGTTTCGCATCCACACCCGTCAGTGCCGGTACGTTAGCAAAGAGCCACTGCAGTGCTTTCATTGCCACAGGATCGTCGACGGTCGATGGCGGTATCGTGTTGGGTCATCAGAGCTTCACGGAGTTCTGGAATGGTCAGTTCATGAACCTGATCCTCGATATCGAACCAGACGACGGATACCGGATGGTCATGCAGACCTCCCCAGGCTGGATAGCAAGCATGACCGACTTCTGGGTGACGGGGGCTGGCCTCGTCGTCGCCGAGACCACGATCGTCGGGTTTGCGGGTTACGACACCCAGAAGATCCCGGAGTACATTCGTGCACGCAAAGCATGCCAGCGAGCGGCGAGCATCGACGAGTGGATTTCGCTGCTGGATGCGGGCAACAATGGGGGATACGCCAACATGTGGCTTGTTGGCGATATCGAAACGAAAGAGATTGCAAAATATGAGCAGGGCCTGAAGTATCAGAGCATCGCGAAGAAAAAAGACGGCTGGTACTTTGGCGACAATGTTCCCGACGATCCGCGCATTCGCAATCTCGAGTGTACCGACACGGGCTACAGCGATGTACGCCAGCAAACCGGTGCGCGCCGCACGCGCTGGCCTCAATTGCTGAGTCAGTATGACAGTGCGATCAACCTGGCAAATGGCCAGGCGATGCTGGGCGACACCTTCGATGTCTATTTAATGCGGATCAACCCGTCATCCCGCACCATCTGCGCGCACTACGATACGGACCCGATGGAATATGCAAGCGACCCGAATGCGGTATGGAATGTTCCATACTTTCCCGGGGGATCCGTAGATGGCAAGGTAACCACGTCCGCGATGGCGCGGGATATGTCTCTGAGCGGAATATTTGGCCGAGCCGATGGAGCACCTTTCGATGCGCAAGCGTTTCTGCGGATCCATCCCCAATGGAACTGGCAACAGGGATATTTGAAGAGCAGGCCAAGCCAGCCGTGGACCGTCTTCAACGGGTGATCCTATGCTTTCATCATCTTTCACGATGGTTGCGGGCTAGCACTGTAGCGGTGCCGCAACGCTGTATGGATCGCTATCGAGACTATCGGTCGAAGAGGACATCCGCGGCGGTCACGCCGGGTCCCTGCAGATCGTGCTTGAGCACGAAGTCAATTTCTCCCTCAGCCTTGGGCTGGATCAGGGAGGCGGCCGGAATCGCGTCACCATCCCCAAGAATCGAAAGTTACCTCCTGACGCTGTGACGAAGCGCCGCGCGCCCCGACGCTTATGTTCTTCGCAGGCGAAGCCAACGCCTCGCAGCTTGAATGAGCCACTCGGTTGCAACCCTTCAAGCTTCAGGAGAACTGTTCTGCCCGTTTTAAGTGAGAGAGTTCGGGACTTGATTAGCGGTGTTTCGATATGCAGTGTCATAGCAGGAGTTCATCTGTGAAAGGCGTTGGTCGCCTTTGCGCAATACTGATCCGTTGTCGCTCTGCGTTCTCCAAACCATCCACAATATTTGTGCCTGTTATAGAAAGCACGTAGTTTCGGGCTCCGCACCCGCCATGGGCGAGCGCAATGATGCGCTATCTGCGCGTGTCGACGATGATCTTTGCGTTCGCACCAGACTCGACGCGCTCGTGGGCCTTCGCGATTTCCGACAGAGGAAAAGTTTCTACCTGAGGATGTTGCAGCACCCCCCGTTCCAACAGAGGGGTGAGCACATCGATGGCTGCCTTCCTCACCGCGATGGGCAAGTTGTAGACGATAAAGAATCGCAGATTCGCGAAAGTAACGATCATCGATCTGAAGGGGACCTCGATCAATCCAGCCCCCGAACCATAGATCATCACGTCGCCGCCGAACTTCAGCAGTTCTCCATATTTGCCGGCATGTGCTGCTGCGTCGACTTCAATGATGGCGTCCACACCTTTGCCGACTGTGATTTCACGTACCGAAGCAGCCACATCCTGCTCGTTGCGATTGATGACCCACTCGGCACCAAGGCGGGAAGCGAGTTGGCACCTCTCCCGGCTGCCCGCCACGCCAATGACTCTTGCACCCGAGAGCGTCGCCAATTGCGTCACGTAGCCGCCTACCGCGCCGGTGGCACCGTAGACAAGGACTGTCTTGCCGAGAAGTCCTCCGCAAGCATGCACCGCGTACCAGGCCGTCAAAAGCGGAATCCCAAGTGAGGCGCCCGTCTCAGTCGACACACTGTCAGGGAGCGGCGCAACCTGGCTTTCGGGCAAGGCGATCAGTTCGGCTGCTGTACCGAACGGCCGCTGCCACTGACCGTTGATCGTCCAGACTCGCTGTCCGATCCACTGTTTCGAAACGCCTTCCCCAACTGCCTCGACGACGCCAGCGCCATCGCTATGAGGAATAACGCGCGGAAACTCCATTGCGGAGCTTGTGACGCCCGACCGCGACTTGACGTCTGAAGGATTCACGCCGGAGTGTGCGATGCGCACCAGGACTTCGCCCACTTGAGGGGCCGGATCAGGCTGCTCGCCAACGACGAGAACGTCTCGAGCGGGGCCTTTTGATGAATAGTGCGCGGCCTTCATATCTTTCAATCTCCGAGCTGGTTTCGTGAAGAGCGCTCGCAAACGGACGTGTCCCATCCGAGCTTCTCAGTGCAACGCTACCAATACTTTGATCCTTCGCTTCTGAACGCGCTTGTAAGAAATTGACCATACAAACCACCAGCCGCCGCTGGGCCAGGCGCCTATCGGGCCCCACCAGAAAAAAACGCGGCGTCAGCTTCGACCTGCGGTGTGATTCGCATCCCGCCAGGCAGCCTCCGGAAAAGATTTGTCCAGCGAATCCTGTCTGTCGGATTGCGCCGCCGCATCCGTGGGTCAGTAGGTCTGATCGGCAACAACACGGGCCACCGTTTCCAGGGACCGCTTGAGCGTGGACAGGCTGACGGAGCCGAGTGCCAGCCGGATGGCATGAGGCACATGCGCTGACGTCGCGAACGGATGGGCCGTCGACACGGAAATGTGCTCGTGCATCAACGCCATCGCGATCGCGTCTGCCCGAACCTCCTGTGGCAGAGGAAGCCAGACGAAGTACGACGCGGGATGGCTGATCCGTTTCAACCCGCCCAGGACTTCAGTGGCGAGGCCCTGGCGCAGCGTGGCATCCCGCCGTTTGTCGGCTTCAAGCCTGGCCACGGTGCCGTCCTCGATCCAGCCGCAGGCGATAGCCGTCATGGTCGCCGGGGTGTTCCAGGTCGTTGCCCGGATGGCCCGTTCGAGCCTGGGAATCCATTCGCGCGGGGCACAGACGAAGCCGACGCGCAGCCCGGTCGCGACACTCTTCGACAAGCTCGACACATAGACCGTCGTCTCTGGAGCAAGCGATGCCAAAGGAGGTGGGGCGCCTTCCGCCAGGAACGCGTAGGCCGCGTCCTCGATGAGCATCAGTCCATGATGCCGGGCGATGGCGACCAGCTCCCGACGTCGCCTTGCGCTCATCACCCAGCCGAGCGGGTTATGGAGCGTCGGCATCGCGTACACGGCGCGTACTCGCCGTCGCCTGCACAGCGCCGCCAATGCGTCCAGATCCGGGCCGTGCCCAGCGGCGGGAATTGGGGCGAGTTCCAGCCGGTTGGCCTCGGCGGCGAGCTTGAATCCCGGGTACGTCAGGGCATCCACGGCCACCACGTCGCCGGGCTCGAGCAAGGCCATGGCGGTCGTCGCCAGCCCGTGCTGCGCACCGCTCACGAGCAATACGGTTTCAGCCGATGCCGCCAGTCCCCGGCTGGTCAGGTGGCGCGCCACGGTCGCCCGCTCGTGCTCGCGCCCGCCGTGGGGCTGGTATCGAAGCAGGGCTTCCAGGTCGCCTGCGGCTGCGAGCTGGCGAAGTGCTGCCCGGAGAAGGTCTGCCTGATCCGGCAACGAGGGATAGTTGAAGCTCAGGTCCACCGTGTCAGCGCTCCAGGCATGCAGATCAATGCCTTGACCGCGAGGGAGCGCCTCCTTGACGAACGTGCCGCGACCCGTTTCTCCGCTCACCAGACCCATCGCTTGCAGCTCCGCGTAGACGCGCGTGGCCGTGACCAGCGCCAGTCCTTCGCGAGCGGCGAGATCGCGGTGCGTTGGCAGTCGCGTCCCGGGACGCAGGCGGCCTGCACGGATGTCGGCCGCGAGGCTGTCGACCACTTGTTTGTAGCGGGGCTGAGGCATGCCTCAATGTATCCATGACAATTATTTGATTGTATTGATTATCGGCTCTACCATGGCTCAACACAACCTCTCCACCCGCACGAGGACGCCATGCATATCGCCATCCTGACCTTCGAAGGTTTCAACGAACTCGACTCGCTGCTCGCGCTCGGCATCCTCAACCGGGTCAAGCAGCCCGGCTGGCGAGTTTCGATCGCCAGTCCGGCGGACAAGGTGCGTTCGATGAACGGTCTGGTGATGGAGGCGCAAGCGTCGCTAAAGGACGCTTGCGGCGCGGACGCTGTGTTGGTGGGTAGTGGGATACGGACCCGGGACGTCGTCGCCGATCCAGCGTTGATGTCGCAACTGAGGCTCGACCCGACGCGCCAGTTGCTGGGCGCGCAGTGCTCGGGAACGCTCATACTTGCCAGGCTGGGCCTGCTGGACGACGTACCGGCCTGCACGGACCTGACCACCAGGCCGTGGGTCGAGGAGGCAGGTTTGGCTGTGCTCAATCAGCCGTTCGTGGCCAGGGGAAACGTCGCGACCGCCGGCGGGTGCCTGTCGTCGCAGTATCTGGCGGCCTGGTTCATCGCACGTCTGGAAGGCGTCGAGGCTGCACGTAGCGCGATTCACTATGTGGCGCCAGTGGGGGAGAAGGAGGCCTACGTGACGCGCGCGATGGCGAACATTGCGCCGTTCCTCTAATGCGCACTGAGTTTCGACGCAATTCGATCTCCCTATGATCGACTGCCGATAGCAGACCGGCGATTATCAAGCAATGCGACGGAATCTAAGATGCCTCCGTGGTTCGGGTTCAGCCCGAATCGATCCACTACCGTGCCATTGGCACACCAGATCAAGGAGCATCGCAATGGATATCCGTACAAGGGGCACGAGGATTCACGTCAGGGAACAGGGGGACGGCAACCTGGCTCTCCTGTTTCTTCACTACTGGGGCGGATCGTCCCGTACATGGGATGGCGTTGTCGGCGAGCTATCGAGCCAGTACCGGACCATCGCCACCGATCATCGTGGATGGGGCGATTCGGACGCGCCCAACCACGGCTACACAATTGCCGATCTGGCGAACGACGCACAGGATGTCATCGAGGCACTGAATCTGCGAAACGTTTGTGAACGTCTCCTGCCCGTCGCGGAACAACATCGGAAGTGATGGTTTGATCGTCGGCTCCGGGTCGGGTTCGGCCGACCGCATCGGACAGCAGTCGGCCATCTGCGGAAGTTGGCCGACGCTTTTGCACAGATGTTCGAACGTCGGCCCCGCTCAGACAACGGACCTTCGCGCCCCGACCACCCTCGTTTTTACGGCCAGTGGCTCGTGCTTTGACTCGGACTTCGCACGCGATCATGCTGGTCGGCTCATCAGTGACACCGAATCACCGTATGAGGTCGTGGGCTGGAAAAGATGGTGGGGGCGGGAAAGAATAGAGAATGCCTCGATCCCTGAGATGCGCACGGCTTGCCAAACAGTCCAATAAACTTCGATTACTCTTTGTGAGAGTCCAACCCAACGGCGGAGCGTCCGCTATCCCACACCTGGTTTTTGAAGGGGAAACAGAATGGTGCACCGCGCGCGTTACGGGGCCGTGGCCCAATTCTTCCACTGGACCACGGCAGTCTTTGTTCTGGCCGCCTTCACATTTGGCCCCGGAGGATCCGAGCAGCGAGTATACGCACACGCCCGCGACTTCGACCGGCAGCTTCATGAGACTTTGGGGTTGTGCGTATTCGCGCTCGTCGTAATGCGCGTACTGTGGCGGATAGTCGACACGCAACCGGATCCTCCCCAAGTTTCGTTTTGGATGAGCGTCGCAGCGAAGGCCGTGCAATGGACGCTGTACGTGTTTCTCTTTGCGCTTCCGCTCACCGCTATCACCGGCGCGTGGCTCGAAGGGCATCCCCTGACGCTCCTCGCGGGACCGGAGATTCCATCATTCCTCGGAATATCGCGCAACGTAGGCGCGACCCTCGCAACGATCCACACCTGGCTAGGCGATGCGATCCTGTGGCTCGCGGGATTTCATGCGCTCGCCGGGCTCTACCACCACATTGTCCTGAAGGACGGCGTTCTTGTCTCGATGCTTCCGCGCTGGCTTCCCCTGCGGCGATCGAACGATGATTAAGGACTAAATGACTGCTTCGGGTGGCATCCGAGGTTCGTCATGAGACCGGGTTCGGCCAGGAAGCACCTTTCGCTCGTGCCAGCAGGCGGACATCTGGACGGCCGTTCCGCGCGCAATCTGCGCAGACACCTCTGCTCGTGTGGGCCTACGCCCTCTGGTTGCCTGCGGCAGGCGTACGATAAACAGCATGGACCCGTTGGGGGAATGCTTGATTGATGGAGAGCCGACATGAGACGTCTTTATTTCCTCGTACCTGACACGACGACCGCGAAGGCGATCGTAGACGACTTGCTGCGGGCGCGGATCACATGGCGACATATCCATGTCCTCGCGAATCACAGTGTCGCACTCGAACAGTTACCCGAGGCATCCTTGCTGCAAAGCAGCGACGTCGTGCACTCGCTCGAACGCGGCGTGGCGCTCGGCGGTGCGACCGGCGCGCTTCTCGGCCTCGTGGCGCTGGTGTATCCTCCCGCGGAGCTCGCCATTGCGGGCGGAGCCGTCGTCGCATTGACGTTGGCGGGTGCCGGCTTCGGGGCCTGGACCGCCTCGATGATCGGCGTCGACGAACCGAATGCACGACTCGAGCGCTTTCGTGGCGCCATACGTGACGGCCAGCTCTTGATCATGGCCGACGTGCCTGGATCGCGAGAACATGAGATCGAGCAGATGGTCGCGCAGCATTTTCCGAATGCCGATCTCGAAGGCGCGGAGCCCACGACACCGATCTTCCCCTGAGAAGCAGTCGAGACGAGGCCATCGGCGCCCCTTTTGGGGTCGACTGCAGCCTGTTGCAGAAAGGCCGAGGCCGGGTCCTGTAGTTCCGCGGGCTCTGCTAAGGGTCGCATCAAGGCAGGCGATGTCGTGAACCCACGATCGTGTCTGCAAATTTCGCGTCAATGAAGCCGCCACCGATTGTCCGTCATAACCAGACGAACTTTGGACTCGACAATATCGCAGCTGAAGACAACTGGATCTGTCCGACCTCGCCCGTCATCCGATCCAGAAAGATCAGTCGGCCGTCCTCGGTCCCGACTGCCACGCTATCCCAGCCACACAGAATCGGATCTGTAACTCGCGCCCCTGGTCCAGTGTTGAGGGAATTCGACGTCCAGACAGGAGCGCCCGAACTCCCATCGAGCGCCACCATGAAAACGTTTCCGACGCTGTATTCTCCAGCAGCGAAAATAACGAGATCGCGTTTGTTATCGTAATCGTGGCAAATGACCGGGACGCCGGGGGACGGAGAGGAAGCCTCCCACAGGATATTCCCCCCGATAGCGTCGAAAGCGTAGATCTTGCTTTCCAGGCTTGTCGCATAAACAACATTGCGCGCGACGACAGGCCGATTGAAGTTGAAGTTATCGATGTTGACGTTCTCCCAGACTAGCGAACCGTCAACCACTGACCTCGCTCTTAAACTCGTGGTATTCAAGTCGGCGTAGTAAACGATATCGCCGTGGACCGTGTGTCCGGTAAGAGGATAATCCTCCTGACTCCAGATCTGCTCACCTGTTGTCGGGTTCAAGGCCTGTATCGAGGGGGCGATCATTGTTCCGACAATCAAGCGATACGGTTGATCGTTCTGGAAAGCGATCGATGCTGGAAATTGCACGCTCCCGCCCATGGGCCTCACCCACCTCACGTCGCCTGTGGCGTCGTCTAGCGCGAACATCGATCCCTGTCCCGCTGGTGTCCAGTCGGTCCCCGTGCCGACGAACAACACTCCATCTGCGTGCGCTAGCGAACCGGTCATTTCCTCGCCAACACTGAATATCACAGGATCCGGGAGAGGACTCACAGGCGCTCCCCCCGAGTCAAGGGGCGGGCCGAACCTGTAGATGGTGCCATCGGACGCACCGGTATAGACCCGGTGATACGGTTCGTCCAGATCTCCCACCGGGACGGGTGAGGCGACAAGACCGAGGTCGATAGCGCTTGCCCGGATAGTGCCAAAGTCGACGTTGTCCGCGAACAGACTGCCGCTCGTCACATACAGGATGCCAGATATACGCGCCATGACGCTCTCCTACCTGAGGACGAAGCCTCGCCATTATCGTAAGTACACGTCCCGTACTCGACGATCGTTATTCACAGGAGAGCTGCCAGGCGAATGTCCACGCATCGCATGTTCCGGCTTGCGCGATTATGTATCCAGTACTGCATGACAAACCAACCTCGCCACTCTCATATTTCGCTACAGGAGAGAACGACACGAGAGCCGTTTTTTTAAAGGCGGGTGCTACGGCGAGTTGATCGGAGCGGTCGGCCATGATGCAGGTACCCGCAATCGACGAAGAGTTCAGGCCGAACGTCCGAAGGGGTCCCTTCTGTGTACGGCGTCAACGACGGTGGCCGGCGGACAAAACAATTGTCGCCGCGCACTTCTGTCATGAACCCACAATCACTCACGCTGCCGCCGCCGGACTACCGCAGCAATGACGGGTATCTCGCGTGGTTCCGGCAGAAGAGTCCAATAAGCGACGTACGCAACGACATCCTGATCGGCCGCAATGGCCACTACGTTTCCATCGACCCCGGCTCCTACGTGGATCTCATCGATCCGGCCAGACACCCCATCGCGGTGGTCCAGATCACAACGGGAACGCTGCTCGCGGTCTCGAGCGGAGCCGACCCGGACGAAATGCTCGACGCGTGGAAGCGAGGCGGCAACGTGAAAAGCGAGCAGTGGAATTATGCGGTCGCCCAATCCTCGACAAGGCCGCTCGCCGTCGTGGTGAAGTCTCCGCGCGGCAGCGTCGCAGGCGACTGGCCAAAGCTGCTGGCAGCGTGGCTTTCGATCGGCCCTTCACCTGAAAGGAGATTGTCGGGAATGCGCCGCACGAAGGAGCCTCTGCCCGAGTACCTTGGAACAAAGGCAGGTTGACTGGGCAAAAGCTGCCGCTGAAATAACGCCTGGAGACGACGCGCGCCACCAGGCGAGCGCAGATTTCCGGCGAAATGCCACCGATGCAAGTAAAGTGAATGGAGGCATTGTGTTGTCTGCGGGGAGGAGAAAGGTGGACGAGACAGGCGTATTCACTCCGACAGGGCTTTCGCGCTACGTACCGCGGCATCTGTTGACGGCGGGAAAGTGCGAGAACCCGAGTGCGCGCGATTTCGAAGGTGTTGCGATGATAGTGGACATCGCGGGCTTTACCGAACTCACAGAAAAATTCGCCCGCGAAGGTGTAGCGGGAGCCGAACGCCTGTCAGCGATTCTTGACCGCTACTTCGGAAGAATGACCGGAATCGCGATCGCGCACGGTGGTGATGTTTTGGACTTCGCCGGTGACGCCATTCGGGTGATATGGCAATACGATACGACATCGAATGAGGCGGCGCTGCTCGCCGTGCAGTGTGGCTTGAAACTACAACGTGCGCTACCTGAAATCATGGTGGAAACGGGTGCGCAAATGCGTCAACGGGTCTCGCTCGCAGAGGGCAAACTTGCGCATCTAACTGTCGGCGGTATCGGTGGGAAGTGGTATAGCCTTACTGCAGGCGGTCCAGTGGCCGAGGCGGCCAAAGCCAATCATAAAGGTGGTGCAGACGACGTAGTGGTATGTGAATCCTTGTGGGGCAAGGTAAGGGGACATTTTGACGCTCGACCGCTGCTTTGCGGCGGTGCTTCAATTACGGAAGTACGCGACCCCGTGTCGGTGCCTTTAGCGCCCTCCTGGGAGCTCAGTCCACCACCTGGCATGCTGGAAGGTTTTCTCGGTCAACACTTTCTCGAACGCATGCGCATGGGGGGCGGCCGCTGGTTCGGAGAGTTTAGAAACATCACCGCGCTGTTCATCGGCCTGTCCGGCGTCGATTGCTCCCGCGACAATGCGCTGAACGATCTGCAAGCTGCGGTAGAGTGCACGCAAAGAATACATGAACGTTTTGGCGGTGCACTCACCGAGCTTTCTGAGGATGACAAGGGGATCACGCTACTCTCGGTATTCGGCTTACCACTGATGGCGCACGAAGATGACGCGGTTCGCGCGGTGGCCGCAGGGCGAGCCCTTGCCGGCGCAATGCGCGAGCGCGGAATTGCGGTCAGCATGGGCATCACCTCGGGACTGGCTCTTTACGCCGACCGCGGCGGCAACGAGCGCCGCCATGCGGGACTGACGGGAGGGGTGATGAACCGCGCCGCGCGGCTCATGACCGCTGCACAGGGCGGCATATTGTGCGATAAGTCAACCCGCGATGCAGCTGCGCGCGAGTTTCAATTCGAGGTGCGTGACCCTGTTTCGGCAAAGGGGTTCGCTGACGTTGTCGCCGTGTGGCAACCGCGGGCAGGCGTGGCAAGTGAGGGACGTTCATTCGAGGGCGTATCTGTCGGCCGCGAGATGGAGGCCACGCAATTGGCCTTCGCGCTCGATGGGGTGGTCGCCGGTCACGGCGATGCTATCTCTTTATGTGGTGAGGCGGGCCTTGGCAAGACACGACTCATCGCAGATATGGCTGCACATGCGCGCGAGCGGGGAATTTTGGTGATCTGGAGTGCTGGTTTTGCGTTGGAATCGATGTCGGTTTACTACGTTTGGCGGCACATCCTCGCACAGCTACTTTGCGGCTCGGGCAAGTTCGACCCGGCACTGGCGCGCCGTGTCGCTGCAAATCTTGTTGCGGACGACGAATGCCTTACTTCCTGGCTGCCACTCCTTAACGACATCATACCGTTCCAATTTACCGATACCGAAGTCACGCAGGAGATGGTCGGCCACGCGCGTGCCGATGGCTTACGAATGCTCGTTACAGCACTTGCTTCGCGCTCGTCACGCAACACGCCTGTATTGCTGATCGCCGATGATTTGCACTGGGTCGACAGCGCGTCTGCGGCGTTGCTTTTGGAACTCGCGATCGCGCGACCGCAGGGCCTTTTACTGCTGGCCGCCACACGACCTCTCGACGACTCCTCCGCTGTTGAGGTGCATGGAGTGGTGCGCGAGTCGCGCTGCATTCACCTACCTGGTCTAACGCGAGTGGCGTTGGGAGTGTTGATAGCTGAACGTCTAGGTGCTGCGGAGGCGACGCACGAGCTTGTAGATTTCGTAGTGGGGCGCAGTGGGGGAAATCCGTTATATGCCGAAGAGGTTGTTTCGGCGCTTCAAGTTTCAGGTTATATCGAAGTGACAGACGGTGTTGCAGCGTTCACCGCCGAGGCTGCTAGCGAAGCCGATGTCATGTTGCCTGAGGGATTGCGCGGCGTCATCGTCAGCCGGCTCGATACGCTTGGGGCCGCTGAACAGCTCATGCTGAAGATCGCGGCAGTAGTTGGGCAAGAGTTTTCGCTCGACATGCTACGCGATCTTTTTCCTGGCGCCCGAGGTGCGGCAGATCTCGTAGCATTGGCGCGGGTGCTTGAGCGTGAAGACGTAGTTTACCCCGTAGGTGACCAGAGTGACCGCTACCGCTTTAAGCACGTACTGCTGCAGGACACGGTGTACGAAATGCTGCCGTATGCGCTTCGCCAGGAACTGCATCGCGATATCGCGGACTGGATCGAACGCAACGAATCCCATGATCTTGAGTCGCACTTCGCAGCACTGGCGGTTCATTGGGAACGCGCGCTGAAAATCGCCACTGCCGTCACGTACCTCGAGAAGTCTGCAGACCTTTCATTGAAACACTATGCGAACCGTGACGCCATCAGGCAGGCGGACCGAGCGCTCAGGCTCGCGAAAGAGCATAAGCTGCCGCCAGATCGAGGGCGCGAGATGCGCTGCGAGGCGATTCTCGGGACAGCTCATAACGAATTGTTTCAGTATGGTGCGGCCAGGCATCACTTCAATTGCGCCCTGGTGTGCGCCGGCAGACCGGTGCCGCGTTTCGCCATTTTGATGATCCTGGACGTTGCCTTGCAATTAGCCCAACAATTAAGCGCGCGTGCGGGCTTTATGCGCGGCCGGAGCGCAGATCCGCTGCTGCCCTGGATCTCACAGATTCATGAGAAACTCAGTGAAATCGCTTATTTCAACAGCGGAAAGCTGTCTCTTCTGCATGCGACGCTGACTTCCCTCAATCTTGCCGAACGCTCCGGAAGCGTGCGTGAGGCGGTGAAAGGATTCGCCGCCATGGCGATCGGCTTCGCCAGTTCGGACCAACGCTGGCTATCACAGGTCTACAACCGGCGTTCACTGGCGTTGGCCGAGGAACAGGGTGGTATCGAAGACATCGCATACGCCAACATAGTGAGTGGCGTCTACTGGGCGGCCGACGGCCACTGGGACCAGGCCGTGGAGTGTTTGACTTACTCGGCATCACTCTATGCGCGCCTCGGCTCAATCGAGCGCTGGCAACAATCGATCGGGGGGCTGTGCGCCGTTGCTCTGGCGCGGGGGCAATTGGCGAATGCAAAGGAATGGTTGGACAAATTGCGTCCTGCTCGCCATGACATGCCGGCACAAATAGCGGCTTACCTGCATGGCTTTGATACCTGCCTCGCCCTGGCGCAAGGAGGGCGATTGCAGGAGCTTGTGACCCGTCTGGGCAAGGTGATTGGCGCGCGCGAATTAGCGCAGTTTGATCGAATATTTTGCCAGGGATTGATCGCGGCCTCCTATTGGCGACTAGGCGATCGCGCGCGCGCTATCGAGTCGGCTCAAGCGGGTCTCGACAACTTGTCGGCGGGCGTGCCTGTGGCCTGGTACATCACCGAGGGAATTGCCGGTATTGCGCAAACTCTAATCGATGCGTCGGCGTGCGGATTGGCTAGCCGGCGTGACGCGCAGCATGCGTGTCGTATTCTTGCGCAATACGCGCGCGCTACGAAGGTGGCAGCGCCGCGCGCTGCGTTGCTTGCGGGCCGAATGGCGGCAGCGCGACATGATAGACGTTGCGCACTCCTATGCTGGCATAGGGGCCTCGTCGCCGCACGCGCGCTCGGCGCGGGCTATGACGAGGCGTTGCTACTGTATGAACTCGGCAACCACAGTCCGCTCGGTAGCTCCGAGCGAACCGAATTTTTAGAGCAGGCGCGTGTTCAACAAGAACGCATTGGAGCGCCGCTTTCGCACACATGAGAACACCGCCGAAGATCCGGGATCGAAAAATCGATATGCCTCAGCGGTCATTCTCGCCCTTGATTACGAGCGGATATCCACAAATCGCACGCGAAGCCTGCATGCCGCCCATGACTGCCGCCTCCACGCAACCGGCATTCAAGCCCGTCTTGAGCCAATCGCCTGCGAGAAAAAGATTGCTGAAGCCGGATTCCTCACTCGTTAGTCGGTGCCGTGTGCTACCCACTACCGACAGCACGTAAAGCTCGGAAGGGCTGACATTCGCGCGCCAATACTGTGCGTCGAAACGCGCTTCTCCACTATTGTTACTCGGGTCGATCAACACATGCCAATCGAACGAGTTCTGTGTCGCCACGGCGGGCCATAAGTTAAACGCCTGCTGCTGCAGTTGGCCACGCGCGCTCAGTTTTACTTCTCCCGTGCAACGCGCGAGGAAATCGGTATCGGTAGGGGGCGGAAAATCAGGAGTAGGGATTGGACTGCAAAAGTAAGAAACGTTTTGTGGCACGTGATCAGCGGGCCAAGCTTCCCGCGCCAGCAATTGATTCATCGGCGTCGAGGTGTCGAAGGGCTCGCTGAACGAGCTCAATATCGGTTCCTCTCCGCCGGAGCCGAAAACAGCCCAGCCGAGTTCTCGGATACTCTTGTTCAGCCATATTTGATAGGCCCGCGTCGCAGCCGTCCTGACGTTATCGCTGGCCGCTTTGAGGGCGGCGCTTTTCTCCAGGAGCTTCGGGCAGACATGCGGCAGGGAGCCGACCGACAGTCCGAAGATAACCTTATCGAAATCCACTCCGCGCTTTAGCTGCTTAACCGGCAGCGGCTGGTCAAAGTGCGCATTATAAATTTGCGCCCAATCGCTCCAGTGGGATTCCAGGTTTACGTCATTGTCCTGCAGCAAGCGCGCCTGATCCGCGTCGATCTGCTCATAGTTCGGGGAGCTCGGCCAACATTCCAGATCGGCGATATTGACCAGAGGGTCGTATTCCGTTTCGCCCTTCGCGAGGGACACCTGTTGGGTTATCAAGATTTCACCCACGCCATCGGCATCAGGAATCAGCTCCTCGACTTTGTGGAAGAACTGGAAATTCACGCCACGCTGCTTCAAGACTTGATACAGAGGCGTGAACACTGTGTCACCCATGCCAGCCTGCATTTTCCAGATGAAGCCGCCGTGATAACCGATGGCGATTCGTAAGATGCCTCGCAGCATCGTTCCGGCTTCGATGTTCGGGCGTTTTGTGTCTCCATCGATATAAGCAAACACCAGGTCATAGAGACCCCGGACCGGCGCAGAATTAATCGTGTAGGCTTCGTTGGCGCCGTGTTTGCGCAACCAGTCGCGATATTCGATGTCGTTGATAACGTCGAAGCCATTGAGGAAGACGCCGTCGACGTACATGCCAATAAGGCTCGCCGCGGCGAGATCAATGGAAATGAAGAGGCGCCGCGCTGTGTCGTCAGTGTCCAGACGATGGGTGACATGCTGGAATAGAGAAGCCTGAATTGCCTGCAACCTGGTGAGTAGAAGCTCGTGAACCGGTTCTCTTCGGAGATGGAACGCTTCGAACAGGTGCTCCGCGAATGCCAGGACGCCTTCCCCAATACCTGCGAAGCCCCTGACGCCCTCTTCAGGTTCCGCTTCGGCGGCGTTGTGCAAATGTTGCCTGAGGTCTTCCAACCATTGCCGAATCCACGCTGTCAGGGTTGCCAATATATTCGGAAATGTTATTTCCTCGTTATGTTCCCCGGGGACGCCCGGTTTCTCCGGTATTGCGATCGGCCAGAACTTATAACTGTCCCCGATGCTCTCAGTGAGCACAATGAAATTCTGTGGCTTAAAGGCATCCTGCCAGGTCGCAAGCGGCGCAGAGGCGGGGCGATTAAGGGCGCCGTAGGCCTTTTGCATGAGGGAAAAGCCGTTGTCATAAAAGCCGAACCACATGTGCAGGCCGTGCTCTTCGATGCGCTGCCCCAATTTAGCGTTGCGTCCGCTCGCACATTTCCCACCCAGGCGCCACCCCATTTGGTAAACGGTTATGTCGTAACGGTCTCGCCAATCTGGCTGCTCGGTAAGAAAAAACGCGGCAGTCATCGCGGCCGGACCGCCGCCGAGAATTGCGATTTTCTGCGGGCCGGCTGCAGTGGCCTGGAGCAATTCTTCGCCGGCTGCGACGGTGAAGTCCATATTGATATGGAAAGGTAGTAATACAGGCTGCGTTCCGAGCTGGAATCCCAGAGTCTCATCCAGCCGGAAAGTGTCAAATTTATGCAACGTGCACGCATATGTATAACCAAGCAACTCGGCGCTGTGCACCTCGTCGACTGTAGCAGGGGCAACGACAAGTGCCTGGTACACCGCCTTGACACCACTGGCGTCTGGGAACTGCTTGAGAAATATTTGATCGACGTGCGATTGTAAAAGCATTAATTCCAGATCTTTGAATCCTGCTTCGTCAAGTGCAAATAGTTCCGGCTCCGCGCGCAGAATTTTCAAACCTTCACTTATAACATCGAGAAAACCACGCATTGGCCGATGCGCTTTCTCCGTATTGGTCGCAGTGATCTCTATCAGAGGATGGATGTTTAGCTGTGTTTCCGGGCTGTAGGGTTCCCAGCCTTCGGAGGAAATATTAAATGCCAGCGGATCTTCTCCTGGTTCTGGCATGCCGAATTTGCAGATGCTTTTTGGATAGCCAAAGATTTCACGGCCTATGGAAACGGCCATTGGCACGTCGACCCAAATGTAAAACGGGTAGAGAAAGACGCGATGCAATTTTTTGACGCCGTTATTCTCCTTGATTTGCCCAACCAGGATCCAGGTGACAATGTCGGTTTCCTTGCCCCAACCCTTGTTGTAATCGGCGGGGAAGCTCGATTGGGCATGGTTCACGCGCGTGAATGTCAGCATTACGTAAGGAGAGAGTGCCTGAAAAATCATCTGATTGGCAGCGACCCGATTCAGTGTCCCGTCGATGGTTGCCTGCAACTTTGTCAAGTCGCCTTTGATGAAAAAGCCATACATTTCCGATGCGTTGAGGTGCATGGGCGTATGCTGCAGCGGTGAGCCGCTTGTGTAGATGTACATCGGGCGTTCCGTCATTTCTCTCCCTCCTCTGGGGCACCAAGGACGGGTCCGGTACTGGTGCATTGTGGGCACGTGATCCAGGAGTAACCGCCGCTCATAGCACTATAGAAAACACCCAGGTTCAACGGCAACCCCAATCGCCGCAAGCCGTCAAGCGGCAACGGACGCTCTGATGGGAGTTCAATTGCGTTACCCCGTTCGGGACGTCTGCCTATGATCGATTCGCCAGTCGATCGCACACGGACAGGAAAGGTCCTTCACAGTCGGTTGGCGAAGGTCTGCTGATCGACTGCGCGGTGATGACGTTCGCAGAAGCAAACTGATCGACAGCAACCGGTCGTAAATTTGCCCACGCTGGCAGTGAAACCCCGACATCGGCAGTCGCGGAGGTGCCCTTCCTGCAGACTGGAAGGGCGACCCTCACTCATGTCAGGCCGCAGTTAGCGAGTCCGCGCCTGCCTTATAGGGAAGGTCCCAAGTCTGCCACCCTCCTGGCGGCGCCGGCCATCTCATATGCGCGGCGGTCGTAAGCGGTCCGACGTTAGGTGGACGGCGAGTATCAGTGACATACGGTCGTGCCGATGCAGCGCTGTACCGCGCGAAGCGGGAAGTAAAGGGACGTGGAACTAAAAATCCCCAAAACCCACTTCTGGCGGTTGCCCTCCACCGCAACCCCCCGCCAATGCTGGTGTCGCGAGCATCCCATTTTTCAAGCCTCTTTTCTGCAAACACTGCACTAGCGCCATGCATTAGCAAAGGTATGGGAAAGCGCCCAGAAAATGTAGCTGGATGGCTCAATTTGGCTTGCTACTCTGCAATCCATGCATAAAGCGCCGACGAGTACCGGAAATCGGTGCACGAATATTCGGCATATCGCGCAATAAACGGTGACTTGTTCGCCTTAGCTGTCTCATGACGTTTGCCCCCGACTTTGTGCCGACAGCTCCGTCATGAAACTGGCTGAGGTGTGCGGCCAGGGCGAACGAGGCCTTCGAGTGCAGGGGCTGTGAAGGATAACGAGTCGAGCACTTCGATTTTTTGTACTTGCCTTTTGGGATGACAGAATGACCCCAAACCTGACATTCGCCCCAGAAGGCGTAGTCCAGCCGGGCGCAATCAGCGCGGAAGATGTTTCCGCGGTAGCAAAGCCCATCGCCGTCTCCGGGACCGATATTCTTACGGTCAGGAACCTGTCGAAAATCTTCGGGCCGAAGCCCGAGCGCGCTGCCGAGCTGATAAGGCAAGGTCTCGGACGAAACGAAATTTCGAGCAGACGGGAAACATGGTGGCAGTCAACGACGTCAGTCTCAGCGTCAAGGCGGGCGAGATTTTCGTTGTCATGGGTCTCTCCGGTTCCGGCAAGTCGACGCTTGTCCGTCTGCTCAATCGACTGATTGAGCCAACGTCGGGACAAGTCATTCTCGAAGGCCGCGACATTGCGCCCATGTCCGCACTGGAATTGCGTGCCAACCAGGGCCCTCATGCAACGCTTACGATTGCAGCGCGCCGATTCCGTTCAGGCCATCAAACAATTCGGTGTGCAGGCCGGCCAACGATTCGTCGCGCCGGCTGCGCGGCCGGGGTGTGGCGATTGCGATGTCCCGCACAAGACGTCCCGCGCCGGCTCTGCCGGATGGCGCGAGCAATAGTACGCGATCCGACAGATAGAGCGCTTCGTCCAGATCGTGTGTGACGAGGAGCGCCGCGGTGCCGTGCGCAAGCGTCAGCGACAGCAGGAGATCCTGAAGACGAGTGCGGGTCATCGCATCGACGGCGCTGAACGGTTCGTCAAGCAGAAGCAGATCGGGTTTCGGGAATAGCCCGCGTGCGAGCGCGACGCGCTGTGCCATGCCGCCGGATAGTTGTTTTGGCAGGGCCTGTCGCGCGTCGGCAAGACCCACCTCGCCGAGCAGTTCGTCCACGCGTGGATCACTGCCGCGCCGTGGACCGGCAGAGAACGCGACATTGTCGGCGACGGTGAGCCAGGGCAGCAGACGGGGTTCCTGGAAAATCACACCAATTCGCGCCGAGGAACCGCGCTGCGGCACACCATCCAGCCAAATCTCGCCGCTGAAGTCGCCGTCGAGGCCTGCGATCGCGCGCAACAGCGTGCTCTTGCCGCATCCGCTCGGCCCGACGAGGCTGACGATTTCGCCGCGTTGGAGCGCGAACGTCACGCCGTCGAGTACCGTACGGCCGTCGTAGCGTTTGCCTACTTCACGAACCTCCAGCAAGGAACACGCGGGGCGCACAAATGGGATCACCATACGCTTTGCGAAGCCTGTTGAGTGGCGCCCGCATCGCGCCACGAAAGCGTCCGTATTTCGATCGCTTTGAGGATGCTGTCGCTGACTTTTCCGAGCAGCGCGAGCAGCAGGATTGCGCCGAATACGAGATCCGGGCGCCCGGTTTCGCGGCCGTCGCTGAGCAGATAGCCAAGTCCGCGGGTGGCTGCGATCAGTTCCGCTGCGACCATGAACATCCATGCGAGGCTCAAGCCCGTGCGCAATCCGGTAAAGATTTGCGGCAGCGATGCGGGCAGCAGGATGCGACTGAAAAGTGCGCGCCGGCTTAGTCCGTTGATCTCGCCGAGTTCGATCAGCTTTCTATCGACGTCGCGAATGCCGGCCACCACGCTCAACTGCACGGGAAAAAACGCGCCGATGGCGATCAACGTGATTTTCGGGGCTTCATCGATACCCAGCCAGAGCAGCAGAATCGGTACCCATGCAAGCGACGGAATCGCGCGTAACGCCTGAAAGGTCGGGTCGAGTAGCGCATCGAGCCGCCAGCTCAGTCCCATTGCGGCGCCTGACAACAGCGCGAGCGCAGAACCCAGACCGAAACCGGCGATAACGCGCATGCAACTTGCACCGATATGTCGGCCGAGCCGTGACCCACCCATCTCCCACAGCGTCTGCGCGATTGTGCTGGGCTCCGGCACCAGATGGGCCGGCAAGACCGACAGCCGAACCAGCACTTCGACAAGCGCAAGCAAGACGAGCGGCAGCGCGAGGCCGGCAATACGCCAGCGCATTAGCGGATCACGCCGTCCTCGCGTAGTGCGACCCGCCGGCCCGGCCGATGCAGCGTTGCCAAATGTGAGGGAATCGTCGGTAGCCATGGCGATCGATCGACTGCGCGGCTTATCTGGCAGCGTTGGCCGCGATGACCGCCTGTGCGGCATTCGAATCGATCAACGCGTCGATCACCTGATTCAGATCGGTGCCCGGTTTGACCAGCTGCTCTTGTGTGAGAAGTGGCGCTGCGGCCTTAAGTGCGGCGACCTGCCTCGCGCCCGGTTGCGGTTGACTGAAATCGTTGCGGCTCAGCTGCAGTTTGGCGACTGGAAGAGAGAGCTTTGATTCTTCGGCGACGATTTTTGCTGTTTCGTCGGGATGTGCAGCGATCCACAGCCGTGCCTTTTCGTACACTTTCAGGACGTGTGCCAGCGTGTCGGGATGTCCGCTGATGAAGTCTTCGCGTGCGTCCAGAAATCCCCACGTGTTGAAGTCGACATTGCGGTAGAGCAGGCGAGCGCCGTCGTCGATCTGCGCGGCGGCCATGTGTGGATCGAGCCCCGCCCAGGCGTCGACCTGACCGTTCGCGAGCGCGACGCGGCCGTCCGGATGCTGCAGGTTCACGATCTCGACGTCGTCACGCGACAGCCCGGCGGTGTGCAGTGCACGCAATGTAAAGAGAAACGGATCGGTGCCCTTGGTGGCGGCAATCTTCTTACCCTTCAGATCGGCGAGGGATTTGATGGAAGAATCCTTTCGCACGACCAGCGCGGTCCATTCAGGCCGCGAGAAAATATAGACAGCGCGAATCGGATTGCCGTTCGCCTTACCCAGTACTGCAGCAAGACCTGCTGTCGAGCCGATATCGATTGCACCGCTGTTCAGATATTCGAGCGCCCGGTTGCTGCCGAGACTCAGCACCCATTTGACCTGGGTATGGTCCGACGCGAGCTCCTGTTCAAGCCAGCCGTTGCGCTTGATGACCAGACTTTCCGGTGAATAGTACGCGTAGTCGATTTTCAGTTCCGCGGGCGGGGCGGCTTGCGCGGCGCCCGACGCGAGGCCGACGATAGCCGCCGCTGTCGTCGCGAATAAGCTGAACAGCGTAACCGGCAGACGGCCTGGTTTTTTCACGAATGAACTCGGTGCTATGCCCCGGAAGAATGACATGGAATGGTCCTTGAAACTGTCCGGTTATGACCGGCCAATGTAACCAGCGCAGAGGTACAGGTGAACCAATAAAAGCTCACAACGTAAGCACTCAGCGCACTATCGAAGCTATGCCGCATACGGAGCGATATGCGCTTCATGCTTTCCCGCGCCACGGCACCAGACGTCGTTCGAACGCACGCATCCCGAGGTCGAAGGTCCACGCGATCAGTCCGATCAGCACGATTCCCATCACGACGACATCAGTGCGCAGAAAGCTGGATGCGTTCAGCACCATCTGACCGAGCCCGGCCGTCGCCGCCACCATTTCGGCGGCGACCAGCGTGGTCCAGCCGAAGCCGATGGCGATCCGCAAGCCTGTCAGAATTTCGGGCAACGCCGCTGGGAGCACCACATGCCGGACGACCTGAGCGAAGCTGGCGCCGAGCGAATACGCGGCGTTGACCTGCTCCGCCGTGGCGCTGCGGGCGCCGGCGCGCGAGGCCATCGCGATGGGTGCGAAGCAGGCGAGGTAGATCACGATCAGCTTCGCGGTTTCATCTATGCCGAACCAGATGACGACCAGCGGCAAGTAGGCGAGCGGCGGCAAGGGGCGATAGAACTCGAGCGGCGGATCAAGCAGGCCCCGTGCAATTCGGCTGACCCCCATCAGGATGCCGACGGTCACCGCTGTCAGGCTCGCGAGCGCAAATGCGCCGAACACGCGGATGGCGCTCCACATCAGGTGCTGGGAGAGCGGCAGACCGCCCTGGATGCGTCCGTTCCATGCGTCGACAAATGCGGACCACACCGCCTGCGGCGAAGGCAAAAACAGCGGGGAAACCCAGCGAAAGAATGTGGCGACCCACCATAACGTTGCAATGGCGGCGACAGACGCGATACTCAATGCGAATGTCGGACCTTCTCCCGGCAAACCACGCCGAGGCTTGCGATGCTGGGTCGCACGCCTCACGGCGGGGGAAGACGCCAACGAATCAATCGAGCTCATGACAGTGCCACTTCGCGCACTGCGTGCGGTTCGCCGTGCAGCCGTCGCACGAGGCGCTCGCGCCATTGGATGAATTCGGGTGACGACTTCACCGCGCGGGCATCAGGTGTTGCAAGAAACTGCCGCGCGAAGGGCAATTCATGACTCTCGGCGATTCGACCCGGCCCAGGCGTCATGAGGACCAGTCGCGTGGCGAGAAACAACGCTTCTTCAACGCTATGAGTGATGAAGAAAATGGTCTTGCGGGTACGGCCCCAGACATCGAGCACGAGTTCTTGCATCGATTCGCGGGTGAGTGCGTCGAGTGCGCCCATGGGCTCGTCCATCAACAGGACCTGGGGATCGCTGGCAAGCGCACGAGCGATGCCCACACGCTGCTGCATGCCGCCGGAAAGCGCGTACGCGCGTGCATCGGCGTGTTTGTCGAGGCCTACGAGCGCCAGCATGTCGCGTGCGATCTCGCGTCGGCGAGTGCGTCCGACGCCCTGGAACCGCAGTCCGAGCGCGACGTTGTCGATCACGTCGAGCCACGGCATCAGCGCGTACTTCTGGAAGACGACACCGCGTTCCGCCCCGGGGCCTGTGATCGGCTCGCCATTCAGTCGTGCGACACCCGTCGTCGGATCGATGAACCCTGCGAGACAATTCAGCAGTGTTGTTTTGCCGCATCCCGAAGCGCCAAGTGCGACGACGAACTCGCCGCTCTCTATCTGCAGATCGACGCCTTCAAGTGCGGCCATAGAGGCACCCTCATAGGTCACGCCGAGGCCACGGATCTCGAGCGTGCTCATTTCGCCGCTTGCTGCACGAAGCGGGGATCGACACCCGCCGAGTAGTCAGGCAGCACGTTCTGAATCGTGCCCTGCGACTTGAGGAATGCCGCCGTCGCCGCCAGCGACTTCGCGGCCCCGCCCTGCGCTCCACCGCCGAGCCAGGTGGGCGACGCCTGGTCCGCAAGCGTCGGGAACGCGTAGAGTGCGAGGCTTGCGGGTACGTCGGCGGCATTCGCACCCGATTCCTTCGCTACTCCCTCGACTTCCTTCGACCCGGCCGTCCAGGCGGATTTGTGATCGCGATATTGCGCGTCAGTGTCGGCCAGCACCTTGACGAGACCGACGAGGAACGCGTCATTGTCCTGCGCGAACTTCCGGTTCACCGCGAAACCGTCGAAGGTCGCCTTGCCCGATTCCCTGGCCACTTCTCCCGACGTGATCAGCACCTTGCCGTTCTTCTTCACTTTCGCGAGGACCGGATCCCAGATGTATGTCGCGTCGATGTCGCCGCGCTCCCACGCCGCCGCCACTTCCGGCGGGCGCAGATTGAGGATCTTCACTGTCGAAGGATCCACGCCGGCATCCTGCAGCGCGACGAGCGCGTGGAAGTGCGAGGTCGATACAAATGGCAGGCCGATCTTCCGACCCTTGAGGTCAGTTAGCTTCGTTACGCCCGAGCCGTCTCGTGCCACCAGCGCTTCCGCATCGTTGATGTTGTCCAGTATCCAGAACAGTGAGATGTCTACGCCTTGCGACAGTCCCGCCGCGATTGGACTGGAACCTGCCTCTCCAAGCTGGATCGAGCCCGATGCAAGTGCTCGGACCACGTCGGCACCGCTCCCAAGCTTGCGGTAGGTCACCTTGTAGCCGGTCGCCTTTTCGACGGCACCGCTTACCTGCGCGTATCGCCACGGCACCACCATGTCCTGATAGCCGATCACGACCTCGCGTGACTCAGCGTGTGCAACACCGGCCACCATGGTGAAGATGGCGATGCCGGCAGCGGTCATTCGCAACGAAGAGAAAAATGATTGCATCGGAGACCCCTGGTCCTTGTTGGATATGGTTAGGCGATCACTATAAGCAGTCCATCAGCCCGATCGTTCGAATCATTCCTGCATTGCAAATGACGCAGCAGCGACGTTGCTTTGCGTGTGATGTTGGAAGAGGAGCGGATGGCGTCTATAGCGTCCCAGGACGGGAGTGACGTTTCATGGGCATCGCTCGTCGCGATTTTTCTTCGATCGATATGCGAAAAAAAGCGAACGGCCGCGAGGGGGCGGAGCGGCCCGCGCCGGTCTTGATCTGCGCTGAACTAACGATATGAACATCGCTTCGTTGGCAGGTCCGGACCGCGACGCTACCATGGCCGGCCACGCTCCTGAATGCGCTGATGGGGGCCAACGGCGCAGGCAAATCGACGTTCGTGAAGATTCTGAGCGGTGTGTATCAACCCGACGGCGGCGTATCGCGCGCACCCCGACATTCGCGTGGTATTTGCCCCATACGACGAGTTCGCACGCGGCGCGAAGCTCGCAGCGGACGAGGCAAAGCTGTCATCGAAGATCCGGATCTATAGTGCAGATATCTCGACGGCCGACATCGAAGCGATCCGCGCGCCCAACAGTGCGTGGGTGGCGACGGCGGCGACCAACCCTGCCGTCGTCGGCGCGGTGTCCGTGCGATCCGCCGCTTTGCTGGTGGCCGGGCAGGATCCTGGGCGCAGGATCGTCGTGAAGCCTGCCCTGATCACGCGCGGCGATCTCGTGAAGAACAACATCAGGACCATCGCTGAACTCGGCGCGAAATTCCCGGCTTTCCGGGAGAGCGATGCTACGACGGCGGGTTGGATTCCGGCGGCGGAGTGATTCGACGACCGGGGAATGTCCCCAGAGACGCTCGCAGGCGTGGTTTTCAGGAACGCGTTTAATGGGCGCTAGCATGACAATCGGCGTCGACATGACAGGACTGCCCGGTTGCGTCCCGGGCAGTCCTGGGGGATCCGACTCAGATGTCGGCGTAGTCGATCCCGGTCAGCACACCCAGATGAGCCACGGTGGTGAAATGCGACTCATGCTTCGTATCGATGTTCAGCTCGCGCACGTTGCCGCCCAGATCGGTCACAAATGCGCGGCGTCCCTGTGAGTCCAGAGATACGCCAATCCCCTCGTTCAGCTCGCGGGCGAGCACCTCGCGATCAACCAGTCCGGACGCCGTGATTCTTGCGCGATTCAGCGTATTTCCGTCATGCGCATCGTCGCCACGATCCGTCCAGTAAAGCATGGTGTCGCGGTGATCGATATCGAGATCGATCGGCTCGGGCAGATCGGCGAGCAAACATTCGACATCCGGGCGCCGATCGGGAGTCGCACCAGGCGGCAGCTCAATGCCCGCCCTGAAAATGCGGCCCTCTCCGGCATCCGGCGGTCCCTTTTGCGTCCAGTAGACATGCCCGTTTGCCTTGTCCAATACGATGCCTACGCAATGGCGGGTCGCGTCGCCCGTATCCTCGGGGAAATTCCCGGTGCGGACCAGTTCCGTCACCTCCGTGCCGTCCAGCCGCGAGCGCATGACTCGCATGCCTTCGCGATCGCACCAATAAAGGTGGCCGCCCTCCTTGTCCAGCACGAGTTCCTTGGGCGTTCCGGCCATACCGGAAGGCACCAGCACACGATGCTCGCTTCCGTCGAGCTTCGCGCTTTCGATCGTGCCGTCGTTCGGGGGAACTGCGCCGGAAGCCGGATCGCCGTCGACCAGATGGATGCCGGTTCCCATGTTGGTCCAGTAGACCACCTGGTTTTCGGCATCGACCTTGATGCCGTCGGGCGTGCGCGTAAGGTTCGCGATAACGACCTCGTGTGAACCGTCCGGTGACAGAGCGATGATCGCCGGTGGACGTGCCTGCAGGACATACAGCGTACCGCCATTGTTCGTAGTCACAGTAAGTACCCTCCATCTGGTCAATATAGCTGTCGACGTAGCGCCGGAGTAGATCCGTAGGACCCGTTGCTGCTGACCCGGCTCCCGACAGACTACCCCAGGTTGCGGGAGAACTTCGTGAACGTTTTGTCACTTCGAGCGAAGTGGACAATTGCATGCTCGTCGCCCCGAACAGGCGTGTCAGGTGTCGGATCAGTCAAGCGGCCGGGCGCGTCGTCGCGAACCGCTCAAACAGCATGCGGGGCAGGATCAGTCCAACGGTCGTGGCCAGATCAGCACATTGCGTACTGCCCACAGTAACGCGGCGCGCTCACTTTCGTATTCTGCATGTCGTCCTTGCGTCGTTCGATCCACACCGAATCGCCGAATTCATGCGTCCGATAGTGGTGGGCTTCGAGCGCGGTCGTCACGCGGGCAAGCGTCGCGCAATCTGCGAACGCGCGTAGCAGCTCGAAGTGACTCGAACCGGGTTCATGCGTGCCGGACACAATAACGTCGACGATACGCAAGCGCGTGTCCGGTCCGATCCGTTGCGTAGCTATGCCGTCGCCGGCATGGACGATGCCATCCACGCTGGCCGCATGCTCGAGCGCGCGCACGACCGTTGTGCCGATCGCCACGACGCGTCCCTGCCGTGCGCGTGTCGCTTCGATCAACGCGGCAGTCGCGGCCGGAATCCGATAGGGTTCGTCGAACGGCAAACGGCGATCGAGCCCGGCATCGCCTGTCGATGAGAGGCCGGCTGCATGCGTCAATGTCGCGAACGGAATGCGGCGCGCGCGCAGGCTTTCGACGGTGCGCCAATCAAGCACGAAGCCGGCCGACGGCGGTTCAAACGCCGCGGGCTGCGCGGCGATCGGCGTCCATACGTCCCACAGCGCGAGCGCGCTGTCCAGATGCGCATACTGGACCGGCCTGCCATGCAGCGCGAGTGCGTGCCAGATGTGCAGGGCGCTGCCGTCGAAGCGCAGTTCGACGAAGCGCGGATGACCGAGAATCCGGACGACGGTTGCCGTCAACGGGCCGAGCGTCAGCCGGTCGCCGGGCAATAGAGTGGGCGGGGCGACGCGCGCTTCGGTCGGGGTATGGAAGTCACCGGCGCCGAACATGATCGCGCTGAAGCGCGCGACCTCGTCCGGGGCGAGCGAAGGCCGTCCCGCCAGCCGCACTTCGATCGTTTCGCCCGTCCGGTCGTGAGTGCCGTGCAGACTTGCAGGCAGCGTCGCGGCATCGTTCGCGATCACGCAATCGTCCGCACGAAGCAATGTGGCGAGTGCGCGTCGCGCGCGATGTTCGATGTTTCCGGAACGGTCGACGACAAGCAGTCGCGCATCGTCAGGGCGTTGAATCGGCAGCGTGGCCGCGCGCATCGTTACGATCTCCCATGCGTGGCGGAATGGCGCAACTCATGCAATGCCGACGCAATCGCGTCGGCGAACTCGTGTGCCGCGTCGGCGGGGCGCTTCAATGTCGCGGGATCGTCACCGGGCGCGGCGAGCGCATGCAATGGCGTATCCATGTCACCCGGGTCGAGGGACAGCATCCGAATCCGCTGGGGGGCAAGCTCGACGCTCCAGATGCGGGACATCTGGCGCAGCGCCGCCTTGCTTGCGCCGTAGGCGCCCCATGTCGGGTACGGCTCGACGGCAGCATCGCTCGATACGTTCAGCACGACGGCGCCACCGTGCTCTCGCGCGGCCGCCGCGAGCGAACCCAGCAATGCCCTGGTCAGCCGGAACGGGCCGAGCACATTTGTCGCCAGTGCGGATTCGAAGTCTTCGCAGTTGGTGTCCGCGAACAGCGCGAGCGGCACGGGCCCGAGCGACGACGCATTGTTCACCAGCACATCGACGCCGCCCAGCACGCCATTGATCTGCAACGCGAGCGCATAGATGTCGTCTTTCATCGCTATGTTGCCGACGATGCCGGCGACTTTCGTGCGTGTGGCGGCCACCGAGGCGACCCGTTGCGCGCGACGGGCGACAAAGGCCACCGTCGCGCCGCGGGCAAGCAACTCGTCCATTAACGCGAGGCCGAGTCCCGACGTGCCGCCCGTGAGGGCAACGCGAATGCCATCAAGGTTTCTGTCCGAATCGGTCATGCGGGTTCTCCAGTCGCGGGCGGAACGCGCGTCAGCGGCGCCTTCCCGATGGCCTGATAATAAGAATGACCCGTCGCCTGTCCCAGTGCGATGTCCAGTTTCTTGTCAGAAAGTCGATACGATGGACGAGACCTCTCATGAAACGGCCGATGAAATCGCTCACGCGGCCCAGCACCTGGCCCGCAACCTGGTGGCGCTGCGGCACGCCCGCGCGTTGACACAGGAAGGGCTGGCGAAGGCGTCGGGCGTGCCGCGCTCGACGCTCGCCAATCTGGAATCGGGCGAAGGCAATCCGTCGCTGACGGTGCTGATGAAGGTGGCCGGCGCGCTCAGTGCGCCACTTGACGAACTGCTTGCCTCGCCGCGCGCGAAGGTGCGCAAGTGGTCGGCGGAGGACATTTCCGCGCAGAATCGCGGCAGCGGCTTGACGATCCGGCCGCTGGTTCCCGAGCCGGTGCCCGACAGCATTCTCGATACGATGGCCTTCGCGCCCGGCGCCTATATGCGCGGCAGCCCCCATCTGCCGGGCACACGCGAGTACTTCACGTGTCTCGAAGGGCGGGTCGCCGTGTTCGTCGCCGGCGAGCGGCACGGACTCATTGCCGGTGACGTGCTGGCATTTCCCGGGCACGTGCCGCATTCGTACCGCAACGAGGATGCGCAGCGCAAGGCGCTGGGCGTATCGATCGTGATACTGGCGAAAGCGGGCATCTAACCAGCGAGTTCGGCGTCCGTCCTTCCTGATGGAGTCGTCAGGAAGGACGAAAAACCGCCTGTACTTTCGTTACCTTAAGCCGTAGTCGACACCAGGCTCCCAACCGTTTGCATATGCGGGTTGCCCTTGAGGTTATCCGCGAGCGTCTGCACAAACGACTGCAACGACGTGCCCGAGTTGCTATCGCCGAGTGAACTCAACAGAGACTGAAAATCCGTCTGCAGCGTCGACGTCTGCGAAGAAGACGAAGAAGAATTGCTGCTTGCATCCGAGGTACTGGACGCAGCACCCGAACTCGTCGTGCTGCCAGACCCGAGTTCCTGTGCAAGCGCATTCAGCGCCCCACCAATATCCCCATAGGAAGAAGTCGCGATCGAGTTCGTCGAACCGCTCGTGCCATTAGACGTGGAGCCGTCACTATTGCCCGGTTGCTGAAGCGACCCTAGTGCCTGAAACAGCGCCCCGAGAAAGGCCTGCAGCGCCCCGGAAACCGAACTGGCTGACGACGAATCGCTCGTGGATGAGGTCGAGGAGGCTGCGGTGCTGGACGAGCTCGAAGCAACCGTCGTGCTCGACGTACCCGACGCAGCCGTGGTCGACGATGTGCTGCTAATCCCAAGCGCCGACAACGCCGCATCGAGTGCAGACAACAGCGGATTCGAGTCCGTCGAACTGGTCGACGAAGACGACGAGGACGACGCCGCTTCGCAGCCGCCGCCGGTCGAGCGGCGAGTGGCGCCGACAGAAAGCAGGTTCGTGCTGGTTTGCGAGCCGCTTACACTTTGTATGCTCATGATGCTTGATCTCCTTACGGGTTGAGCACTCAGGGTAAGTGATGGCAACACTTTCAAATGCCTGGTAAGGGGTGGATTCCTCCCCCATCTCGGCCAGCGGTAAGGCACGGAAAGTTTTTGTTCAAAAATTGTCGTCCATTCAACGTGCTACTTTGTTGACGTCGATTCGAAAATGTGCCGACAGCGCCCGCAGTTACGATTTCCACTGGCTACCCGGCCTTGCAGATTTTCCCCGACGGGGTTGAACCGGCCATGCCTGCATGGCGATGTCTGCGATCGCCTTCAGCTTTTGCGGGCCGCCTCCGTCTCGTGCCTGGACGGCCATTCCGCGAGTCACGGCGCTGTAGAAGGCAGCAAGTGCGGGCACGTCGGTGTCAGACGGTAAGTCGCCGTCTTCGACGCCCTTGCGCAACCGCTGCGCCATCATCTCTTCAGCGTCGGCGCGGTGCTCGGCCATCGTCTTGCGAATAGAGGCGAGTTCGGGGGGCAGGTGAGTGCCGGCCAGAGAGATCATGCAGCCCGACGGGTGGCTCTTTCGCGTGAATTCCACGACGGTGGCATCGAGAAGCTTCCTGAATGCTTCGCGCGTGTCGGCCGTACCGAACAGTCCGCCAGCGAACCAGACTCCGGACATGCTCAGGTATGCGTCAGTCGCTTCATGGTAGAGCTGCTCCTTGCTGCCGAACGCGTTATAGAAGCTCGAGGGGCTGATTCCCATGGCCTGGATCAACTGGTCGAAGGAGGTTCCTTCGTACCCCTGCTCCCAGAAGAGATTCATGGCCTGGTTCAGAGCTTCCGTGCGATCAAAGGTTGACGGCCTGCCGCGACTCCGCCGGGGCTGCATATCTTTTTTTGTAGTCATGGCTCCAAAAATCATTGACGTGCTGTAGGGACAAACCTATTATGCCATATCGGAGCGATCGCTCCAATAATCAAATCCTTGCAGAAGGAGTCTGCGATGCAGCGAATTGTTCACACTAGCCACGGCGAGCCTGCCGAGGTGCTCAGGCTGGAGGCGCTTTCCGATGCCCCTCCTCTTGCGAGCGGAACGGCTCTCGTGCGCGTGTCCGCCGCACCGGTTCACCCGGGCGACCTGCTGGGCGTCTCCGCTTCCCCGGCCTTCGGATCGGCTCCCCTCATCCCGAGGGGAGGTCGAGTGCCCGGTGTCGAGAGCGTAGGAGTGGTGGAAGCGCTGGCCGCTGACGTCGCCCCTTCACACCGGGTTCAGGTCGGCACACGGGTGGCCGTCTTTCCCGTCAACGGCGCCTGGAGCTCCATGATCGCCGCGCCCGTACATTCGTTGCTACCGGTGCCCGATGAAGTGAGCGACGAGGTTGCGGCACAGATGTTGGTCAACACATTGACTGCACGACTTGCGTTGCGAGCCGGTCACAACGCGCTGCCTGAAGACAGGCGCAAAGATGTCACAGTCATTCAGACAGCTGCCAATTCCGCCGTCGGAAAGCTGCTGACTCATCTGCTCATCGAAGTGGGTGTCAATCCGATCCTGCTCGCAGGCTCCGCAGCGAGCGGCCAGGCGCTCAAAGCCGCTCGCCCAGACCTTCCGGTCATCGTCACGGAGAGCCAAAGCTGGAAGGACGAGCTTCGCGATGCGCTTGCGAACAAATCCGTCTACGTGGCGTTCGATGGCGTCGGCGGCCCGCTCTTGTCCGACGTAGCGGGCTTCCTGGCCCGGGGCGGAGCGATCATCAGCTACGGCTCCCTGGGAGGCGCTACCACGGACATTCGTTCCATCGCCCCTCAAGCGCTGACCATCAAGGGGGTGTCGTTGTTCAGCTGGCAATTCGAAGCTGCGACGGTACGCGAAGCGGACCTGGCCAAGGCGCTCGAACTCGCACGCAACTTCCCGAGCCTGTTCCCCGTAGCGGGACGATATCAGGGGGGTGACTACCTGGGAGCGATTGAACATGCCAACCGCCGGGGAAAGACCGGCATGGTGCTGCTCGCGTTCCAGGACCACGTCGCCTATGCAATGTGAGGCGTTCTTCTTCATGAGGGGTGCCCTGGTAGCGTCCACCCCAACTTTGCACGATTTCGAAACAAGCCCCAGGTGCCGAAGAATTGTCCTTCGGCTTTCCACCGAAGCATCTCATGAAAGGATGTGAGCCATGCGTGCTATCCAGAACACCGCTTTCGGCAACCCCGTCGAGACGCTGAAACTCGTCGACCTTCCGGAGCCAGCCGCCCCCGGTCCGGATGAAGTCCTGATCGCGATGGAGTATGCGCCCATCAACGGCAATGACCTGGCCGTCGTCACCAATCGCTTCGCCTACTCGACTCCGCTGCCCTCGATCGTGGGCAACGAAGGCGTCGGGCGAGTTCTGCAGGTCGGCTCGAACGTCTCCAAAGTCAAGGTCGGCGACCGCGTGTTGCCCCCGCTTTATGCGTTGACCTGGCGCGAGCGCCTGGTGATCCCGGCCAGGGGGCTGTTTGCGCTGCCTGCCAACGTTGATCCTCAGCAACTGGCCATGCTGCGCATCAATCCTCCCACGGCCGTACTTCTGCTCGGGCGCTTCGTTGATCTCAAGGAAGGTGACTGGGTCGTGCAAAACGCGGCCAACTCCGGCATCGGTCGCACGTTGATCGCCTTGGCGAAGAAGCGTGGCCTGCGAACCATCAACTTCGTGCGTCGCCCGGAACTGGTCAAGGAGCTGGAAGAAGCTGGCGGGGACGTCGTTCTCGTCGATGAACCAGGCGCCGTCGACAAGGCCAGGGCCGCAGTCGGTCCAGGCAACGTCCGCCTGGCGATCGACGGCCTGAGCGGTTCGGCTGCAGTGCGCTTGATAGACGTGCTGTCGCAAAACGGTACGCTGGTGAGCTATGCGTTCACGAGCGGCGAGGTGGTCATGCCGGTCAAGGTCATGGACCTGCATCTGCGAGGCATCGTCGTGCGCGGCATATACATCGACCTTCCCGAATACCTGCCGTACATCGCAGACGCAATCAAGGAGTCTGCCGAACTGATGGCGCGCGGGGAACTTGACCTGCCTGTGGCTGCCGTATATCCGCTTGCGGATTACCAAAAGGCCATCGCTCACGCAATCAAGGGCGGCAAGGTGCTGCTCGACCTGCGCTCATCCAGCTGACCTGGCCGTTCCCCCAGGTGCCTTGCTCCTACGCGAGCATGGCTTCATCAACTCATGTTACCGCTGAGGTGTCGAAATGAAGATCGGTTTTATTGGAGCCGGCGCTGTAGCGCAGTCTCTCGCCAGCAGCGCCATTCAGGCAGGACACGACGTTGTCTTGAGCGCCCGTCGTGGGCCGCAGGCTTTGCGCGAGATCGTGGCCGGACTCGGTCCGAGGGCTTCGGCAGATACTGTAGAGGAGGTGGCCCGGCTCGATCTGGTCATGCTCGCCGTTCCATGGCTTCAAGTCCCGTCGGCCCTGGAAGGGCTGCCCGATTGGGCGGGTCGCATTCTGGTGGATACCACCGACCCTTTTACGCAATATGAGCCTGAGCTCGTTCTGGCTGACCTGGGAGACACGGGCGCCAGCGAGATCGTCGCGGCACATGCGCCGGGGGCGCGCGTGGTCAAGGCGTTCAATGCCATCCGCATGGAGCATTACGTCAAGGGCCCGAAGTTTCATGATGGAAAGCGCGTCATCTTCGTCTCCGGCGACGACAAGGACGCAAAGGCGGTGGTGATCGGTCTCGTCAAGGAGTTTGGCTACGCAGCGGTGGATCTTGGCGGTCTGGTTGCAGGCGGTCGCATGCAGCAAGCCGGTGGCCCGATTGCTGGCCTCGACTGGGTCGTCGCATAGGACTGCCGGTTCCTGCAACGCCGATCCCGGCGCTCGTTTTCGGCGTCATTGCGGCGCACCATGCGCCCGGCCATAAGCTCGACGTATAGGTGCTCTCGGAAAACAGTAGTTTTGCTCGCGCAAACCCGGCTCTACACTGCGCTTCATCGCATGGAGCCAATTTCGATGACCGATTCAACCACTGCGCTGCCCGAGGTTCGATTGCTGATAGACGGCCAGTGGGTCGAAGGCGCGGACCGCATGGCGGTGTTGGACAAATATCGTCTGACGCCGGCCGCAAGCCTGCATGTCGCATCGCGGGAACAGGTGCGCGAGGCCGTGCGGGCCGCGCATCGCGCATACGGCGCCTCGACGCTCACGCCGCACGAGCGCGGCGCCATGCTGGAGCGCGCGGCGGTGCTGCTCGATCGCGAAACGCCGCAGCTCGTCGCGGCCCTGCAGACCGAAGGCGGCTTCACGCAGACCGATGCGCAAGGCGAAATCAGGCGCTGCGTGCAGACGTTCAAACTATCAGCAGAAGAAGCGCGGCGGCTCGCGGGCGAGATGATCCCCCTCGATGGCGCGCCGCAACAGAAGGGCCGTCTCGGCTTCACGTTGCGCGTGCCGCTCGGTGTCGTGTGCGCGATCACGCCGTTCAATGCGCCGCTCAATACCGTCGCGCACAAGGTCGCGCCCGCGCTCGCGGCGGGCAACGCGGTCGTTCTGAAGCCTTCCACGCATACGCCGACGCTCGGCAATCTGATGGCGTCGTGCCTCATCGAAGCGGGATTGCCGGCGGGGCTCATCAGTGTGGTGCACGGCGGCGCGGATGTCGCCGGATGGCTCATCGACGAACCGCTCGTGCGTTTCTTCGCATTCACGGGCAGTACCGAGGTGGGTCGCTCGATTCAGCAACGCGCGGGATTGCGCCGCACGCAGATGGAACTCGGCAGCATCGCTTTTACTATCGTCGATGACGATGCGAAACTGGATCTCGCGTTGCCGAAGATCGTGGCCGCGGGTTTTCGCAAGGCAGGGCAAGTGTGCACGTCGATTCAGATGCTGCTTGTGCAGCGCTCGCGTATCGAGGAAGTCGAGAAGCGGCTCGCGCAGCTGGTGCGCGAGCTGCCCTACGGCGATCCGCGCGATCCCGCGACGCTCGTCGGCCCGGTCATCAGCCTGGCGTCGGCGGAGCGCATCGAGCGCTGGATCGACGATGCCGTCGCGCGCGGCGCGAAGCGGCTTGCGGGCGGCGCACGCGAGGGCGCGGTGGTGCCGCCCACGCTGCTCGCTGCTGTCGATCCGAATGCGCAAGTGAGTTGCCAGGAAGTTTTCGGCCCGGTGATGTCGATCGTGCCTTTCGACACGCTCGACGAAGCCATCGACCGCGTCAACGCGACGCCCTATGGCCTCGCGACAGGTCTATTTACCAACCGCCTCGACGCGGCGTTCGAGGCCGCCCGCCGCCTGCACGTGGGCGGCGTGCACATCAACGAGACATCGAGCTCGCGGGTCGATCTGATGCCCTACGGCGGCAGCAAGGACTCGGGTTTCGGCCGCGAAGGCCCGCACTACGCCGTGCGGGAAATGAGCGAAGAACGTCTGATCACGCTGAGCACTTGAAGGGGACGAAGCAATGCCGATGATGAAAGGTGGTCAACTGATCGCCGAGACGCTGGTCAAGGAAAAAGTGCCGTACGTGTTCGGAATTTGCGGACACGGCAACGTCGGCATTCTCGACGCCCTGTACGACGTGCGCGACAAGCTGCAGCTCATTTCGCCGCGCCACGAGCAGTGCGCGGGCCACATGGCCGACGCGTACTTCCGCGTGAAGCATCGACCTGTCGCGACGCTGACGTCCACTGGCCCCGGCTCGGCGAACATGGTGATGTCGCTCGCCACCGCGCTGTCGGATTCGTCGGCGTTCATGGCGATCACCGCGAACGTGCCGACTTCGCAGCATAATCGCGGACCGTTTCAGGAGTTGTACAAGCACAATCAGGCCGACTTTGCGCAAGTGCTGCGGCCGGTCGTGAAGCGCGCGTTTCAGCCCACGCGCGTCGATATGCTGCCGCTCGCGCTGCGTCAGGCGATGGACACGATGGTTACGGGCCGCCCCGGCCCCGTGAATCTCGACATTCCCTACAACGTGTTCCAGGAAGAGGCGGATGTCGAACTGCCGCCCGCATCGCGTCTGGACCGGCCCGTGCGGCCCGGTGCGAGCGAGGCAGACATCGCCGCCGTGCTCGATCTGCTCGCCGAAGCGAGGAAGCCGGTGCTTTTCATCGGCCACGGCGCGACGCTCGCCGAAGCCGGTCCCGAGTTGACCGAATTGCAGTACAAACTGCGCATTCCCGTCATTACCTCGCCGAACGGCATGGGCTGCGTGCCCGCCGACGATGTGCTCACGCTCGGCTTCATCGGCCGCAACGGCGCGTTTCCCGCGAACGAGGCGGGACGTCACGCCGATCTCGTCATCACCGTGGGTACGCGCTTCGACGATCGTTCGTCGTCGAGCTGGCATCCGGGCTATTCGTGGAACTTCCCGAAGACGAAGCTCGTGCATGTCGATATCGATCCGCAAGAACTCGGCCGCAATTACACGACGAACGTCGGCATCGCCGCCGACGCCAAAGTGTTCACGCGGCAACTGCTCAATGCGCTTGCCGCGCGGCCCGAAATCGACGCGAGGCGCTTTGCGCCGTGGGTCGACGAAGTGCAGGGCTGGGTGCGCCAGTGGGACACGTTCGTGCAGCCGCATTTCGGCGCTTCGACGAGTCCGCTGCGGCCTGAATTCGTCGTCGGTACCTTGCAGAAGACACTGCCCGACGACGTGATTCTCTCGCTCGATTCCGGCGTGCATCACAACTGGTTCATGCAGTTCTGGAAGCCGAAGCGCCCGCAGAGCATGCTCAACAGCTGGGGCTACTCGTCGATGGGCTTCGGCGTCTGCGGCATTCTCGGCGCGCAACTCGCCGCGCCCGACAGGCCATGCGTCGCGGTGGTCGGCGACGGCGGATTCACGATGACGCCCTACGTGCTGTGCACGGCGGTGGAGTACGACTTGCCGGTGGTGTGGGTCATCTGGAACAACTTCGCGTGGGGCGCGATTCGCGATCTGCAATACGGTCTCTTCGATGGCCGCGAGATCGGCACGGCCTTCTACAAAGGCCAAACCGGCGAACGCTACAACCCCGACTTCGCGGCATGGGCGCGCGCGTGCGGCGCTAACGGCGTGACGGTCACGCGTCCGCAGGATCTGGGCGGCGCGGTCGAACAGGCGCTGAAGAACCGCCGCCCGTGCGTGATCGATGTACACGTCGATGCGGAAGTGCGGCCGCCTTCCACCGGTACGTGGCAATTGCCGCCGATTCCCTACAAGGAGCCGATCTACGGAAAACCGTATATCGCGTGACGAATAAAAGCGCGAACAAAGAGAGAGCAGTCGTTTAACGCAAGCTCCAGGGCACCGCACCGATTCGACGCAAAGGCACAAACGCGGCGCCGACCACCCATCAGGAGACAACCATGAATTTCCGCAATCCGTGCGGGCGGGTAGGGTATCGCTCGTTCATCGCTTTCGTAACGGGGTTGAGTTTCAGCGCGGCGCCATTCGCGCAAGGCAACGAACCGGTGAGGATCGGCCTCATTTATTCGAAGCAGGGGCCGGGCGCATCGATTGGGCAATTCCTCGAACGCGGCAGCGAAATCGCGCTGGAGGAAGCGGGCGGCAAGGTGCTTGGACGTCCCGTCGAACTCACGTGGCTCGACGAGCCGAATCCGCAAGTCTCCCAGCAGAACTTGCAGAAGCTCGTCGACGAGGACAAGGTGGTCGCGGTGGTCGGCGGCAACTACAGCTCGTCCGCGCTCGCGATGATGAGTGTCGCCAATCGCGCGAAGATCCCGCTCATTCTGCCGGGCGCAGCGGCGCGCGAAATCACCGGCAAGGATTGCAGCCGCTACACGTTCCGCACGCAGGCGACCGTGCCGGTGCAGATCGCGGGCGTGATGCCGTATCTCTCGCAGATCGGCAAGAAGGTGTACTTCCTCACGCCTTCCTATGCGTTCGGCCAGGACATTCTGCGTTCCGCGCGCGGCCGTCTGAAAGAGTACGGCATGAGCGAAGTCGGCGTCGACGAAGTGCCGATAAACACGGCCGATTACAGTTCGTACATTCTCAAGATTCGCCAGGCGAAACCGGACGTGGTGCTTGGCGGTCTGGTCGGCGGCGACTTATCGAACTTCCTCAAGCAATGGAACGAAATGGGGATGAAGGACAAGATTCCCTACGTTGCCGTCGCGGTGACCGACACGGACTTCTGGGACGTCGGCGCGCAGGCATCGGCGGGCATTTATGTGAAGCCCTGGTATTACAACAATCCGAAGAACACCGAAGCCGAGAAGAAATTCACCGCCGACTTCGAGAAGAAATACGGACGTCAGCCTTCGGACAAGGCGTGGTCCGGCTGGATCGCGATGCGCTCGTTGCTCGAATCGATCGACGCGGCGAAGTCGACGGATTCGACGGCCATCGTCACAGCGCTCGAGAACTGGAAGAACACCGACGGCCCGCTGCCGTTCTACTTCCGCTCGTGGGATCACCAGCTCGTGCGTCCTTCGGTGGTCGTGAAAGTGAAGTCGAAGATCGCCGACAAGTACGACTACTTCGATGTCGTCAAGGACACGTCCAGCACCGCCGCCGACACCGAGAAGGCCTTCGGCGACAGGCAGACGGTCGGTTGCAGCATGCCGCCGCTGTAAGGGCATCGCAACACACGCTTCAAGGGGTCATCATGCTCGATACGCTCGTTTCCCAATCGGCCAACGGCCTCGTGCTGGGCTTCGTCTACGTGCTGATCGCCGTGGGCCTGTCCATCACGTTCGGCCTGCTCGGCGTGATCAACTTCGCGCACGGCGCGTTCTTCGCGCTCGGCGCTTACGTCGCGTACCAGCTGTTTCAGATGTTCGGCTGGCCCGCCGTCGTGTTCGCGCCGATCGTGGTCGGCATGATCGGCATGGTGGTCGAGGTCGTCATCATCCGGAGGCTGTACGGAAAGGAGCCGCTCTCCAGCCTCATCGTGACGTTCGCGCTCGCGTTGCTGATCGAAGCGCTGATCCGTTTCTTCTGGGGCGCGGACGGCAAGCCGTTCAATCAGCCGGAGTTTCTGTCGGGCATCGTCGAGGCGGGGCCGCTGCTCATCACGAAGTATCGCGTTGCCGTGCTGTTCGCGACCGTCGGCACACTCGTCGCGCTGGCCGCGTTTCTCGCCTGGACGCCCTACGGACGCATCCTGCGCGCCGGCAGCCGCGATCCGGAGATGGTCGAGTTGCTCGGCATCAATCTGCCGCGCGTGCTGACCGGCGTGTTCGGCCTCGGCTGCGCACTCGCCGCGATCGCGGGCGTGCTCGCCGCGCCGCTGTGGACCGTGTCGCCGTCGATGTCCGCGAACGCGATCATGCCGGCGTTCGTCGTCGTCGCGATCGGCGGGCTCGGCTCGTTCGTCGGCGCGGTGGTGGCAGGCCTCGCGGTCGGCGTCGTGACGTCGATCACGATCCAGTTTCAACCGGATGCGGCCGCCGCATCCATGTACGCGCTGATGTTTCTCGTGATGCTCTTGCGTCCGCGCGGCCTCTTCGGCGAACAATGGGAGCGCTTCGAATGACCGCGCGCACGAACACCAACGCAGCCACGCCCGTGAGCGGCGAGGCGAACGTGACGCAGCGCGTCCATCCCAGGCCGACGCGTCATCCGATCGCCATAATGGCCGCGGTGCTGATCGCCGTGTCCGGCGCCGCGCTCGCGATCGGCATGCCGATCGACCGCATCACGCAGATCGCCGTCTACACGCTGTACGCGGCGGGCACCAACTTTCTGATTGGTTATCTCGGGCTCGTGCCGTTTGGCGCGTCGTTCTTTTTCGGCTGTTCGAGCTATGCGCTCGCGATCACGTTCGGCGCGTTCGGTGGCAACGAGATTACCGGCGTGCTGATCGCGGGTCTCTTCTCGCTGGTCCTCGCGCTCGTCATCGGCGCGCTGATTTTGCGGCGCAAAGGGCTGTATTTCTCGCTGCTAACGCTCGCGTGCTCGCAGATCGCGTTCGAGGTCGCGTACAAGTGGACATCGGTGACGGGCGGCGAGAACGGCTTGCAGAATATCTCGCGGCCGCTGTTCAGATCGGCGATGTCGTTTCATGTGTTCACGGTGGTGGTCGTGCTCGCGCTGTCGTGGCTGCTGTGGCGCGTCGCGCATGCGCCGTTTGGGCGGCTGATGCAGGCGCTGCGCGACAACGAACAACGCGTGACGAGTCTCGGCTACGACGTCTACACAACGCGCCTCATCGCGCTTCTCATCGCGGGCGGCACGATCGGCGTCGCGGGCGGCCTGATGGCGCTGCTGCTGCAAGGCGTCTATGCCAACAACCTGAACTGGGCGCACGCGGGCGATCCCGTGCTCATGGCGGTGCTCGGCGGCGTACATCAGTTTCTCGGGCCGCTGTGGGGCGCGATTACCTTCATCGTGCTGGAAGATCGTCTTTCCGCGATCACGGAGAACTGGTGGCTGTTCTTCGCGCCGGTCATCATCGTCATGGCGCTGTTGTCGCCGGAAGGCATTCAGGGCTTCTTGCGCCGCTTCGGCAAGCGTTCGCGCTGGACGCTCACGCGCGACGCCATTCCGGCGCGGCCCGCACGTATCGCGCCGTATCGTCCGCTCGATGCTGGCGGCGACGAAAGCCAGGCCGTCTTGTCCGTGCAGAATCTGTCGAAGCGCTTCGGCTCGATCGTCACGCAGGACGGCATCTCGCTCGAAGTGAAGCGCAATCAGCTGCACAGCTTCATCGGGCCGAACGGCGCGGGCAAGACCACGTTCTTCAATATTCTGACGGGCTTCATCCTGCCAGATGGCGGGCGCATCGTTTTCGAAGGCAACGACATTACGCAATTGAAGGCGCATAAGCGCGCGCGCCTCGGTCTTGCGCGCTCGTTCCAGATTCTCAGCGTGTTCCCGAATCTCTCCGCGTTCGAGAACGTGCGGGTGGCGGTGCAGGCTTCGCGCAGGCAATGGCGCGGTTTCTGGCGCGATGCCTATACGAACTATCAGACCAACGAACGCGTGTGGTCGCTGCTCGATGCAGTCGGTCTCGCGGATCGCGCCGCCGATCTGTGTGCGGAACTCTCGCACGGCGAGAAGCGCCTGCTCGAAATCGCGATGACACTCGCGACGAGCGCCAGGCTGCTGCTGCTCGATGAACCGCTCGCAGGTCTCGCCGAATCGGATCGCAAGGTGGTCGCCGCGCTGATTCGAGGGCTCGCGGGTTCGCATGCGGTGCTGCTGATCGAGCACGACATCGACCGCGTGCTCGCGATGTCGGATCGCATCACGGTACTGCATCAAGGGCGTCTGATCGCGGATGGCTTGCCGGCGGACGTGGCGCGCAATCCGCAAGTCATCAGCGCTTATCTCGGCGATTCGAGTGTTGGCGATTCGAGCGCGCATGCCCAGGTTGAAGTTGCAGCGAACGACGCAAACGAAGCCAGGCCCGCGGGCCGCACGCTCCTGCAACTGGAAAACGTGAGCGCGGGCTACGGCGGCGGCACCGTGCTGGAAGGCGTAGACATGACCGTGAACACCGGCGAAGTCATCGCGCTGCTCGGCCGTAACGGCGTCGGCAAGACGACGATGCTGCGCACGATCACCGGCACGCTGCATGCGACATCGGGCCGCGTGATCTTCGACGGCAACGATGTGACGGCAATGCGCGCCAATCTCATCAACCGGCTCGGTGTTTCGCTCGTGCCCGAAGGCCGGCGCCTGTTCCCGAACCTCAGCGTGCAGGACAACCTGAGGCTCGGCGCACGCGCGGGCGGCGCGCCGCTCGATGAAATCTGCGAGCTTTTTCCGAAGCTGCGCGTGCTGATGCGTTCGCGCGCCGCGAATCTTTCGGGCGGCGAGCGGCAGATGGTCGCAATTGCGCGCGCGTTGATGGTGCCAAGCCGTCTGATTCTGCTCGATGAACCGTTCGAAGGTCTGGCTCCGGCAGTCGTCCATGAAGTGCGTGAGGCCGTCGCCAGGCTCACGTCGCGCGCGAGCCTCGTGATCGTCGAGCATCACGCGGAGTCGGTGCTGGGCATGGCCGACCGCGCCTACGTGCTCGTCAACGGCCGCGTGGCGTTTGGTGGCAACGCGCGCGAACTCGCCGCCGACACCGCCTTGCAGGAGCGCTTGCTCGGCGTGAGCGCGGGCGATACCGAAGAACTTCTGCGCAGGACCGCATGATGACCACGCACACTTCGAGAACTGACATGACGACCATCATCCCCGACGATAAGCATTTCAGGAACGCGGCGAACGAAAAGCAAGCCGTGACGCGCAATCTCGCCGAACTGCTGTGGGTGCAGTATCCCGGCCATTTTAATCAGGCGTTGTCCAAGGCGATCGTGACGCCGGAGACCACGGGCAGCCGCTTCTTCGATCACCGCATCTCGTGCTATGAGCCGGGCGCGTATGTCGAGAATCACGTGCACAAGGTTCAGGAGCAGATCTATCACGTGTTGTCGGGCGAAGGAATCTTGACCGTCGATGGCGAAAGGCGTCTCGTGCGCGCGAACGACGTGACTTACATTCCGCCTGGCGTGCACCACGCGTTCCATTGCACGGGCACGGATACGCTGGTGTTTCTCGTCATCACGAGTCCGCCGATTGACGAAGAGCCGCAGCCGCGCTGAATCTCCATCAGGGAAGACACATGAAGAAAATCCTCGTCACGGGCGCGAGCGGCTGGCTCGGCGCCGCAATCGTGAAGGCACTGCTCGCGCGCGGCGATGCCGTCATTGCGACCGACATCGTCACCAGTCCGGCGACGGCCGCGCTCGCGTCGCGTCATCCCAAGCTCACAGCGGTTGCGGCGGATCTCTGCGAATGGCCGCAAGTGATGCGCATCTTCAACGATCACCGGCCGGATGCGGTCATTCACGCCGCCGCGATCGTCGGCGTCATTCAATGCGCGGACATTCCGATCAAGGCCAATCGCGTGAACGTCGAAGGCTCGATCAATCTGTTCGAAGCGATGCGTCTCTCGGGCGTGAAACGCGTCGTGCATGTCAGCACCGAAGAAACCTACGGCGATTTTCTTGCGCCGGTCATCGACGAAGAACATCCGCAGAAGCCCGTGAGCGTGTATGGCGCAACCAAGCTAGCGGTCGAACACTATGGCCGGATGTACTCGCGAGATCACGGTCTGGAGTGCATCAACGTGCGCACGTGTTGGGTGTATGGCCCGCACTTGCCGCGCCTGCGCGTGCCGCGCACGTTCGTCGAAGCCGCGTTGCGCGGCGAGCCACTGCATGCCGATGACGGCGCGGAGTTCGCGGTCGATCAGGTCTACATCGCGGATACGGTCGCGGGCCTCCTGCTCGCGCTCGACAAGGAGAAGCATCGCTACAGGAGCTACAACGTCGCGACCGGCGTCGCGCCGACCATCGCGGATGTCGCCCAGGCCGTGAATCGCGCGATTCCGGGCGCGCGTATCAGCGTGGGCAGCCGTGGCCCGTACAAGCACGGCGGCGTGGTGCTAAGTGCAACGAAGGGCGCGCTCGACATCGGCCGGGCGCGCGCCGAACTGGGCTACGAGCCGAAATACGACCTGCAGCGCGGCATCGAAGCGACCATCGAGGAAACACGCGCGGCCTTCGCGCAAGAAGCGGCACGAGGAGATCAGTAATGAACGACATCAAACCCTTGACGCTGGTGTTCGGCGGATCACGCGGCATCGGCGCGGCATGCGTGGAAGCGCTCGCGAAGAGCGGCGCGGACGTCGCTTTCACGTATGCGAACCAGTCGTCGTCAGCGCGTGAATGGGAAGATAAGGCAGGCGTGAAGGTGCGCGGCTATTGCGTCGATATCTGTGATGCAGGCGCGGTCGATGCCACCTTCGCGCGCGTGAAGGAAGACTTCGGGCGCGCCGTGAACGCGGTGATCGCGAACGCGGGCATCAACGTGCCGCCCGCTCCCGTCGCGCAGTTTCCCGATGACGCGTTTCGCAGCCTCGTCGAAGTGAACATCGTCGGCGCGTTTCACGTGCTGCGCGCGGCGGCGCGCGAAGTGGCGGACGGCGGCGCGATCGTCGCGCTGACCACGTCGCTCGTGCGTCATGCGGTGCCGGGCGTCGGACCGTACAGCGCGACCAAGGCGGCGGTCGAATGCCTCGTGCGTTCCATGTCGAAGGAACTCGCCGCGCGCAAGGTGCGCGTGAACGCCGTCGCGCCGGGACCGGTCGATACCGATCTGTTCCGCGCGGGCAAGACCGAGGAAGCGAAGGCGCGCTCGGCATCGCTGAGTCCGCTCAATCGCGTTGGCTTGCCGCACGAAGTCGCGGAGGTCGTCGCGTTCCTGCTTTCCGATCAAGCGTCGTGGGTGGACGGCCAGATCGTCCAGACCAACGGCGGCATGGTGTGATCAACGCCAGGGCCACGCAGATGTTGACACGCAATCGAACCAGTCGCATTTATCCGGGCGCTGACGAAACGGTCGATGTGCTCGTCGTCGGTGGCGGCGGCGCGGGACTCGCGGCCGCGATCGAAGCCGCGGAATCCGGCGCGCGCGTCGTGCTGCTGGAAAAGAACGACGCGCCGGGCGGATCGACGTCGTGGTCGATCGGCTCTGTGAGCGCATCGCAGACGCCGCATCAGCGCGCGCAAGGCATCGACGATACGCCGCAAGCGCATTGGGAAGACATGCCTGGTTTCGCCGGCGATCTCGCGCCGCGCGACAACGACGCGCTGCGCCGCGTGCTCTGCGATGCGATGCCCGACACGTTTCAATGGCTGCTCGACAGCGGCATTCGCTTCATGGGGCCGATGCCCGAGCCGCCGCATCGTGTGCCGCGCATGCATAACGTGCTGCCCAATTCGCGCTCGTTCATCTATCACCTGACGCGGCGGGCGAAACGCGCGGGCGTGGAAATTCGCGTGCGGGCGCGTGTCGTCGAACTCGTGATGGAAGACCATGCCGTGAAAGGCGTGCTGTTCGAGGTCAATGGCGCGAAGAAGCGGATCGACGCGCGCGGCGGCGTGATTCTCGCGGCAGGCGATTTTACCAACAGCCCGGAACTGAAAGCGCGCTTCATGGGCCGGCAGGAAGCGAAGGTCGCCGCCGTGAACCCGACCGCCACCGGCGATGGTCAGCACATGGCCGAACGCTGCGGCGCGCGCATCGTGAACGGCGATCTTGCGCTCGGTCCGGAGGTTCGCTTCATCGCGCCCGCGAAGGAGAACTTCGTGCGGCGCCTGCCACCGTGGCGCTCGCTCGCCGCAGTCATGCAATGGTCGATGAGGCATCTGCCCGACGCGATCCTGCGCCCGTTCCTGATGAAGTTCCTGACCACCGCACTCGCCCCGGCGTTCGGGCTGTTCGAGGACGGCGCGATCCTCGTGAACGCGCGAGGCGAACGCTTCGGCGATGAAACGGACCGGCCCGCGTATCGCCTGCCGGATCAGCCGAACGGCGTGGGCTATATCGTGCTCGACGGACGCATTGCCGAGCGTTATTCCGCGTGGCCGCATTTCGTCTCGACGGCGCCGGGCGTAGCGTATGCGTATCTCGCGGATTACAGGCGCAATCGGCCGGATGTGTATCGGGAAGCGAACTCCGTCGAAGCACTCGCTGCCGCAACCGGCATGGATGCGAACGCGCTCGCCGCCAGCGTCACGAGCTTCGCGGGGCCGAACGCGCTGTCACGCGCGCCGTTTATCGCGCTCGGTCCGGTGCGCGCGGTGTTCGTGCACGCGGAAGGCGGCCTGATGGTCGATGAACAACATCGCGTGCTCGACGCGGACAACGAGCGGATCGCGGGTCTTTTCGCCGCCGGATCGACGGGGCAGGGCGGATTGCTGCTGAAGGGGCACGGGCATCATCTCGCGTGGGCGTTCGCCTCGGGCCGGCGCGCGGGGCGCTTCGCCGCGAAGCGCGCGCGCGAGGGCGCCGGAGCGGTCAGAAAGGCGGCGATCGCATGAAGAAACGACTGACGGATTCAGGCTGCGTCGTGCGTGGGCACATCTTCATGCACGGGCTCCAGCTCCGGCACGTCGCCGGGGGAAATCAGGCGCACGCCCTGCCACATATCGTTTTCGATGAGCGTGCGCGCAATGTGCTTCAGCTCGTCACGCACGATCGCCGCCGCGAGCGACAGCTTCTCCGGCGCGAGCGCGTAAAGGTAATTGCGCCGCACCATCTGCGCGTCGGAAATACGCACGCAGCGCCATTCATCCGGTGCGTTCTGCAGCGAATAGACGGCGGCCATCGGCTTGATCGTCGCGCCGATGCCATCGGCCACGCAGCGCATCAGAAGCGGCAGGGAATCGACTTCCGCGACGGCATCGACCGTCAGGTTCGCGCGATCGAACTCCAGCGTGATGCGGCGGCGCAAACCGTGCCCCGGACTCGGCAGGATGAGCGGCAGCTTCGCCAGTTCCGCGAGCGTGATGTCCGCGCGATGCGGCGCGATCATCGCGCTGTCGCGCGGCAGGATCGCGAAGAGCTCTTCCTCGAGCAGGGCTTCGACGGTCAGATCGAGCGCAGCGGTCGTGCTGAAAAGAATCGCGAGATCGAGTTCGCCGAGCCGCGTCATGTGTTCGAGATGGCCCGACAGCGCCTCGATGACGTTGAGTGTGATGCCCGGATATTTCGCCTTCAGGTGCTTGATGAGCGGCAGGCCGATCGCGCACACGGTGGTCGGCGCCATGCCGAGGTTCACGCGGCCGCTCACGTTCGCGTGCTCGCGGCGCGCGACCGAGACGGCCTGATCGAGCTGGCGCAGGATGAAGCGCGCGTGGTGATAAAGCGCCTCGCCGTTGTCCGTCGGCTTCACGCCGCGCGACGATCGCACGAGCAGCGGCTTGCCGACTTCGTCCTCGAGGCGCGTCATCTGCTGGCTGAGCGCGGGCTGCGCGATGAACAACTGTCGCGAGGCTTTCGACAGGCTGCCGCTTTCGACGATCTGCACGAAGTACTTCAACTGACGCATGTCCATGTGTGATCCCTGGACGGAGCGAGGGGCGCTCCGCTTGTCTCCTTTGTCGGCCAGAGTCAGCGCTTACTCTGGTCCCATGCAAGGTAGTTGCTCTACTGGACGTGACCCATGTCGATTGCAAGCGTAGCTTTTGCAAGTGAGGATGAGGCCGAGTTGCCGATCGAACTCCGGCAACTGCGCTATTTCGTCCGTGCGGTTGAACTTGGCAGTATAAGGCGGGCGGCGTCCGAATTGGGAATCGCGGCGGGCGCGCTCACGCAGGATCTCGGCAGACTGGAAGCGCAACTGGCCACGCAGCTTTTTCGCCGCACCCGCAACGGGCTCATTCCGACGGACGCCGGATTCGCTTTTTTGCGCCACGCGCAGCTCACGTTGCAGCATGCCGTCGATGCGGTCGAGGCCGCGCGCCAGCCGCGGCTCGTCGGGCATGTGAGCGTCGGCTTGCCGCCCAGCACCGCTTCGGTGCTGGGCGTGCCGTTCCTGACGGCGATGCGCGACCGTCATCCGGAATTGCGGGTGCATCTGGTCGAGGCGCTTTCCGGCCATCTCGCCGCGATGCTCGACGCGCGTCAGCTCGATCTCGCGCTCGTCGCGCGCGGCAGCGCGACACGCCGCTGGCGCGTGTCGCCGCTGATCGACGAACGCGTGTATCTGCTCGGGCGCGCGGACTTGCGCGATTTCCCGTCGAAGGACACCGTGAGCCTCGCCGAACTGCGCGACTTGCCGCTCGTGATGCCGAACTGCTCGCACGGCCTGCGCTCGCTACTCGATATCGCGTTCGAGCGCGCGGGCGTAGAGCCGCGCATCGCGTATGAAATTGACGGCCTTGCATTGTTGATGGACGCCGTGTGTGCCGGTCTCGGCGCAACGCTGCAGCCGGGGTGTGTGGTGGCGACCCGAGTTGGCGCTTCAGCGGCTTACCCGGGTCCCATGCTAGGCGGTCGTGACCCGAGGCGCGAATTGCGCGCGCTCCTGATTATGGATTCGGACGCGCGCCGGCAGACGATGATCGCGAGCCAGGTGGTCGACGAGTTGTCGCCCGCCGCGCTCGCCGCGCGCGTGGTGATCCACGACGTCGCGCGCGAACTGACGCAGGCCGGGCGTTGGCCGGGCACCACGTTTCACGAACTGAACACAGGAAACGAAGAACCATGATCGATGTGCTCGTGATCGGCGGCGGCAATGCCGCGCTATGCGCCGCGCTGATGGCGCTCGAAGCGGGCGCGAGCGTGCTCATCCTCGAAGCCGCTCCGCGCGCATGGCGCGGCGGCAATTCGATGCACACGCGCAATCTGCGCTGCATGCACGACGCGCCGCAGGATGTGCTCGTCGATGCGTATCCCGAAGCGGAGTTCTGGCAGGACTTGCTGAAGGTTACCGGCGGCGCGACCAACGAAGCGCTGGCGCGCCTCGTGATCCGCGCATCGTCGACATGCCGCCCGTGGATGCGCAAGCACGGCGTGCGTTTTCAGCCGTCGCTGTCGGGCGCGCTGCACACCGCGCGCACCAACGCGTTCTTCATGGGCGGCGGCAAGGCGCTCGTCAACGCGTATTACCGCAGCGCCGAGGCGCTTGGTGCGCGCATCCGTTACGACGCGCCCGTAGAGCGGCTCGAATTGCGCGATGGCCGCTTCGTCGCGGCGTATGTCGGCAATGAGCGCATCGAGGCGCGCGCGTGTGTGCTGGCCGCGGGCGGCTTCGAATCGAATCGCGAATGGCTGCGCGAGGCGTGGGGACAGAACGATGCCGGCGAATGGCCCGCTGACAACTTTCTGATTCGCGGAACGCGCTTCAATCGCGGCACGCTGTTGCGCTTCATGATCGATGCGGGCGCGGACAGGATCGGCGATCCGACGCAGGCGCACATGGTCGCCATCGACGCACGCGCGCCGCTCTATGACGGTGGCATATGCACACGCATCGACTGCGTGTCGCTCGGCGTGGTCGTGAATCGCGACGCGCGGCGCTTTTACGACGAAGGCGAGGATTTCTGGCCCAAGCGTTATGCGATCTGGGGACGGCTCGTCGCGCAGCAACCGGGACAGGTCGCGTATTCCATCATCGATAGAAAGGCGGTCGGGCGGTTCATGCCACCGGTGTTTCCAGGCACGAAGGCGGATTCGCTGCCCGAACTGGCGCACGCGCTCGGCCTGAACGAAGCGCGCTTCATGGAGACGCTCACCGCGTACAACGACGCGTGCCGGCCCGGCACGTTCAATCACACCGCGCTCGACGACTGCGCCACCGAAGGACTCGCGCCGCCGAAGACGCACTGGGCGCGTCCCATCGATACGCCGCCTTTCTACGGCTACGCGTTGCGCCCCGGCGTGACGTTCACCTATCTCGGCCTGAAGGTCGATGAAACGGCGGCGGTGCGCTTTGACGACGAGCCGAGCCCGAACCTTTTCGTCGCCGGCGAAATGATGGCGGGCAACGTGCTCGGCCAGGGTTATACGGCGGGCGTGGGCATGAGCATCGGCACCGCGTTCGGACGGATCGCGGGCCGGCGGGCCGCACAGGCCGCATTGAAGGAGCGTGAACATGCAGCAGCTTGAGGCCCTGACGCGGGAGGCCAGTGCGCTCGCGCGAGGCGAATCGCGCGTGATCCCCATTAACCCGCTCACGAGCGAGGAAGCCGAAGTCGGACGCGTTCTGCAGATCTGCAATGCATGCCGTTATTGCGAGGGCTTTTGCGCGGTGTTTCCTGCAATGACGCGCCGCCTCGAATTTGGCAAGGCCGATATTCACTATCTCGCCAATCTCTGCCACAACTGCGGCGCGTGCCTGCATGCATGCCAGTACGCGCCGCCGCATGAATTCGCCGTGAATGTGCCGCGCGCAATGGCGAAAGTACGACTCACGACCTATTCGGACTATGCGTGGCCGTCGGCGCTCGGCATGTTCTACAAGCGCAACGGTCTGACGATGTGCGTCGCACTCGTGCTCGGCTTTTCGGTATTCACGATGCTCGGCATCTCCGCGAACGGCACGTTATGGGGCAAGGTGCCCGGCGGCTTCTACGCAATTTTCCCGCATAACTTCCTGATGGCCTTGTTCGCGCCGGTGTTTCTGTTCGCGGTGCTGGCGCTCAGCTTCGGCGTGCGGCGCTTCTGGCGGGAAGAGGACGTGGGCGCGGCATCGAAGGAGGCGGTGGGAGAATCCGTTCACAACGTGCTGAAGCTCAAGTATCTCGACGGCGGTCACGGAGAAGGATGCAACAACGCGGACGATGCGTTCACGCACGCGCGCAGGCGCTTTCATCATCTGACGTTCTATGGATTCATGTTGTGTTTCGCTTCGACCTCCGTGGCGACGCTTTATCACTATCTGTTCGGTTGGCACGCGCCTTACGACTTTGCGAGCCTGCCCAAGCTGTTCGGCATCTCGGGTGGCATCGCGCTGATGATCGGCACGGGCGGCTTGTTCGCGCTCAATCTGCGTCGCCATCCGCTGCAGCAGGATCCCGCGCAAAAGCCGATGGATCGCGGCTTCATCGCGCTGCTGTTCCTGACCGCTGCGAGCGGCCTCGCGTTGATGCTCGCACGCGACACGAGTGCGTTGCCGGTGTCGCTGTGCGTGCATCTCGGCTGTGTAATGGCGCTTTTCGCGACGCTACCGTACGGCAAGTTCGCGCATGGCATCTTCCGGTCCGCGGCGCTCTTGAAGTGGTCGATCGAGCGGCGTCAGCCGAACCGGCTTCAGTTGGGGGATGATTGAGGGCCTTCGCGAAGAACGCCTTTGCTGCAGCTTCATCTCGCCTGGCGCCGAGCCGGAAAACAACCGTCTTCCCGGCCCGGTCAACTGCGCGCTTACGGTCATTCCGTCTAAGGCGGTTCCATCGGTCCGGCAAACAGTGCGAGGTCGAAGAACGGATCGTCCAGTTCCAGTATTTCGTCGTCGCCGAGAAGGATCACGACCAACTGCCGTGAACCGTTTCCGGGCACGTCTGCGACTTCCCCGATGGTTTGCTTCGGCGACCGGTCGTCCGTAAACCGCACCCAGTAGTATCCCGGCACTACGGGTCGTGTGTCCGTCCATTCCATCATTGCTGACTCCTGAAACCCCGCGTAGTTGATCGCTACCGCCTCGTCGATTTTATCGCCGCGGGGCCGACGGCAGTTGCACGGCAAAATCAGCCAGGAACCGCTTCCAGTCCGTACAGTCGTGCGCGGGACAAACCAGGCGTGCGATTGCTGGATCATTGCGCGCATCGCCTGCTTTCGATGCACGCCGCCGCTAACAGGATCGGGTCAGAGCCGTCTGTATGGTTTACGTGCCGAATACGGCGACCCGTCACAGGAAGGCCCGCTTCATCAATGCGACCGGTTGAACGATCAATTGGTGCCGCGACGGTCCTAGAATGTTGATTCAGTGAGGCAGGCTGGCGCAACGTGCGCAATCGAGCGGAGCGTTCCGCTTTCTGTCGCATCATTCGAGCCAGCCCGTATTCAGTTGCACTCTCAACGCGATGGAAAAGCCCGTCATCATCGCCGTCGGCGACGACCCGGCCGTGGTCGGGGCGGTCGCGCGCGACCTGCGGCTCGCGTATGGTGAGCATTACCAGATCGTGCGCGCCGACTCCGGAGATGTAGCGGCGCGCTCCTGCGCAAGACAGCGCCAGAAATATGAGGGAGATCATGCAATGGTTGGGTGCAGCAGGTGGTGCTGGATGGAAGCCGGACGAACTGGCGTCGAGGAGAGGTTGAGTTGAACAGCAATCTGAAGATGTTTGATCTGTCGGGGCGTCGAGCTTTGGTCACCGGGTCGAGTACCGGCATCGGCTACGCGCTCGCAAAGGGATTGGCCGGCGCCGGTGCTGAAATCATTCTGAATGGCCGCAGCGAGGCCCGGCTGGCGGAGGCGGTCAGCCGTTTGCGCGATGAGGGGGCGACCGTCCATGCCGCAGGTTTCGACGTGACGTCGGCCGATGAGGTTGCAACGGCGATCGCCGATATCGAGCGCGAAATCGGTGCAATCGACATTCTCGTCAACAACGCTGGCATGCAGCGTCGTGCACCGCTCGAACAGTTTTCCCATGAGCAATGGCAGGAGTTGATGAAGACCAACGTCGACAGTGTGTTCCTGGTCGGACAGGCGGTGGCGCGGCATATGATCGATCGCCAGCGTGGCAAGATCATCAATATCTGTTCGGTGCAGAGCGAACTGGGCCGTCCCAACATTGCCGCCTACACCGCGACCAAGGGCGCGGTGAAGATGCTGACGAAGGGGATGGCGATCGACTGGGGGCAGTACGGGATCCAGGTCAACGGCCTTGGGCCGGGATACTTCAAGACCGAGCTGACTGAGGCGCTCGTCAACGACGAGACTTTCAGCAAGTGGCTGGTTGGACGGACTCCGTCGCGGCGTTGGGGGGATGTCGAAGATCTCGTCGGCGCCGCCGTGTTCCTGGCAAGCAGCGCTTCAAACTTTGTGAACGGCCATATTCTTTATGTGGATGGCGGAGTGACTGCCACGCTGTAGTTTGCGGGCCATACCGGGCATTCATGCGTTCTTGAATGCCCCCGCGGCAATCCCCGGCTCTGCGCAGTACGAATCTGGGCTTCCGGGCTGGCGCAACGCTGTCATCGTTTTCCGTAGGCGTAGCCTCACGCGTGACATCAGCAGGGTTCCAGGTCCATAACCTGTAGTTCAGCGATTGGCAGGTGCAATGCCCGAGTAGTCATGCGGTATCTGGTTCAAAGAGAAAATTCTTCAAACAGAAGCTGCCGGAGCCACTGATTGCTGGGTTCGCGATGATTTCGCGCATGCCATAACACGTTAATGGAAATATCCGGAATTTTGATGGGGCACGGTGCCGACTCGAGACCAAACGGAGCAAGGGTTCTCGTCGCATAGGCTTCCGGAACGACTGCGATCAGATCCGTCGTCTGAAGGATGTGACCCACAGCCACGAAGTGCGGAACCCGAAGCCGCAGGTGGCGCGTTAAGCCGGCGCGCTGGATGGCTGTGTCGACCATGCCATGCCCGGTACCTTCGGCCACAATGGAGACATGCTCCGCGTCCCAGAATGCTTCAGGCGTCATGCCGGTCTTCGCCAGTGGATGGCCTTTACGAAATATGCAAACGTATCTCTGCCTGAAAAGACGCCGTTGAAAAAAACCTGTCTTGAGGTCAGGCAAGAAGCCGATGGCAAGGTCGACTCGTCCGGTCTCCATTTCATCGCTAAGCGTGTCCGCATGATTACGCACGGTGCTGACAGAAACGCCCGGCGCAACCTGGGCGAGCCTCTTCATGAGGGCAGGAAGAAAATAGATTTCCCCGATATCGGTCATCGCCAGGGTGAACGCACGAGTGCTGGATGCCGGGTCGAAGTTCGACGTTGCATTTAGCGTGTTGTATATCGCGCCAAGCGCGTATCCGATGGGCTCCGCCAATGTCTCCGCCAGTGGCGTTGGGATCATCCCTTTCGATGTTCTGAGGAAGAGTTCGTCCCCCAGAAGTTTTCTCAGCCGGTTAAGAGCGTTACTAATGGCAGGCTGAGAAATCCCCAAGGTGTTCGCGACTGCCGACACGCGACGTTGCCGCAGTAGCTCATTGAATACGACCAGCAGATTCAGGTCGATATCTTGAAGTTCCATCCGTGGTCTCCTCCTCTGACCACCATTATCACTGTTGGTGATATTAACTATCAAGCAATTTCTATTTATCAATAGCAGTGTCGGCGGCATCATGGACGCACTAGTTGACCAGCCCGGAGACACTGGCTTCATGGATATTTCTATTCTGCCGCTTCAACGCATCCTCGACGTGCGCGCTGGCGAAAACCTGCTCGAAGTGCTGCGTGCCAACCAGATTCCCATTTCATACAGTTGCATGGCTGGCCGCTGTGGCACATGCCGCTGCCGGGTCGCTTCTGGTCGTGTGCTTGTGACGGGAAGCCGGGACTTGAATGCACCGATCAACCGAGGCCAGTCCGTGCTCGCGTGCCAGACGACACTTGTCGAAGATTGCGCGATCGAGATTCCGGAAGTGGACGAAGTCGTCGTTCACCCGGCGAAGACCCTTAAGGCGACCGTGCTTGCCATCGAAGACCTGACGCACGATATCAAGCGTCTACGCCTCGGACTGTCCAGGCCGCTTGAATTTTCGCCAGGTCAGTACGCGAACCTGCAGTTCACGCCACAGCATATCCGTCCGTATTCGATGGCGGTGACGCAGAACCCGGAGGAGATCGAGTTTCATATCCGGCTCGTGCCGGACGGTCGCGTCACTTCTTACATCGCCAAAGAACTGAAAGTCGGCGACTCGGTGCGGGTGAGTGGTCCGCTCGGCACTGCTTATCTGCGCCGCAAAAACTCTGCCCCGATTGTTTGTATTGCTGGCGGTACTGGCCTCGCGCCAATTCTCTCGATCCTCCGGGGTATCGCCGAGGCTGGCATGGAAAACCGTGTCCACGTGTATTTCGGCGTCCGCTCGAATATCGACGTGTACGGTGAACCCTGGTTAAGGGAGTTGCAAAGCCGGCTTCCTCATTTGGAGTTTCACATCGTCGTCGCGTCCGGTCACGACGTGAACGGATTCCGCAGCGGCGTTGTGACCCAGGCCGTAAGCGACGACTGGAGCGACATGCGTGGCTGGAGCGCGTACATCGCCGGCGCGCCGGTGATGGTCGATGCGGCGTCGATACTGCTCAAGCAGAAAGGCGTCGAGCCTGAACGAATCTACGCCGATGCTTTTTATTCAAGTGGTGTTTGACCTTCCGGCAGCGCCATCAATATCCAGTCATAGGAGACAGGTATGAACGAGACTCCCGTTATATTCAGGAAGGCAGCGTGGAAGGACGATGGCTCAAGCCGTATTCCATTCTGGGCGTACACAGACGAAGACATCTACCGCCGCGAACTCGAGCGTTTCTTTTATTCGGGCCACTGGTGCTACGTGGCACTTGAGGCGGAAATCCCGAACCCTGGCGACTTCAGGCGCTCAGTTATCGGTGAGCGGTCCGTTATCGTCAGCCGGGCGACCGATGGCGAGATCTATGTAGTGGAGAATGTCTGCGCGCATCGCGGCGTTCAATTCTGCCGGGAAAAGTCGGGCAACCGGAAGGACTTCACGTGTCCGTACCATCAATGGAACTACGACCTGAAAGGCAATCTGGTCGGCGTTCCGTTCCGTCGCGGCGTAAAGCTCGACGGCAAGATCAACGGCGGTATGCCCTCCGACTTCGATCCGAAAGCGCACGGCCTCACGAGGCTGAAGGTCGCCGCGCGTAATGGCGTTGTGTTCGCGTCTTTCGACCACGACGTTGCGTCGCTAGAGGAGTATCTGGGCCCGACGATCCTCCGCTACTTTGACCGTGTCTTCGACGGTCGCAAGCTGACTCTTCTCGGCTACAACCGTCAGCGCATTCCGGGCAACTGGAAGTTGATGCAGGAAAACATCAAGGATCCCTACCACCCTGGGCTGCTGCACACCTGGTTTGTCACGTTCGGGCTGTGGCGGGCCGACAATAAGTCGGAATTGAAGATGGACGAACACTTCCGCCACGCTGCCATGATCTCGACACGCGGGGCGGCCGGCAAAAGCGATGTGACATCTGGCGTCTCGAGCTTCAAGGAGCAGATGCACCTTAATGACGATCGCATTCTCGACATCGTCAAGGAAGATTGGTGGGGCGAACCGACCGCAGTGATGATGACCCTGTTTCCCAGCGTGATCATCCAGCAGCAGGTCAACTCCGTGTCGACGCGACACATTCAGCCTGACGGCCACGGATCATTTGACTTCGTCTGGACGCATTTCGGATTCGAAGAAGACAGCGAAGAGATGACGCGTCGCCGACTTCGTCAGGCCAACCTGTTCGGCCCAGCGGGCTTCGTTTCGGCGGACGACGGCGAAGTTATCGAGTTCTCGCAGGAAGGCTTTGAGCAGAAGCCGTTCCATCGAACGATTGCCGAACTGGGCGGCCGCGACGTTGGCGATTCCGATCACATGGTGACCGAAACGCTCATTCGCGGGATGTACGACTACTGGCGCCGTGTCATGGAGGTTTGAGATGCTCGATTTCAATACATACCAACAGCTGGTGGCGCTGTACTCGGACTACGCATCCGCCATCGATAACAACGAATGGGGCAAATGGCCAGAGTTTTTTACGGAAGAGTGCGTGTACAAGGTGCAGCCCCGTGAAAACTTCGACCGGGGCTACCCGCTCGCAACCCTGTCATTCGAAAGTCGCGGCATGCTGAAGGATCGGATCTACGGCATGACGGAGACTATCTTTCACGATCCGTATTACCAGCGGCACGTTGTCGGTACTCCGCGCGTTCTTCACGTCGATCCTGAGCGTATCCAGTCCGAGGCAAACTATGCAGTGTTCCGCACGAAGCCCGATGAGATTTCCACGGTGTTCAACGTCGGCCGATACATCGACACGATTCGTCGCACGGACGCTGGCCTGAAGTTCGAATCGCGCGTTTGCGTGTTCGATAGCGAAATGATCGCCAACTCGCTGATTTATCCGATTTGAGGTTTGCCATGGCACAACAATGGACCAGGATTATCGAGCTGGTTGCAGTTCCAAATGACGACGTCGTCGCGGTACAGGCTAGTGGGAAAGAGCTGGCGATCTACGGCATAGATGGAGAAGTGTTCGCAACGGACAACATCTGCACACATGGTCACGCGCGGCTGTGTGACGGTTTTCTGGAAGGACACGAAATCGAATGTCCGCTCCATCAGGGACGTTTTGATATCCGGAACGGGAAGGCGATGTGTGAACCCCTGACCGAGGATATTAAGGCATATCCAGTGAAAATCGAAGACGGCTGCGTCTTCGTCCAACTCTAGTGTGCGCCGGGCTCTGGAAGTTCTAAAGTTAATTTCTTCGTCTCGCTGCCTGTCATGTACCAGTCGTTGACACGACCGGGGACGTCGCCGATTCAATCACAGGAGACGTCGACCGGTCGAACCTCGAACGATAAGCTTCGGAGGCGATGTGTGGATGACCGTCGACTCGTTCGCCCGCCCGGCCATGAGTTCGACGAGAAGGCCTATTCCCTGCTCGGCCAGTTCGGCCGTTGGTATCGCGACAGTAGTCAAGCCCGGGCGCGATTGGCGTGCGGGGATAATATCGGTGATGCTCACAACGGATAAATCGTCGGGCACCGAGTATCCCAGGTCCGATGCAGCGTTCAACACACCAAGCGCCGGAAGGTCGTTGGAGACAAAGAGCGCTGTCAGATCGGGACGGGCCGAAAGCAAATGCTTCGCGGCTTCGTAGCCGTCTTCGAAGGAATCCTGTGTGAATCGCTCGTCCGCTGCCAAATGCCGAATTCTGGCTTCTCGCATGACCTCCCGAAACCCATCATATCGTGGTCGATGGATTCCGTTTTTCGAGCTGCCAATAATAGCGCCGATGCGTCGGTGTCCATATTCGACCAGGTGCTGTGCGGCGAGTTTGCCTGCACCCTTCGAATCGAACGTGACGCACGGAATGCCAGGAGGTTCGTCTGGCAGTTCCCACACAGATATGACCACCGGAACGCCTCGACGCTGGAGCCTGCGTAGCTCGTCAATCGGCAGGTCCGCGTAGTTCGCTACAAGAACCCCATCCGAAAGAGAGCCGGCGACTTGTTCCAGGAAATGCGTACCACGGTCCGCCTCATGATCTGTGTTGCAGACGAGCAGATGGCGCTGGTGCTTTAGCGCTGACAGATTCGCCGCGAGCGTAAATTCCGGATAGAACGGGTTGGTGATGCAACTGAGCATCAACGCAAGCGTCGGCGCCTTGCGTTCCACGAGTGCGCGCGCCGTAAGGTTCGGCCGGTAGCCCTGGCGCTCTACCACTTCGAGAACTCGTTGCCGCGTCTCTTCACTCACGCGTCCCCGACCGCGCAACACATTCGAGACGGTCATGACCGAGACGCCAGCGTGTTCAGCTACGTCCTTGATCGTCGCGGCAGGGGTGAATTGTTTGCTGCTCATAGTAAGAACACTCGTCGGCGAAGCCGCAACAGGATTTCCTGGCATCATTCAATCGACGCGGCACAGCGTTGTCAATCATATTACCCATGAAAAAGCTCTTGCGCCTGTCGGAAAACGGGCGTAGAGTCCATCGCAAATAGAAGGACAGTTGCTCCCGGTCAGGCCTCGCGGCCTTTTTTTAAACCCCGTTGGTGTAACGTTAAATCAAGCTGGACGGAGACATGGCAGCCATCACACTGAGAGGCGTGACCAAGGCGTACGGAGAGCACTCGCCCGTACTACGCGGAATCGACCTTGATATCGGGGAAAACGAGTTCTGTGTCTTCCTGGGGCCATCTGGCTGCGGGAAGTCGACGCTGCTGCGCATCATTGCTGGACTCGAAGACGCGACGTCTGGCGACGTGCACATTGGTGGGAAGCTCGTGAATGCCGTACCCCCTGCCAAACGAGGGGTAGCGATGGTCTTTCAAAGCTACGCCTTGTTTCCCCACATGACTGTCGAACAGAACATGGGGTTTGGCTTGAAGCTGGCCGGTCTGCCCGCAGGCGAAATCACGCAAAAGGTCAACCAGGCGGCGAAGATACTGCAACTGGATGCCCTGCTCAATAGAAAGCCAGCGGCGCTCTCCGGCGGCCAACGCCAACGCGTCGCCATCGGCAGAGCTATCGTGCGCGAGCCGGGAGTGTTCCTGTTTGATGAACCGCTCTCGAACCTCGACGCAATGCTTCGGGGCCAGACACGCGTTGAGATCGCGCGGCTCCATCGTCAATTCGCGCAAGCCAGCACAGTCTACGTTACGCATGACCAGGTAGAAGCCATGACGCTCGGGGACAAGATTGTCCTGTTGCGTGCGGGGCAAGACGCTGAACGCTTCGGCAGCATCGCGCAGGTCGGTTCACCGTTGGAACTTTACCACCGTCCAGACAGCCGGTTCGTCGCCGAGTTCATCGGCAGCCCGAAGATGAACTTTCTGTCCGCGTCGGTCGTCTCCGTGGGGTCCGAGGGTGCCACCGTGAAATTGACGAAGTCCAACGACATCGTGGTGGCGAAGGTCGATGGTTCGCTCCTGGAGGCCGGGCAACCGGTTACGGTCGGAATCCGACCTGAACACATCGAGAACGCCTCGCTTCGCGACGCGTCAACGGCCCCTGAACCTCACGGGGAGATGCAGGTTTTGTGGCGCGATGTCGCTCTGGTTGAACGACTCGGCGAGCACAGCTATCTGCACGCCGATGACCCCTGCGGAACGACAGTCATTGCAAAGCAACCAGGTGACGCGAACCACCTGACCGGCGCTCGCGTCGCACTGGCCTTCAGGTCCCATTCCTGCCACATGTTCACCGCCGACGGCCGCGCAGTGCCGAAACTTCAATAGAACGACATCCGGAGACATCGATGAAACGACTGCTTGTGCTCTCAGCCTTGGGTGCGGCCCTCTCTTTCGCGAGTGCGGTCGATGCGGGGACTCTCCAGTTGAATATCGCTTTCAAAGGCGCCGACCAGCGCGCGGTATGGGAGCGGCTGATTCAGGGATTCGAAAAGGCCAACCCGGATGTGACGGCGAAAGTTGCGTTCGTCGAGGAAGAGACGTACAAGGTGCAGCTTCCCGGTTGGTTGACATCGGTCGCACCCGACGTGATTAATTGGCATGAAGGCGAGCGCATGGCCTACTACGCACGCCGTGGTTTGCTCGAAGACCTGTCTGTCGATTGGCAAAAGAACGACTTGAACTCGCAGTTTGCGTCGCTCAAGACCGCATCCTCGTACGATGGCAAGCAATATGCGATGCCCACGCAGTATTTTGCGTGGGGGCTGTTCTACAGGAAGGACCTGTTCGAGAAGGTTGGTATTAAAGGTGAACCGACCACGTGGGACGAGTTTCTTGAGGCGTGTCGTAAGCTCAAAGCGATGGGCATTGCTCCGATTGCAGTGGGTGGGCGCGACTCATGGACGCTGGCAGCGTGGTTTGATTACCTCGACCTTCGCATGAATGGTTACGACTTCCACATGCAACTCATGAACGGTGACATTCCGTACACGGACGCCCGCGTGAAGAAGGTCTATCTGGCGTGGAAAACGCTCATTGATAACAAATACTTCATCGACAACCCGCTTTCCTACAGTCTCGACTCCGTGCAGCCGCTCTATATTCAAGGCCAGGCCGCGATGATGTTGATGGGCACATTCCTTTCGCCCGGATTGCCGCCAGCGACAAAGACACAGACCGGCTTTTTCCGGTTTCCCACGGTCGACCCAAAAATTGCCCCTGCAGAGGACGGCTCTGCCGAATGCCTCAATATTCCCAAGAGGGCTGCGAACAAGACTGACGCTCGAAAATTCCTCGCGTTCATTGGCCGACCGGATATCGACGGGGAACTCGCAAAGGGTGTAGGTACGTTGCCGGCCAACAATCAGGCCGCGATGCCTGAAGACCCGATTGCAAAAACCGGCTTCCAGATTCTCTCGAAGACCAGCGGCGGCGTCGCACAATTCTATGACCGCGACATGACCAAGGAAATGGCCGACGAGGGTATGAAGGGTATGCAGCGGTTCATCAGCGACCCGTCCAGGCTCGACGAGATTCTTGGACAACTCGAAAAGACGCGCCAGCGCATTTACAACAAGTCGTAACAGTGCGAGGCGTGCCATGGCTACAGCCGAGACGAGAACGTCAGTGCGAAAGGGTTCGCCCACAGACCAGCCTGCTCGCACCAACCGCGCGTTGACGGGGCGCCGGTCTACACCTCTGGCAAGCGGGCGCAAGCGGGCAGCCGTGCTGTTCCTGCTGCCCGCCTGCGCGATGTTTTGCATGTATGTGATTTACCCGATCATCAGCAGCATCGTGCTCAGTTTTTACAACTGGGATGGCATGAGCGACAAGGTCTTTGTGGGGTTCGCGAACTACAGGGAACTCTTCCATACCGACACCTTCTACATCGCACTGGAAAACAACTTGTTGTGGCTCGTGTTCTTTCTGCTCGCACCGCCTGTGGGACTGGTCTTCGCGCTATATCTGAACCAGAACGTTAGAGGCATGCGGCTGGTCAAATCGTTGTTCTTCTCGCCGTTCGTGCTGTCCGGAGTGGTGGTTGGCCTTGTCTTCAGCTGGTTCTATGACCCGGCCTTTGGTCTTTTGAAGGTGTTCGTCGGGCACGGAATACCCATTCTCGGTGATGAACACTACGCGACGTTCGGAATCATCGCGGCAGCACTATGGCCGCAGATTCCGTTCTGCATGCTGCTCTATCTGACCAACCTCACAAGCATCAACCCCGAAATCATTGAGGCAGGTCGCATGGAGGGGGCAACAGGTTGGTCTCTTTTATGGCACGTCGTACTGCCTCAGTTGAGGCCCGCTACCTTCCTGTCTGTCGTGCTGACCATTATTGGTGCGCTGCGTAGTTTCGACCTCATCGCTGTTATGACCGGCGGCGGTCCATTCGATAGCTCGACTGTGCTTGCATATTTCATGTATGACCAGGCCATCAAGTACTTCCGATTCGGTTATTCGGCGGCCATTGCTGTTGTGTTGTTTCTCATCATGCTGGTTTTCATCGTATATCAGTTGCGCCGCCTCCTCCACGTGGAACGGTAACGAAGGAAGATTATCTATGTATCCAACTCCCGTTAGCAGATGGAGTCCAGCTGGACGGACTGTCTACAAGACTTCGTTGCCGGTCGCACTTGCCATCTGGCTACTTCCGTTGTTCGCAGTGTTGGTGACGTCCGTTCGCTCGTCAAGCGAGCTCATGAAGGGAAATTATTGGGGTTGGCCAGAGGGAGTCGCCTTCTTCGAGAACTACAGGACGGTCCTCGTCGACTCCCCAATGCTTCACTACTTTCTGAATAGTTGCCTCATTACCGTGCCATCGGTGCTGGGTTCCATCGCTTTGGCGGCCATGGCGGGCTTCGCCCTCGCAACATACCCGTTCAAAGGAAACAACGCGATTCTTGGCGCGTTTGTGGCGGGTAACTTTGTTCCCATTCAGGTCTTGATGATTCCCGTGCGCCAACTGACGCTGCAACTGGGATTGTTCAACACCCTTGAGGGGTTGATTCTCTTTCACGTGTCGTTTCAGACCGGCTTCTGCACGCTGTTCCTGCGAAATTTCATCAAGGAACTCCCCTATGAGCTTGTCGAGGCTGCACGTATCGAAGGAGCAAATGAATGGCAGCTATTCTACAAAATCATCCTGCCGCTTATTGCGCCAGCGCTCGCTGCGCTAGCGATTCTTGTCTTCACATTCGTGTGGAACGACTACTTCTGGGCGCTATGCCTGACGCAAGGTGATGATGCAGCGCCTATCACAGTGGGCGTCGCTGCACTCAAAGGGCAGTGGACCACAGCCTGGAACCTCGTTTCCGCTGGCTCGCTACTTGCCGCCCTCCCGTCGGTCGTTCTGTTCTTTGCCATGCAGAAGCACTTCGTTGCCGGTCTGACCTTCGGCGCCACGAAGGGGTAAGCCAGCCATTCATTCCATATTCAATGCGAGCGTTGGGCTCGCAGGGCGCCCTGCGCCCATAACATCCATAAAGGAACAATTCCATGAAGGTGGGAGTCGACTACTACCCCGAGCATTGGGACGTCGCGCTGTGGGAGCAGGATACGCAGCAGATGCAGGATGCTGGCATTACTATCGTTCGCCTCGCGGAGTTTGCGTGGTCAAGGCTTGAGCCTACCGAAGGCGCTTTCGATTTCGACTGGCTTGACGAGGCCATTGCAGTCCTTGCACGTCACGGCATGGGCGTTGTGCTCGGCACTCCCACGGCTACGCCGCCGGTTTGGCTCACGCACAATTATCGGGACGTTCTTCCGGTCGATAACAAAGGTCACGCCCACTACGCGGGCGTACGCCTTCATCGTTGTTACAACAGTCCTTCTTTGCGCGAGTATGGCGAACGAATCATCGACCGGCTGACGCAGCACTACAGCAGGCATCCGGCTGTCATTGGCTGGCAGACGGATAACGAGCTCGCTGCAAACGATTGCCATTGCCAGAATTGCACGCGACTCTTTCGTACCTGGCTCCAGGACAAATATGGAACGCTGGAGAATTTGAACCGCGAGTGGGGTACCGTCGTTTGGAGCGGCGAATACAGCGACTGGACGCAGGTCAACACACCGCTTGGTGGGTCGCAGCATCTTAACCCGTCGTTCCTGCTGGACTTCCGGCGGTTCTCCTCCGACTCGGTTGCTGACTTCAATCAGTTCCAGGCGGCCCTTATACGCAAGAACAGTCCCGGCAAGTTCGTGACCCACAATCTGTGGGGCTACCCCGTCACGGCCGACTACTACGACATGTTCGACAGCATGGACTTCGCGTCTGTCGACTACTATCCGGCCACCGACCTCGCCGATAACTCGAAGTCCCGGATGTACCACGGGGCCCTGACTCTTGACCTGACGCGTGGTTTGAAGCGGCAAAACTTCTGGGTGATGGAGCAATTGAGCGGGACGCCGGGATGTTGGTACCCAATGTCACGTACGCCGTTTCCCGGAATGATTCGAGCGTACGCGTGGCAAAGCGTATCTCGTGGTGCCGACGCGGTGGTCCAATTCCGCTGGCGTTCGGCTCGCATCGGCGCAGAGCAATTCTGGCATGGTCTGCTGGACCATCACGGCGTGCCCGGCCGCCGTTTCGACGAGTTCGTCCGGTTCAGCCAGGAAGCAGGAAAACTCGCTCCGCTGCTGGAGGGCACGACGTTACATCACGATGTAGCGATGCTTTTTTCACACGAGCAACTCAACGCCTTCCAGATTCAACCGCAGTCGGACGGGTTCGACTACCTCGACAACTTCAAGCGCGTGCACTCGGCACTCTTGCGAATGGGCATCGGCACGGACGTGCTTAACTGGAGGGATGACTTCCTGCAATACAAACTTGTCATCGCCCCGATGCTCTACCTCATTGACGACGCCATGGCGGCTAAGCTGCGCCAGTATGTGGACAATGGCGGTACGCTCATCTTGACAACGCGCTCCGGCGTCAAGAACATGAACAACGTATGTTTGCCAGACCGCTTGCCGAACTTTTTGACGGAGCTCGCTGGTGTGTTCGTAGACGAGTACGACCCAATTGGCAACGACGTGCAGAGAATTGAATTCGAAGGTGGTGAGCTATTCAAGTGTAGTCAATGGTGTGACATCCTTTCACCGGTCACTGCAGAGACGATAGCAACATATTCAAGCGAATACTTTGCTGGCCGCGCTGCCGTGACGAGGAATGTTGCCAGCAACGGCACTGTGTATTACATCGGAACAGTGCTCGATGATAAAGCTTATAGGGTTTTGCTCGGTCGGATTGCGGAGGATCTGGATCTCGATTTTGAGCCAGATCTCCCCGAGGGAGTAGAACTCGCCGTGAGAAGCTCTGATACGACAAGGCTTCTGTTCGTTATGAACCTCTCGAAGGAATCGAAGCGAATCACGCTCGACGACCGCGAGTGCGTAAGTGCCCTGTCGGGTAAGCGATTGCGGGGAGGGAGCATTGAGCTCCAAGCTGGAGATGTAGAAATTCTCGTTGAAACACTTTCTGAAGTGGCTATCACTTTGTGACACATCCGTTCCCGGAGGGGCTGCGAAAGCTGGCGACTGTCTGTTAGCGCTGCAGCCTCCGCTCGACGGGATTTGCATGATCGACCCCGATGAAGGGGTCGATCGGCGCGGCCGCGCCACGCAGGCCATAGGCCCGAAAGTGGCTGCCATGGTTGGCGCGCTGGAGCGGAGCGATGACGGACATGATCGTGGCCTCAGGCCCCTTGGGCTTCGCTCAAGGTCGGGTAATCGGTGTAGCCCTGTGCCGTACCACCGAAGAAACCATTGCGGTTCGCATCGTTCATTGGCGCGTTGACCTTCAATCGGGCGACGAAATCCGGGTTCGCAAGAGCCATCTGGCCATAAGCTTCCAGATCGGCCAGCCCTGAAGCCACATCGGCTCCAATGTGGTCGCGAGGACGGCCTGGCCGGTTCAGGATCAGCGTGCTGTTCCAGAGCTTTCGAATGTCGGCCAGCAGCGGTTCGTTGCCCTGGTGCATGACGTGCACGTAGGCCAGCCCCAGCTTGCCGAGTTCAGCGACCAGGTAGCGGTAGAGGTCCGGCCCTTCGGCGCCTTCGTCGATGCCCCACATCGTCGTGCCGGGCGACAGGCGGATGGCAGTGCGGTCCGCGCCGATTTCCTCGGCAATCGCGGCAGCCACCTGAATGGCAAAGCGGGCGCGGTTTTCAATAGAGCCGCCGTATTCGTCGGTTCGCGTGTTGGCGCTCGGTGCAAAGAACTGCTGGATCAGGTAGGCGTTCGCGCCGTGGATTTCGACGCCGTCGGCGCCGGCCTCGATCGCGCGGCGGGCCGCATGACGGAAATCCTGGACGGTCTGTAGCACTTCGTGGGTACTCAGGGCGCGCGGCACCGGAATGTCCTGCATGCCCTTCGCCGTGAACATTCCCGTACCTGGCGCGATGGCCGAAGGCGCAACGCCCGGGCGACGGTGCGGCGTGTTGTCCGGGTGCGACATGCGCCCGGCGTGCATGATCTGAATGAAGATGTGGCCGCCTTTGGCATGGACGGCATCGGTGATCTTCTTCCAGCCGGCGACGTGCGCGTCGGTGCAGATGCCAGGTGTGGTCAGGTAGCCCTGTCCATCGTCGGAAGGCTGGGTGCCTTCGGTTACGATCAGGCCGACGCTGGCGCGTTGAGCGTAGTACTCGGCGGCCAGTTCGCCCGGAGTGCCATCGAACTGGGCGCGCGAACGGGTCATCGGTGCCATGACCAGGCGATTTTGAAGCGTGTAGCGGCCGACCTGGACGGGATCGAACAGTTTGCTCATGACGGAATCCTCGGAGTGTGATGGATGGATGAAAGAAAGGACCGGCCCGGTATCTTTGATCTCGGATGAGGAAATCATCGCCTGCTTCTTCATCGAGATAAATATGATATTTTGGATAACATTGATCCATTGGTGGAGCAGTTGGCATGGAATTGCTGAACGACATGGCGTTGTTCGTGGAGGTCGTCAAAGCCAAGGGTTTTCGCGGTGCTGCGCAGGCGATGGGGATGCCCAACTCGACCCTTTCGCGGCGGATCAGCACGTTGGAGAAGGCGATCGGGCTTCGCCTGCTACACCGCACGACGCGCAAGATTGAACTGACCGAGGCTGGCCAGATCTACTTCGAGCGATGCAAGCGCATCGTCGATGAAGCACGCCTCGCGCACGAACAGCTTGGCGAAATGCTCGCGCAGCCCAGCGGCGTGCTGCGAGCTTCGTTGCCGGTAGATTTCGCCGTGACCTACCTCGCCCCCTTGATAGCCGAATTTGCCAGCCTCTACCCCGGCATCTCCTTCGATTTCGACCTTACCCCGCGGCGGATCGATCTGGTTAGCGAACCCTTCGACGTGGCGATTCGCATGGGGGAGTCCGAAAACTCGCAACTCATTGCCCGCCCGCTGGCCTCGCTCACGCCTTGCCTCTACGCCTCGCCGGGGTACATTGAACGATCCGGTGAGCCAGGCAAGCCCGCTGATCTGGAACAACACGAGTGCCTGGGCATCCTGAGGGCCGGTTCCTGGACTTTGCGCGACGGAAAGAGAACCACCACGGTGTCGGTGGGTGGGCGCTTCACGCTCAACAGCGTTGGCATGATCCGCCGCCTGGCAACGCTGGACATGGGCATCATCCTGATGCCGGAGGAAATCGTCGCCGATGAACTGGGCAGCGGGAGACTTCGCAGGATTTTGCCCGGATGGCACGGCACACCAATGCCTGTCTATGCCATCACCGAAACCCGTCTGTTGCCGGCGAAGACGCAGCGCTTCATCGAGTTCCTTCGGGAGCGTTTGGGGAGGTAGCCAAGGGCTGGATGCGACCACCTACCCGTCAACCGGCCGCTGGTTGGTTGCCACAAAGCGCACGGGCCGCGGGCCGCTCGGCACGTCGCGCGCGTATTTCAACGCGACCGTGCAGACGCTCGAACGGCTCGGTCTCCACGACGCCGGCATCGAACGCCTGCGGCACGCGATACGCAACGCGGACGAGGCCGGCGGCGTCGCGTGATCGTCACCGGCGTCTCAGGTGCTCGTCCTGCTCGAACAGCTCGACGATCCAGTCGATGAACACGCGGACTTTGGCGCTCAGGTAGCGGTTCGGCGCGTAGATCACGTGCACCGGGTTGGCCTGCTGCTGCCAGTCCTCGAGCAGCGGCACGAGTTTCCCGGCGGCGATCGCGTCACACACCGAGTACGTCGGCGCCTGGATGATCCCGAGACTCGCGAGGCCCGCGGCCAGATACGCGTTCGTATCGTCCACGACGAGCCGGTGATTCAGCGCGAGATCGCCTTTCTGATCGTTGTCGGAAAACTGGAAGGGCAGCGGGCGCCCGCCGCGCGACGGGGCCATGCCGATGGTCGGCCGATCGCGCAATTGGTCCGGCGATGCAGGTGTGCCGTGCGCGTCGAGAAACGCGGGCGCCGCGCAGGTCGTGAAGCCGAAGCTGCCGATCTGCCGCGCGACCAGGAACTGCTCGTCGACTTCGCCGGCGCGGATCGCACAGTCGATGCCCTCGGCGACCAGGTCGGTGCGCCTGTTGCCGATGTCGAGTTCAATCTCGATGTCCGGATAGGCGCCGTAGAAGTCGGCGAGCGCCGGCACGAGCACGAGCGTGCCGATCGCCGTCGGGACATCGACGTGGATCCTGCCCGACGGCTTCCTCAGCGCATGCGTGGTCGACGATTCGATGTCCGCGAGGTCCGCGAGCAGGCGCACGACGCGCTCGTAGTAGATCGCACCTTCTGGTGTGACCGTCACCGAGCGCGTCGTGCGGTGCAGCAGGCGAACCTTCAGATCTGCCTCGAGCCTCTGGATGAGCCGCGTCACCGTGGCGTTCGGCAGGTCGAGGGTGTCGGCCGCCTTCGCGAACGTCCCGGCTTCGACCACGCGGACGAATGCATTCATCGCTGCGATGCGGTCCATGATGCGCGGCTCCGTTCGATGGGGGAGACGCCATTAGACCGCAATCCCGATGCCTGCTGCTAGCGCCCGTTGAAATCCATCACCGGTCGCGGGCGGCCCGCGTTCAGCGCATCGACCGCGGAGCGGATCCCGCGCCGCGCGTCGTCGGTGTCGAACAGGGGCATCGCAATGTCTAACATCGCTTCGTCCGCGGCCGCGACGCCGCCGACTGCCCATGCGCGCAGCAACGCCTTGTGCGCGGCATAGGCCCGGGTGGGCCCGCGCGCGACCTTGCGCGCGAAATCGGCTGATTCCTTCAGCAGGTCCGCGTCGGCGACCACGCGGTTCACGACGCCGAAGCGTTCCATCGTCGCGGCAGGGACCTTCTCCGACGTCAGCGCCCACTCGGACGCGCGCGAGCGGCCCGCGCGTTCCGCGACCCGGTAGATGCCGCCAAGCACGGTGACGATCCCGAGTGTCTGTTCGGGATGCCCAAACGTCGCCGATTCGGCCGCGAAGATCACGTCCGCGCGCAGCGCAAGTTCGAGGCCGCCGCCGAAGCACAGGCCCTGCACCGCAGCGACGACCGGCAGCGGAAGATGCTCGAAGCGGTTGAACACGGACATGTAATGGCCGAAGCGGGCACGCAGTTCGCGGACGCTCGCATCGGGCCAGGTCATGATGTCGCCGCCGAACGAGAAGTTTTCGCCTTCGCTGCGCACGAGCACCGCGCGCGCGTCGCTGCGTTCGATCTCGGTGACGGCCGCGGCGAGTTCGTCGACCATCTGGTCGTCGATGCGATTCTGTGGAGGGCGATCGATGACGATCGTCGCGAGGCCGTCGTCGAAGCTGATAGTCAGGTGAGACATGGGGAAGTCCTTTGTCGTGAAAGTGGACCTTAGCCGAGGTGCTGCGTGAACCACTCGACTGCGGCCTCGCTGGAAAGACGGAATTGCGACAGGTACGGATCGAAGTGCCCGCCTGCGATCGTCACCAGCCGCTTGGGCTGCAGCGCGCGTTCGTAGGCTGCGAGTTCGAGGTCGGTCAGCGTGATCGTGTCGCGCGTCGCGACCACCATCAGGAGCGGCGTCGGCGATACGCGCGCGATCCAGTGGCCGGGCTCGTACATGCGCGCGGCGCGCGTCGAGCGGACCGTCACGTTGTTTTCCCACGCGCCGTCCGGCAGCGGCTGCAGATAGAAGTCGATCGCGTCCTTCGCGCGATACGACGCGGGGATCGCGGGATCCGCGCTGACGATCGCCTGACGCCGAGGCGGCTCGCCGCGCAATTGAGCGCGATCGTCGTCGGCGAACGCTTCCTCGATCGCCGGGACATTCTCCGGCGGAATGCGGCGCAGCCCCTGTTCGTAGCCGCTGATCGTCGGCACCTGCGCGACGACGCAGCGCAGGCGCCGGTCGGTCGCGCCGAGCACGATCGCATGGCCGCCCGCATAGCTCGTGCCCCAAAGGCCGATGCGAGCAGGATCGACGACGTCGAGACTTTCGAGGAAGCTGATTGCGCGCCGCCAGTCCGCGATCTGACGCCACGGATCGATGTCGTGGCGCGGCGTGCCTTCGCTCGCACCGAAGCCGCGATGGTCATGCAGCAGCACGACGAAGCCGGCTTCGGCGAACGCGCGCGCAAACGGCTCGAGCCCGTGCTCCTTCACGCCGGCGTAGCCGTGCGCCATCGTGATCGCGGGTCGCTGACCCTCGCCGGGCGGAACAAAGAGCCAGCCGCGCAGCTTGACGCCGCCATCGACTTCGAATTCCACATCGGTACGTTTTATCATTTCAATCTCCTGGATCCTGGATGGGCGCGCGAATCACGCGCCGCGATAGAAAAAGCTTGCGTCGACCTGCCCTTGCAGGACGCGGCCGAGTTCGGCCGAGAATTTCAGCGCGCCGCCGAGCGGGCGATGATGGATCGCCACGTGAACGATCTTGCCTTCTGCGTTCTTCGTCAGCACCGTGATCCCGCGCATCCGCTCGCCGCCGAATGCCTGCACTTCCCATTCGAGGTAGTCGCGCATGTCGTTGTGCGCTTCGTGCGTGAACGAGAGCGCCTCGTAGATCTTGCTCGCCGCGGTCATCACGGTCTTGACCTGATCGATGCCGACGACCGGCTTCGCGAGCACGCTCGCTTCGAGCACGACGTTCGGCGCGAACGCGTCGGCGAACGCGTCCGCGGACTTGTGCTCGAACGCGCGGGTCCAGCCTTGCGGCGCGACCGGCACGTCCGGCATATGCGAGGCGGGTTCGACCTTCGCGAGAAACGATCCGACGATGCGCGCGACCGCGTCCGGCTGCTCGACGTGCGGCCAGTGGCCCGCGCGCTCGATCGACGCGACGGTCGGCGCTTCGAAGCGCGGCGTCACGCCCGACGAAATCAGCTCGGCGGTGACGAATGCGTCGCCGCCCCCGCAAACGATCAGCACGGGGCCGCGGTATCGCGCAGGTTCGGCGCCCGAAGGATGGCCGTTGTTCCACAGATCGGCGAAGGTGCCGACCGCGGCGGCGTCGACGCGGTCGCCCAACTGGCCGAGACGTTCGAGTTGCGTGTCGTCGAGCTGCACCGACAGGTTGCGGCGCAGCTCGCGCTGCGCGGCCGGATTGCCGCCAAGCGCGTGGAAACCGCGCATCGCGTCGTCGGGCAGGCCAGTGCCGCGTAGCGGCACTGGCGTCAGCAGCACGAGGCCGCGGACCTGTTCGTCTAGCCGTTGGGAGACGAGTTCGGCGATCTGCGCGCCCATGCTGTGCCCGACGAGCACGACCGGGCGCGATAGCGCGCGGACCTGCGTCGTGACGTCCGCCGCGAAGCGGTCGAGGCTGTACGGGCCGGGTTCGCCGGTGCGCGCGCCCATTCCCGGAAGATCGACGCGCAGCGCGCCGGCCGCGCGGTCGCCGAGGCGCAGGGCGAGGTCGTCCCACGCGTCGGCGCCGTCCAGGAACCCGTGGATGAATACGAGCGCGGGCTGGGTCGGATGAGTCGGATTCATGCGTATCCCTTGTCGAGTCGTTCGAAAATCAGCGCGTCGCGCCGGATGCGGACCAGTTCGCCGCGTCGATCGGCGAGTAGCCGTCCTCGAACCCGTCGAGCCGGCCGATTCTCTGTTTCTGCAGCAGCGTGAGCGCCTGTGGGTCGAGCGGCGTCGTGAACGCGTTCTGCACGACCGTGTATTCGGCGGCGAGGCGGGCGACCGCCTGCAGGCCGGCGGTGTCGATGCGGCCGCGATCGAGGTAGAGATCGTCGCGGATCTGGAAGCGGAGCACTTCGCCGAATACCACGTGGTCGTTCTGGTCGCCGATCGGGATGATCCGGTCGACCTTGCATTCGAGCGCGATCGGCGCCGCTGCCACGCGCGGCGGACGGACCGTCAGCGACTCGGCCTTCTTGAGGCCGACCGCGTCGAACTCGTCGACCTCGGACGGGAATTCGAAGGCGGTGCGGTGCATCGCGTCCGCGAGCTCGAGGCTCACGATGTTGACGACGAATTCGCCGGTGTCGCGGATGTTGATGAACGTGTCCTTCAGCGTGACGCCGTCGGAGCGCGGTTGCATCGAGATCGACACCATCGGCGGCTTGCGGCCGACCGCGGTGAAGAACGAGATCGGCGCGAGATTCGCGACGCCGTCTTTGGAGAGCGTGCTGACCCATGCGATTGCGCGCGGCAGGATCGAGCCAATCAGCAGTTTGTAGTTCGAAGTGGCATCCTGAGTGGAGGGATCGACGATCATGATATGTCTCCTGTGTCGACCGGAGTTGGCGCTTTAGCGCCTACTCCGGTCCCATGCAAGTTGTATGTCGACCGGAGTTGGCGTGTCGACCAGAGTTGGCGCAAAGCACTTACTCTGGTCCCATGGCGCCTACTCCGGTCCCATGAAAGATGGTTGCTGTAAATGTATTGGGTGTTGTTCGTTACGCGGGCCGGCGGGCGACGATCAGCTTTGCGGTCAGGTTCTGCACGACTTCGCCATGCTGATTGATCGTTCTGGAGCGCAGCACCAGCATTCCGCGATCGGTGCGCGAGCGAGAAGGGGTCAGCTCCATGACTTCGCTTTCGACATGCAGCACGTCGCCGGGGCGCGTCGGCATCTTCCATTCGATCTCGCCGCCAGCGCCGAGCACGCCGTTGGCCAGCTTCGGGCCACCGGAGACGAGCAGACGCATCGTGATCGCTGCGGTATGCCAGCCGCTCGCGGCGAGCCCGCCGAACATCGTGTGGCGCGCGGCTTCGTCGTCGAGATGGAACGGCTGCGGATCGAACTCCGCGGCGAACCGCTTTATATCGGCAGCGCTGACTTCATGCGTACCGGTGATGAAGGTGTCGCCGACCTTGAGGTCGTCGAAATAGAGCGTCTCCTGACTCATGGCCCTCTCCTTTGAAGTTGAGGATGGCGGGCCGACCGACTGATTTCGTTCGCTGTCCCGCGGGTATTGCAGCTACTTTAGAGAATGTCTCTGAGAGGAGAAAGACGGCGCGGATGAATGCATCATTTCAAATCTATCAATGATCGGTACGGCGGGCTGTCAGCTGCTGAGATGCCGCGCTTCAAGGGAGCGTGTTGCCTCTTCCGCCGTTTTCCGGGGTTTCCGCAGACTTTGTTTATTTCTTTACGGTATAGGGAACATCGATACGGGGGCGGGCGGCTACGGCTTTTTCCATGGCTTCGATGCGTTCGCTATCGAGCTGCAAGGTACGAGCGGTAAACGCGGTGGTCCAGGTCTGCCCGTCGATACTCCAGGTCCCGCTCGGAATCTCTTCGATAATGCAGAATACGCGAGGGCCGCTGCCGTCGCCCTTCGTTCCGTCGACTTCAAGGATTGAGTCGGTCAGTTCGCGGGCGAGACTGTCGATCCGCTTTTGATCCATGAACCCGGCCATAACCCGAACATTGATTCGATAGATGTTCTGCCTGGGAGACTTTCCTGCGACGGTGACGTGATGTTGGGGGCGTTCGTCAAGGTAGACCCAGGCGACGGACGCGGACGTCTCGTTGATTTCGATTCCTTCCCAACGAAGCGCGATGGACCACAGCTTCGCTGAGAGCCTGCTTTGGGCGTCTGTGTCCAGTGAACCTTGCGCAAAGGTAACATCCATAAGTGGCATGGCCAGTACTCCTGAGGTTGAAGGGCGGGTGCATCAAGGATTGCCTCGCGGCTGGGCTGGTGAGGCATCTCACTTGCCCCAGGCGAGCTTCGGCCCTCCGGGTCGCTAGTGCGGAACCGCGCGGACCGATGGATTTATCGTAGCCGTCGTGGTGGAGTGTTGTTTGCGTTTCCGTGCACGGAGAATTGCCGTATAGCGCACTCGCTATCACACGGGGAACGGCAAAGAACAGCTGGGCATACCTGAGTAACCGAATTGGGGTTGAGGTATGGCAGTGCGCGCAAGGTCAACTGCTTTTGCACTGTGGAGCAAGCGTTGGACCGCAATGAGAACCAGAATGGGGATAGTCCGGTCGCTCAGGTATTAGCGGACGATGCAATGGCTTCTCTGCGAGGTGGTGTGTGTCAGAACTGGAATACGTGCCCGTCCCGTTCTTCGAGGACAACTACGCGTGGCTAATCACTGACGGACGCGCGGCCATCGTCGTTGACCCAGGCGATGCCGGCCCGGTCATCCGATATTGCGAAGAAAATCACCTGACGTTGGCGGGTATCCTGGTTACGCACCATCATCCCGACCATGTGGGAGGTGTCGATGGCCTTCTCGCGTGGTCGGGGAATTCCTCTCTCCCGGTGCACGGGCCAGCAAAAGTGCGCATCCCTGGGGTTTCCGTTCGCGTCGGACACGGCTTTTGTGTGACGTTTAAAGAGCCGGCTTTTCAGGTGACCGTGATTGAGGTGCCGGGACACACCCATGACCACATCGCGTTTTTCGAGGCCGGCAAAGGCGCCGGGGTACCCCATCTCTTCTGTGGCGATACGTTGTTCGCAAGTGGCTGCGGAAGACTCCTGGAAGGGACCGCGGAGCAGATGCTTGCATCCCTGGACAAGCTCGCGCAGCTGCCTCTCTCGACGCGCGTTCACTGCGCGCACGAGTACACGCTCGCCAACATCCAGTTTTCGCTTCGATGTGACCCCTCGAACACTGACGTCAGCGACTGGTACGATCAGGCCCGTGCGTTACGGGCTGAAGGAGCGCCTACGTTGCCGACCACGCTCCGGCATGAATTGGCGGTCAATCCGTTTCTTCGCGTGCATAGTCCCGAGATCCGGGCCGCGCTGATCAACCAGTTCAACGTTCTGGTGCCGAACCGGCTCGCTGCGTTCATTCTGCTACGTGGCTGGAAGGATTTTTTCAGCGTCGAAGAGGCCATCCCGGTCGAGCGGCGTTGGCCGCCTACGCTCCTGAAGTACTGCTGATACGCCCATGTCTGGCAGGTGTGCGATGCAGCAAACCTGAGGGGATGAGGGTAGCACCGCCTCCCAGGGCCAGGTCATTGCGTGTACCTTCAAGAAATGGCGCAAACGTCTCCAATGGAAGAGGCGCTGTGATTGGAGCGCGCAACCGCCTTGCATGGGACCGGAGTAAGCGCTAAAGCGCTAACTCCGGCCGACACAGGAGACAGACTTGCAAAATGCTTTCACCGAATGGTCGATCGACCGGGTCCCCACGAACGATCGCACGGACGCCTGGCAGGATGTGCTGAGTCGCAGCTACAGGGAGTGGCAGGTTCCGCAACGGTTGCCTGCGACGTTCTATGCGCGTGTGAAGCAACACGACTTCGCCGGGGCCGGGATTGTTGAAACGGTATGTGACCCTTGCATCGGACAACGGACACGCGGTCAGGTACGGCGTGACGACGAGCTGTATGTGGGTGTCCAGCTGACCACGGGCGGCCGTGAGCGGTTCAGGATTGGCGATTCTGGGGTGGAGGTGACATCGGGCGACCTCGTTGTATGGACGACCGATCAGGTGGTGCAGTTCGAAGTGCTTGAGCGGCTGCACAAGGTGACGCTGATGATCCCCTGGACGTTGATGCGGGAGCGTTTGCCGGAGCGAAAGCAGCCGCCGTCGGGCGGCAAGATCGAGAGCCGCACGGGCGTCGGCTCGCTGCTGGCTGTCCACCTGCTGGCTTTGTCGAACCAGATCGACAGTCTCGACCAGAGTGTTCAGGCTTCCGTGAGCCGGTCCACGCTCGAACTTCTTGGCATTGCCCTCTCGGGGCAGCAGCCCTCGGCGACGTTCGACGCGAGTGCCGCGATGCTGCGACGCGTGAAGGACTTCATCCTGCAGCATCTTCATGAGGAAGATCTGAATCCGACACGCATCGCAGAGGCGAACAACATCTCGCTGCGCTACCTGCACATGCTGTTCCAGCGCAGCGATCTGACCGTCTCAGGATTCATCCTGGACAGTCGTCTGCGCGTATGCAGGCAGGCGCTGATTGATCCCGCCTTCCAGCGCCTGCAAATTTCCGAGATCGCGTTCCGCTGGGGCTTCAACTCGGTAAGCCATTTCTGCAGGACCTTCCGGGGGCGGTATGGCGCCTCGCCCAGCGATGTGCGCCGCGCTGCGCTGAGTAGCACTGCGGGCGCGGACGTTGTCTGACACGCGGCGGTGGCGCGCTTGAATCGCCACGGCGCCGCATCACACGTAGTGCCCTGAGCGCTGCAGCACCTCGATCTTGTAGCCGTCGGGGTCCTGGATGAAGAAAAAGCGCGCGAGCATCTCGTCGCCACGTTTGAATTCCTTCACCGCGGTCGGATGGATGCCCAGTCCCGCCATCCGCTCGTGCTCAGATTCGACGTCCGCTACGGCGACAGCGACGTGCCCGTAGCCATCGCCATGCGTGTAGGCTGGCTCGCGCCCCTTGTTCCAGGTGAGTTCGATCTCGAAGTCGTTCTCTTCGTTGCGCAGATACACGAGCGAGAAGTCGGGGAAGTCCAGGCGGTGGCTGGTCGAGAGTCCCAGCGCATCCTTGTAGAACTGCAACGACCGGTCAAGGTCGTGAACACGGATCATGGAGTGAATGATCTTGGCCAATTTTTGCTTCCAGAATAGGCAGATGCCGACATGGACAGATCCACGTCGGCTGTTACCGTTTGCAAGGAGAACCGGCAAAGCGCTTCGCCGTCGAGACGATGTGCACGATGCGTCCGCGCACCTCGGCGCCCGTCGACGTGGCGAGCGGTTCCTGCTGACTGGTGCGAGTGGCGCTTAGCCTGAGAAGGGGGTGAAGGTCTGGACCGCGATCTTTCCCTCCTTGACGACCAGCGTGTCGGTGGCAAGCGTCACCCAGGGCTTCGCCTCCCACGCCAGATAGGCGACTTCGCCCGCCGTGCTCTTGCTTGTGATCTTGAATGCTGGCCAGAATCCGGGATCAGCGCTTTCGAGGAACGCCTTGAAGAAGGCGCGGATCTCCGTGCTGCCACTATAGGTCTTGTCCGGCGTGATGATCGTCGAGCTGTCGTCGTAGTCTTTCAGAAGCTCGTCCAGACCTTGAGCGAACGCGCCGAGATGATGGTCGAACACCTGCTGGGTAGCACCATCGATCTGTGCTGAAGCATGGGTCATGTTCAATGTCTCCAAAAACCGTTTGCAGATCCCGCAATCAGGCTGTCGCGGGCGTTCGGCTCCGTGCAGGCTTAACCCGCGTAGGCGCGCTGTGCTTCGTCCCACGTCACGACGACGATCGGCGTGCCGTCTTCCTTGATGAACGAAAGCGGGCCGAGGAACGTCATGTAGAACTCGCTGTCGACGGGGAAAAACGTCTTGTCGTGCCGCGCGTTCGCGGATTCGTAGCCGTATGCGGGAGCGACGACGGTGTCGCCACCGTGCTCGGCACCGCCGCGGACATCCATGCGGCCTTTTGTCAGAAGATATTCGCCGGGCCCGACATGGAAGTGGGCATTAAAGGAGGAGCCGGCCGGGCAGTCGAAAATCGCCGTCCAGGCACCCATCTCGGGCGAGGCGTGCAGCATCTTCCAGCGGATGCCGCCATGGGAAAGCGCATCGGGGAACGCCTTCCAGGGGATATCGTTCAGTTGAACAGCTTCCTCACGGACCTTCGGCTTGATTTCCATCATCGTCTCCTGTGATGTTGCCGCTTCCCAAAGGGGCCGGCAGGTTTTGCGGGGTGAGACAACGATATCGCCGACAGACCAGGCAGCGCTTGCCTGATAGCGCAGGTCCGCTTGCCTGCTAGTGCATGGATAGTTAAGGGAGCATTCAGGGAGCCAGAATGACAGGATCGCGGCATCCTGCGGCGAAGGCGCCCACCGCCGCAGCACAAGACATCGGCGCTGAGAGGGCACACCGGTGCGGAGCGGTCCTGCGCAGTCACCGACGATGAAGACATGTTGTGACATGGTTGAAGTCTCCGTTCTTTGAAAATGCCGGGTATCGGAACCCAGGCGGACCAACATCGAAGCTCGATGTGTCAATGTGCCAAGGACGGGTCGCTCAACTGAAAGCTGAGCTGACGCAGTCGCTTGCGAATGGCGGGGTTGTAGGCGTCAGGATGGGCCCTGGCGAGCCTTGCGCCATCGAAATAGAGGCCGGTACGGCCATCCACCCCAATTGCGTTGAAGGGCTATCCTTGCCCCAGACGGCGGACAACGCGTGGTGACCGAGCCGTCGCAACAGGAATCTGGAATATCGGGCGAGACCTGACTCGCATCAGCCAGGGTGCCGACGCGACACCCCAGTCACCGTCCCTTACGCGACAGGCCCAACTTTCCTCGGCCTGGTCAGCATCGCCGGCTGCAGGATTTCATCAAGTTGTGTCTGGCTCAATAAGCCCTTCTCAACCACAATCTCCGCCACACTTCGGCCAGACGCGAGCGCCTCGCGCGCGACTTCCGTAGCATGCGTGTAACCGATGTATGGATTGAGTGCAGTCACGATGCCAATCGAATTCTCGACGATTGACCGCAGCCGGTCCCGATTGGCAGTTATGCCATCGATGCATTTTGAAGCGAGCGTGAGGCATCCGGCGCGCAGGTGGGCGACGCTTTTGAAAAGACTGTGCGCGATGATGGGTTCGAATGCATTGAGTTGCAGCTGACCCGCCTCCGCAGCAAAGCTTACGGTCACATCGTTGCCGATCACCTCGAACGCGATCTGGTTGACGACTTCGGGGATGACCGGGTTCACCTTCCCGGGCATGATGCTGGAGCCCGCCTGTACGGGCGGCAGATTGATTTCCCCCAGACCCGCGCGTGGCCCGCTCGAAAGAAGACGCAGGTCATTGCAGGTTTTCGAGAGTTTGACCGCAACCCGTTTCAGCACGCCCGACAACTGCACAAACGAACCAACGTCCTGCGTTGCTTCGATCAGGTTCGGAGAAGTCGTGAGAGGAATGCCGGTCACGTCGCTCAGGTGACGGCAAGCGAGCTGCGCGTATTCAGGGTGCGTGTTGATGCCCGTACCAATCGCAGTGGCCCCCAGGTTAATCTCACAAATCAACTTTGCGGCCTCCTTGAGTCGCTCCTCGTCTTCGCCGAGCATGACCGCGAACGTGCTGAACTCTTGCCCCAGCGTCATGGGAACGGCATCCTGAAGTTGCGTGCGCCCCATCTTCAGGTCGCTCCTGAATTCCTCGGCCTTACGTTCGAACGAGGTGCGCAACGTGGCCATTGCATCGACCAGTTGCATGATTCCCGCGTATGTCGCAATTTTCAGCGCCGTCGGATAGACGTCGTTCGTACTTTGTCCAAGATTGACATCCTCATTCGGATGCAGGACAGCGTATTCGCCTCGCTGATGTCCAAGATGTTCAAGAGCAAGATTGGCGATAACTTCATTCGCGTTCATGTTCGTCGAGGTTCCCGCGCCGCCCTGAATGACATCGACCACGAACTGGTCGTGTGCGGCGCCGGAACGGACTTGCCTGCATGCCTCAACGATGGCTTGCGTCTTGAGTTCGCTGAGCAACCCAAGGTCACGGTTCGCCAGCGCGGCAGCCTCTTTTACGCTCGCCAGCGCATTGATGAGGTTCGGGTAAGCCGAGATGGGAATCCCGGTGATGGGAAAGTTCTCGAGCGCACGCAGCGTGTGGATGCCGTAATAGGCTGCGGCGGGCACGGCGAGGTCGCCGAGAAGGTCGTGTTCGATACGTTCAGTGGGCGTGAGCATAGGTTCCTCGTTGGTACCGGATTCGACTGACGAACTGCGTCACCCGGCGCTCTTGACGCGTCGGGACCGTCATGGGGGTTTTCGTGTTAGCCAGCTGCTTTGCGATGCGGCAATTCCGCCGCTGAAGTTGCGTACGCCACGCACTGTCTCGCCAGAACATCGGTGGGGTCGACCAGACTCACGAGGGTGCCGTTCGCGCCCACGAATTCCTTATGCGGAAGAAGTAGCGGTAGCTCCGTACATCCAAGGATGATGACTTCGACGCCCTGGGCGATAAGTCCATCCACTGCGGAAGCAATATCGTCCTGACATTGCCCGGTCGTGAACCCGGCTTTTACACCTTCCTTGCCATATATGGCATCCATCACGCGTGCCTGCAAGGCGGGTCCGGGTACGACCTGGTGCAGGCCCTGTAACTCGAGCGCCTTTTCGTAGACGCCGCTTGCGACCGTTCCGGAGGTTGCCAGCACGCCAACTGCGCGAAGCGCGGGAAACGTCTCGCGGAGATAGCGAACGGTGACCGTCAGCATGTTCACAATCGGTATGTTGAGATAGGGCTGAATCCGTTCGACGAACGCATGAGCCGTGTTGCACGGGATGGCGATGATGTCCGCATCGCCGGCTTCAAGCCTTTTGCAGGTCGCGTAAAGAGAGACGGTCGGGTCGGGGCCGTCGCCAAGCAGGTTTTCTGTGCGGTCGGGAATCTGTGGATTTTGCTCGACCAGGAGCTTGATATGGTCCTGATCCCTTTTTGCGGGCGTGCTGCGCACTATCTTGTGAATGAAATCTACGGTAGCCGCGGGGCCAACGCCGCCGACTACCCCGACCTTGAAGACTGTTTCGGCCGAGCCGTACTGCCACGAAACGACGTATTGCGCATACGCGAGATTCGAATCAACCATCGGGACGCGCAGTGGGCCGATTTCATCCGCGACGAGTGCAATCTCTGTCATGCCTGGCACGATGATATTTGCGCCCTGTGCGATAAGGTCCTCGCACGCTTCGCGCAGAAGCTCGACTGGCCGACCACGCAGGTTTCCGCTCTTTACGCCGTCCGGTCCATAAACGGCTTCCGTGACGAGGTCGACGTTGTCGCGCAGTCGCGGATGAACAACCTCGAACCCGGATGCCGAAAAATACTTTTCGAATAGCCTCCTGCCTCGGGTGTAGTCCGAGGCCAGCACGCCCACGCGACGAACAGCCGGGAACTTCCTTCGGACGTGGCTGCGAACGGCCTCGACCATGTCAACAATCTGCAACGGCGAGTTGGCTTTCAACTCGTCGATGAAGGTATGACTGAGGAAACAAGGCAGCACAACCGTCGTCACGCCTCGCTTCTCAAAGCCGCTAATCATGTCGAAAATATAGAGTTTTCTTTGCGTCGTCGCTTCGCTGCCCGTGCCTGAACTCGGGAATGGATGCTGCTCGAAGACCACATCGAAGTGTTCTGCATCACTGGTTGCAGGAGTCGACATCACGAGCTTGAAAAAGACGTCTGCGCTAGCCAGTGGCCCGAGACCACCGACCACACCGAACTTGCGCTCGCGCTTGATGTCTCCGGCTGTCATTTCGTCTCGCCTTGAAGTTGGCCGAACGTGATTTCAACGTTCGCTTCCTGTCGCGTGGGGACCCGCTTTGCCTCCCACTTTGCGATAACCGCCGTGGCGATGCTGTTGCCAATCACGTTTGTCGCTGTTCTGCCCATGTCGAGAATCTGGTCGATGGCAAGGATGAGCACGACTCCCGACGGCGGCAGATGGAACATCGGGGCGACAGCGGCGACCACGACCACCGAGCCTCTCGCGACGCCCGCCATGCCCTTGCTACTCAGCATCAGCACCAGCAGCATGATGATCTGCGCGCTCAGAGGCATCTCGATGCCGAATGCCTGTGCGATAAAAATCGCGGCGAACGCCTGGTACATCATCGAGCCGTCGAGATTGAACGCATATCCGAGCGGCAGGGTGAAGCCGACAACCTTCTTGTCAACACCAAACTCTTCCAGCTTCTCGGTGAGACGCGGATAAGCCGCCTCACTGCTCGCAGTCGAAAACGCGAGCATTGCCGGTTCCCGAATGGCCTTCAACAACGCCCAGATGGGCTTACCGAGAAATGCATAGCCAACAAGAATGAGTGCAGTCCACAGCAATGCGAGACCGACATAGAAACTACCGATGAGCTTGCCGTAGGTCATCAATACATCGAGGCCGTGTACGGTAATCGCAGCGGCAAGCGCGCCGAAAACACCCACAGGTGCGAGTCGCATCACATAGTCGGTCAGCTTCAGCATTGCAGGTACGAGAGCGTCCACGCCAGCGATCAGCGGCGCCACACGCGGGTCCGTCTTGATGACGCTCAGAACAACGCCGAACAGCACGGAGAAGACAAGGATCTGGAGGATGTCATTTCGCGCCATCGCATCCATGATGCTGGTCGGAAACGCATGCGTCACGAAGTCCTTGAAGTTCAGACCAGCGGTGTTGAGACCGGTGGCCACATCGGCGCTCGTCTGCACCATATGCAACCCCGCGCCGGGCTGCAGAAGATTCGCCAGAACGAGGCCAAGCGCGAGCGAAAAAAGGGATGCGCACACAAACCATCCAACTGACCTGAGTCCGATTCTGCGCACATCGCCTGAGCCCTCCATTCCGGCAAGGCCGGATACCAGTGTGGCGAAGACGAGCGGCGCGATGATCATCTTCACGAGCCGCAGGAAGATATCGGTGATGATTGAGAAGTAGCCTGCGATGGTCTTCGCTTCGGCGGCGTCACCGACCGTCCGATGACATAGGTAGCCGACAATCACGCCGAGCACCATGCCGACGAGAATATAGAGCGTGAGGCGGTTTTTCATTTCCATCCGTCCGAGGCTGGCGCACAAAGGTCAGACGCGACCACCGTACGCGGGGAGAGGGCAAAAACGCCGTTGGCCAGGCGACGTTTCTGTGTATGGACGGATAGTAGGGATGGTCAAAAAAACTTCGATGCTAGTCCGGCATATGGTCATGCGAATTTCGCATAGTTCGGGATAACCCTATTCAGAGGGCTGCGAAGCGGCCCGAAGGTGCCGCCATAGCGTGTCCAGAAACTCACTTCGATTCGAGGCGTCCCGATACACCCGAAGCTCGACTTCGAGATTCCAGTTTGGCCTGCCAGCTGCAACCAGCTCTCCCGCATCAAGCTCGGCGGCGATGGAGCTTTTGGGAAGCCACGCGACCCCTTCGCCTTCCATGACCAGCTTTTTGAGGACCTCGGCCATGTCGGACTCGTAGTGAAGGCGCAAAGCCGGCGTCGCCTCAGCGTGACCCAACAGGAGCGCAAGACAGCGGCCGAAATAGCTGGTTTCCGTATACGAAATAAGTGGCAATGGCCGGTCCGCCGTTCCCGGCAAGCGAAACATCGGTGCGGAACGTTGGTTTGGCCTGCAGACCGGCATGAATGTGTCGACACCCACGGTAAGGTGTTCGTACCTCGTCGGGTCCAGGTGGAGCGGTAGCTCGGGGTGGTGATAGGCGAACATCAACTCGCAGTTGCCGTTGACGAGCATCAGAATCGAATCGTGGACATTGGTCGGAATCACTCGCGCGCGCACCTCGCCAAAACGCGCAGTGAGCGCCTTCAGCCAGGCGGGCAGGAAACCAAGCGCGATCGAGTGGCCCGCTGCAATCTGCAGGCCTTTGCCCGCCATGCGTTGCTCGGTGCGTATGATGGCTCGCGTATCGAACAGCTTTCCAAGTATGTCTTCCGCGGCTTCCCGAAACAGTTGACCGGCGGGTGTCAGCGTCGGGGGGAAGCTGCTCCGGTCGATGAGGTCCGCGCCCACCCACTGCTCAAGCGACTGGATTCGCCTGCTGAACCCTGACTGAGTGACATTCCGGAATTCAGCGGCGCGCGAGAAACTCTGATACTGGGAGAGCGCGATGAAGTCCTCAATCCACTTGATTTCCATATCTGTTCCGTATCACTTCGACCGGCTTGCGGTAGCTTTCGAAAGAGTCAGATTCTACGCTGGACGGTATGTTGGACCGCGATGACGAGGTGAGCCGCGGCGCGCGGTATTTTTTCGGCAAATCCGGAGGATCCCAATCGGCGCTCTTCAGAATCTCCGTTTCCTGCCGTTACCGTACTGATGGCATGCCTTGATGCGCATTGGTGAAGTTGCCGATTCCGGGAACTGCAGCGTAGACGGCGTTTTGCGGATAAACAGTCTCTTTGACAGCATGGAAAACCCTGGAATCGACAGCGAAAACGAATACTGCGTGCCGGTCAGCGATTTACATATGCCCGTCATCCGTTACGACGCGCAGGGTCAACGGCGCTACATGAATCGCGCCGCGGCAACGACGATGAGTGCCGCATCCGAAGGCTCCCGGGTGTTGTTCACCGAAGCCGAGTTGCTGTCGCCGCAGACGCTGCGGCATTACCTCGACGCCATTCGCGAAGTCGCCACCACTGGCGTCGCGCGCGAGTTGGAACTGGCGTTCGACGGTATCCGTGCGGCACAGCGCGAATACTACTTCGTACAGTTCGTGACCGATCCGGTTCGGGACGGGGAACCCGGTGTGCTCGCGATCTATTTCGACATCACCGCGCGCAAGCGGGCGGAGGCAAAACTCCGCGAGCGGGAGTCCTTTCTCGAATCGCTGCTCGATACCATTCCCATTCCCGTTTTCTCGAAGGACAGGGAAGGGCGCTATCTGCACCTCAACAGGGCCTTTGAAGCGTTTTTGGGCATATCAAAGCAACAATTCGTCGGTAAGACCGTCTTCGAGACGAGCCCCTACGAATTGGCGAAAACCTATTTCGCCATGGACGAGGATCTCTTCGCGAATGGGGGCATCCAGCGATACGAATTCAAGGCCCGAAACGCGCTGAAAGAGGTGCGCGACGTGGAATTCAGCAAGGCGGTTTTTCACGACGGAGAGGGCCGCAAGGCCGGGTTGATCGGTGCGATTCTGGACATCACCGAACGCAAGCGGGCAGAAGCAGAGCAGCGGGCACAATACGAAAAGATTCTCCAGCTCAACAAGAGTCTCGAAGATAAGGCGCTGGAATTATCCGAGGCACGCGCACAGCTGATGAACGTGCTACATACCATTCCCGATATGGTGTGGCTAAAGAGCACGGCTGGTGTCTTCATGCTGTGCAATCACAGCGTTGAGCGATTTGTCGGTAAGTCGAAAGCGGAAATTCTCGGGAAAACCGACTACGACTTTTTTGATCCCGGATTTGCCGACTTCATTCGCGAACGCGACAAGGCAGCAATCGATGCAATGCGTGTTTGCGTCAATGACGAATGGGTGGTCTCTCCCGCGACCGGCGAACGTAAGTTGCTGGAGACGCGCAGGCTGCCGGTATTCGATGCGCAGGGGGCGGTGACGGGCGTGCTCGGCGTGGCGCGAGACATGACCGAGCGGCGCCGTTTCGACGAAACACTGGCCCGGCGGGAGCGGGAATTCAGAACCCTCGTCGAACACTCGCCCGATACGGTTGCCCGCTACGGAAGGGATTTTCGACGCATCTACGTCAATCCGACTTTCGCATCGCTCGCCAAGGGGGGAGCAGAGGCACTGATCGGCAAGACGCCGAGCGAATATCCTGGCGGCCCCAATACGGTCCTCTACGAGCAACAGCTCGAGGAAGTATTCGCCACGGCAAGCGATAGGGAATTCGAGTTGAAATGGGGGCCGGCCGAGGTCAGGCAGCTATGCCACCTGATCAGGCTGACCCCGGAGCTCGGGGCGAACGGCACGGTGGAAACGGTCCTTGCCGTGGGGCGGGACATCACGGAGCTCCATGCGTCGAGAGAGAAGATCCATCGCATGGCGTATTTCGATGCGCTGACAGCGCTGCCGAACCGCGCCCTGTTCAACGAATACCTGCAACAGACAATCTCCACCAGCGCGCACGGTCGCTTGACGGCCGTCATGATGATCGATCTGGACCGTTTCAAGGGCGTCAATGACACGATGGGCCATGCGGTCGGTGATGAGCTGTTGCGTGAAGCGGCGGGGCGCCTGCTCGCCTGCGTGCGTCCAGGCGACACGGTCGCGCGCTTCGGTGGCGACGAGTTCGCCGTTCTGCTGCCCGAGGTTCGCGATCATTGCACTCTGGAGCAGATCTCCGCGATGATCATTAACAGGCTCGACGAGCGTTTCTCGCTGGACGGAAAAGAAGTGTTCATTTCGTGCAGCCTCGGCATCGCGCTGTATCCGATCGACAGTATCGATGCCGAAGATCTGCTGAGATATGCGGATTCGGCGATGTACCTCGCGAAGCGCTCAGGTCGTCGCGGTTTTCGCTTTTACACGAAGGATCTGACCATCAAAGCCACCGCGCATCTGTTGCTCGAGTCGGAGCTTCGTCGCGCGATCGATCAAGGCGAGCTTGAACTGCATTACCAGCCCCAGGTGTCGTTTCGCGGTGCAGAAGTGATCGGTTCCGAAGCGTTGTTGAGGTGGAATCGGCCTGGCATGGGTTTCATTTCGCCGGATCAGTTCGTGCCGGTTGCAGAGGAAACTGGCCTTATCGTCGATCTCGGCAGATGGGTGCTTCGCGAGGCCTGTCGCGCGGCCTTCGAGTGGAACGCCGGCGGCGGAGCGCGTCACAAGGTGGCAATCAATCTGTCGGCCAGGCAGTTTCAGTCTCGCGACCTGGCGCTGATGGTAAGGGATATCCTCGATGAAACCGGTTGCCGCCCCGAATGGCTGGAGTTCGAGATCACCGAAAGCCTGCTGCTGGAAGAAGACGACTCGGTCATGAGCGCGCTTCTGGCGTTCAGGAACATGGGGCTATCGATCGCGATCGATGATTTTGGCACCGGCTACTCCGCGCTCAGCTATCTGGCTCGCTTTCCAATTGACACGCTTAAGATCGATCGTACGTTCGTGCAACGGGTCACCACCGACCGGCGTCATGCCGAGCTCGTCAAGGCGATTCTTTCCATCGCGCGCTGCCTTGGGCAGCGGGTCGTCGCTGAAGGCGTCGAGACGATGGAGCAGGCGACGTTTCTTGATGTGCATGGTTGTCAGGTCGCCCAAGGTTTCCTCTACAGCAAACCGCTGCGCAAGCCTGACATCTCGTCACTTCCCCGTTATCTCAGTCCGGGTGTTGCGGCCCATGACACACCCTGAGGGAGCGCGCAGGAAGCGCCACGTGCTGCCGCGCGTGGCATCGACAGCGTGCTGGGCGTATTGCCGATCAACCGTCGCCGCTGGTGTCAGGGCGACGACGGTTTTCTTAAAGCGCTCGAAGTTAGAAAGCGTGCTTCAATCCTATGGTCAGCGATATCTGCCGGTCCGAATTCGAATTCGGCAGATTCGGAATCTGCGCATAGTTCACTGTCGCACCCGTGGCGGGATCGGTGGCGATGCCGCTACCTGCCGCCTTCTGGAAAATCCCCACCGCGTATAGCGTCGTGCGTTTCGACAGGTTGTACGACGTGCCGAGATTCACCTGATGGAATTTCGGCGAACCACTGACATCCGTTCTCATCGAGTTGTAGATGTAGGCCGCGCCGACGCTCCATGCGGGCGTGATCGCCCACGTGCCATTCACCTGCACGATATCGAAGCGCGCGTCCGCGCCTTCGGGGCGCACGGCGCTGGCGAAGTACTGGCTGTCGTCGAGGGTCGTGTGCGTGTAGACGAGCGAGACGGTGGCCGGGCCATACGTATACGAGCCGCCTGCTCCGAACACCTTCAGCGAGTGCGCGTTCTGCAACTGGCAGTACATCGCATCCGGATTCGAACAGGCGAGCGCGCCGAAATATCCTTGCGATCCCCCCAGCGCCGCATCGAGCGGATTGTTGAGCGCCAGATAGCCGACCCCGAACGATACCGGTGCACCGGCGTAATTCGCGGATACCGCCCAGCCGCGCTTCTGCGAGAAATCGCCCGCGACGCCGCCAGGGCTATACGTGCCGCTGAACGTCAGCCCGGCGATGGCGGGACTCACATATTGAATCGCGTTGTTGAGATTGAGCGTTGCATTCAGGTTGTCGATATCGCCGAAGCTCGAACCGTATAGCGTCGACCAGATCACGCTCGACGAATACGGCGCAATCACGTTCGTGTACGAATCGAACTGGCGCCCGAACGTCAGCGTACCGAAGCGGTCGTTCGTCAGGCCGACCCACGCCGCCTGATTGAAGAGGGCGCCAGACTGAATCAACCCGCCATTCGCGGAAAAGAAGCTGTTTTCCAGCTTGAACGATACGCTGTTGCCGCCGCCGATATCTTCCGTGCCGGTCAGGCCGAAACGCGATGGCCCGAGATTGCCGCCGCCCAGTTGCCAGTTCTGGCCCCCGGTTACGCTGCCGTCGGCGCGCGTGGTCTGCTGGTTGCTGGTGTACGTGATGCCGGCATCCATGGTGCCGTACAGTGTGATACCGCTCTGCGCGAAGGCGTGCGGCGTGGCGGCAGTAGCGGCGAGCGCTACCGCCGCCGCCGCGATGGTACGCGGCGTCGTCGGCTTGTTTCTCAATGTGTTTCCCCTGTTGTCGTCGCCTGATTGCGTTGAACGGGTCAGGCGTAATTCATCATCACGGATTTGCTTTCCGTGTACTGGTCGATCACCGCGCGGCCCAGTTCGCGGCCGAAGCCCGACTGCTTCATGCCGCCGAACGGCAGCGCGTTATCGAGCAGCGAGTGACAGTTGACCCACACCGTGCCCGCGTGGATGCGTGGAATCAGCTTGTGGATCGCGGACAGATCGTTCGACCAGATGCTGGCGCCGAGGCCGTAGGGCGTATCGTTCGCGAGCTGCACGGCGGTGTCGATGTCGGAGAAGGGCATCGCCACCAGCACGGGTCCGAAGATCTCCTCGCGCACCACTTTCATCGTGTGGTTCGTATCGACCAGTACGGTCGGCTCGACGAAATAGCCCGGGCATTCCAGACGTTTTCCGCCAGCCACCCCACGCGCGCCTTCAGCGAAGCCGGACTCGATGTAGCCGCACACACGCTCGCGCTGCTTCGCCGACACGAGCGGCCCGATCTGCGTGGCGGGGTCCATGCCGGGGCCGAGCTTCATGGACTGCGCGATCTTCGCGACGCCTTCGATCACCTGGTCGAAGACCTTGTCATGGATATAGACGCGCGAGCCAGCCGTGCACACCTGACCCTGGTTGAAGAAGATCGCGTTGGCCACGCCTGCGGCCGCCCTGTCGACATCGACGTCCGGCAGGACGATCACCGGCGATTTGCCGCCGAGTTCCAGCGACATGCGCGTCATGTTGTCGAGCGCGGCGTGGCCGATCAGTTTGCCCGTCTGCGTCGAGCCGGTGAAGGCGATCTTGTCGATCTGCGGGTGACTCGCGAGTGCTGCACCGGCCGTGTGTCCATAGCCCGTGACGATGTTGACGACACCCGCCGGATAGCCGGCCTCCTGGATCAGCTCACCTAAGCGCAGTGCGGACAGCGGCGTGTCTTCAGCGGGTTTCAGAACGACGGTGCAGCCGGTCGCGAGTGCCGGCGCGATTTTCCACGCGGCCATCAGCAGCGGAAAATTCCACGGAATGATCGCGCCGACCACGCCGACTGGCTCCTTGCGCGTGTACGAGAACACTTCGCTATCGGGCATGTAGGGGATGCCTGCATCGATCACGCTGCCTTCGATCTTCGTCGCCCAGCCGGCCATGTAGCGGAAGCACTGTGCGGCCATCGCGACGTCGAGTCCCTGCGCGACGAGCACCGACTTGCCGTTGTCGAGCGATTCGATTTCCGCGAGTTCGCGCGCGTTCGCTTCGACGAGGTCGGCGAGCTTCAGCAGCAGGCGCTCGCGATCGGTGGTTTTCATGCTGCGCCACGGGCCCTGATCGAACGCGCGGCGGGCGGCGGCGACGGCCTGCTGCACATCGGTCGCATCGGCCTCGGGCACGCGTGCGAGCAGCGTCGCGTTGGCCGGGTTCAGCACGTCGAGCACGCGGCCTGTTGCGGCTTCGCTCCATTCGCCGCCGATCAGCATCTTCTTCGGTTTCGCGAGAAAAGCGCGGGTGGCGTCGAGCAGCGGAAATTCTGCGGGGGTGTTGCCTGTCTCCATGTTCCTGTCCTTGATGATCGATTGGCGAATGAGCGGGTTCAGTAGCGCTCGGCGGCGCCGTGGATGCCTTGGTTTTTCAACGCCTTGATGAGCCCCGCCCGAACGGTCGCGACATCGGCAAAAGCCGGGCGGCGATGCGTGGCGACTTCGTCGGCGGTATACGGCTTGAAGTCGCGCGGCAGCGAGTCGCGGTTCTTCGTGGTCAGCAGCCAGTTGAGGACATCGGCGAGTTCCGCGTCGGAAAGCGCCGAGTTCGATGCGCCCGGTACACGCATCACGTACTCGCGTCCGGCGGGCAGATGCTCGAAGTAGCCGAGCGATCCGGCAAGCGGCGGCACTTTGCCGGGAATGCCGCTGCCGGTTGCGGTGTGGCAGCCCATGCAGTTGAGCACCCAGTGCTGTTGCGCGAGCGACGCATCCGGGCCGGCCTCGGCAGCGGGCGCAGCGACGCACGCCGCCGCGCCCGCCACCAGCGTCGCACCGAGCAGACGGGCGGCGGCCGCGTTCACAGCCCGAGACTCTTCGTGACGACCGCGCGCTGGGCGTGCACGGCGCTGCTGTCCATCGCCTGGCCACGGGCGGTCTTGATGTCGCTCGCGGTGAACGGCTTCGCACTGCCGTGCTGCGCGTTCAGATCGAACACGACGTAGTTGAGGACCTGGGCCAGGTCTTCATCGCTCGCACTCGCGAAGCTCGGCATCTTGAAGTTGAATGTTTTGTCGTTCACCTTGATCTCGCCGAACATCCCGTGCACCACGGTCGCCGTGAGCTGCTGCCGGCCCGCTGCGGTGCCCGCGTATTTGCCGGGATAGTCGGTGAGGGGCGGCGCGAGTCCGTCCTGTCCCTTACCGCCCGCCTGATGGCACACCGCGCATTGCGCGTCGAACATGCTCTTGCCGGCGGGGTAGTGCACGGACTGCTGCGCGAAGGCCGCGCCCGACGCCGCTGCCGCCGCGCACGTGGTCAGTGCCATCGCCAGCCGTTTTGCGTTGAGGCTGATCATTGCTTTGCTGCTCCCAGCAGGACCGACACGGAACAGTGATAGTTCGCGTCCTTGTTGGCCATGCACCAGTTGATGTCGTTGTTCAGCGAGAGCTTGTAGAGCGGCTTCTCGCGTTCGTTGCGGTTACAGAAGCACTTGCCGCAGGAGGTTTTGCCGCAGCAGTCGTTGTACGACACGATGTAGTCGGAACCGTCGTGCGGATTGCGGCAGGTGCCGATCCACGTGATCGGCGAAGCCGTCGTGCCGGGCGGACAACTGCTCGACGTGCCGCCGCAGCAGCTGCACAGCCAGCCGTCGATCGCGCAGTACTTCCAGTAGTCGCAGCTCATCGGGTCGTCGCTCGACGCCGAGGCGCCCGATCCACCGGCCGCGCCCGAGGCGGGCGCATCCGCCGCATAGGCAGTGCGGTCCACCGGCAGGAGCGGCACCAGCGCCGAACCCACCAGCACCTTGCCGAGCTTCGCCATCGCGCTGCGTCGCGAGCTTCGCTGCGCGACGCCGCGCGCCGACTGCTCGAACCATGAATCAAACCAGGCCATATGTTTTTTCTCCGTCTGTCAGGTCAGAAGCCGGACGCATTAAGCGTGCTGTTCGTGGTGCTCGTGCTCAGCGCCGTGCACGTACTGCTGCAGCGACGCGACACCGAGTTCGCGGGCTTCGAACAGGCTTTCGAGGTGTTCGCGCGAATTGACGAGACCCTTCGCGCGCACCTTGCCGCTTTCGTCGAGCAGTACCGCGTACGGCAGCTTGCCGATCTGGTAAGCCATGCCGAGTTCCTGCGACAGCACATACGGGAAGCGGTCGAGCGAATGCTTCTGCGCGAAGCGTGTGTGTTCGGCAACTTCGCCGTCGCTCGCGAGCACGATGTTCACGGGTGTCGCTTCGCTCGCCTGGATCGACGGCAACAGCGGCAGAAGCTTCTTGCAGACCGGGCAGGTCGGCGACAGGAAGAACAGCAGCGTTCCCTTGCCCGCCGCGTCGATGCCGCCGACCTTCACCTGGCGGCCGAACAGGTCGTTCAGTTCGAAGGTCGGTGCGAGTGCGCCGACGGCGGGGCCCTTGTCGATCATCAATGCGCCGACGGGCATCATGCGTTCATACAGAATGCCGACCTGGCGCACCAGTGCGAGACAGATGGCGCCGAGCGCGAGCACGGCGACCCACAGCAGGGCGGTGGAAACGGTGAGAGCGGTTGACATCATGAATTCCTCAAATGGGTGAGCCGGGGCACGTTGGCGAGCAGCACGTCGAGCGTGAGTAGCGCACAGACGATGAGCAGGACGGCGAAGAAGAGCGTCAGGTAGTCGAACCAGACGATGGCGCGCAGCGCAGGGTCGATCAACGCGGTTGCGGCGAGCGCGGCCAGCAGCAAAGCGCGGGCCACATGCCACCAGCCGATGCCTTGCGGTGTGTCGCGCCGCGACGCATTGAGCGCGGCGGAGAACGAACAGCCGCAGTCGATATCGGTATGGCCGCGCGCAATGTTGATCGCGAGACCGCACGCGAACGCGATCAGCAACGCGGTGAGCACGATGGCGCCGACCATGCGCGTATCGGGAAACAGCAGCGCGCCTGCACCAATCGTTTCCGCTGCCGTGATCGAAAACGCGGCAGGTGCAACGAGCGCATCGGGCAGCAGGTGGTATTGCGCGAGCGCCGTGCGAAACGCGGCCGGCCTGCGCCATTTCGCGACCGCGCCAAGCAATACGACGATCGCGGTGCCGGCCTGAGCAGCGGTGGTGAGAACAGGATCGATCATCATCGCGGCCTCACGGATTCACGAGCAGCGAGGACGTATTGCCCACCTGCTTTTCGACGTGGCGGAGCTTGCCGCTCTTCGCGTCCATCGCGACGAGGTCGGAGGTGGCGGTGATGCCGTAAAAGAGCGGCTGCGCGTCTTCGCTGACCTGGATCGAGATGAGCGGGTCGATCTTCTGCTGCGCGAGATCCCAGCGCGCGATGCGCTTTTTCGTGTTCAGGTCGAACACCCAGATTTCGGTGGCGGGATCCTTGTGCGAGCCGTCGACACCCTTATGCATCGCGACATAGAAACGTCCCAGCTTCGCCTGCACGGCGGTTTGCTGAAGCCCGCCCGGACGCCAGCCTTCCGCGCGTTCCGCGTCGCTCAGCAGTGACCACGGCTGGCCGAACACCGGCTTGTCGCCGCGAAAATCCGCGCTGTGCACCCTGCCGTGATAGGTGGTGAACAGGTAGCCGCCCTGCCACGGCGAAGCGTTGACGAACGCCGGATCGCGATCGACGTCGATGAACGCATCCGACATCGTTCGCTTCACTTCCTTGCCGGCCGTATCGAGCGTGACGGTGAGCGCCTTGCCGCTTTCGCACATCGACGTCACGCGGTTGTTTCCGGACGGGTACGCGAGCACGCATGCCGCCATGTCGATTTCGGAGAGCACCTTCTTCGACTTCACGTCGATCACGGTGAGCGATGCAGCCGGCGTGATGTTCGCGACATACAGGCGCGTGCCGTCCGCGCTGAACGCCGTGTTGTACGGCGACGGCACATGCTGGCCGCGCTTTGGCGGGATGACGATTTCGTCGCTGTGGTCGAGCGTCGCGTTGTCGGTCATCTCAACGACGTCGGTGCGCTTGCCACGGGAGCCGCGCGAGAAATACGTCGTCGATACGTAGCTCGTCTTATGGTCCGGCGAAATCGCAAAACCCGGCGTAAAGCCTGCATCGATCTGGCCGAGCAGCCGATTCGCGTCGGCATCGTAGACATAGACGCGAGCGTCGGTCATCGACGGCATCGAAATGTCGACGACGAAAATCTCATGGGGATGCCACGGTGGCATTTTCGCTACCGTCAGTTCCTCGGGCTTCTCGACGGCCTGTGCGCTGCACGCCAGGGCCGACGCAAACGCCAGAGCCGCCGCGGTCGCCGCGGTTCGTCGCCTCAATCTCATGTCGTCTCCTTGATCGATTCACGGGGTGTGTTTCGGTGGAAGAGACTCTAGATCGACGAAATCGGCACGCAGGTCCGAAAGCGGCAGCGCGTGATTGCCGATTCAGGACATCAGTAGACGAAGCGAAAGGGTGGTAAGGAAGCTGTCGGGTTTCGGCGGGTTCAGGCCGGTTGGGCCGCTGGAAAACCCTGGGAGGAAGGGGATTCGTCAGAAGGTTGTGAGCGTGCGCAGCGTCGTTTGGGCGTGTCTTCGCGACCTCGGACGCGCGCTAAAAGACTCACGTGCGACGAGCGGTTTGCGAAGGCAGTTCGCCGAACTGCAACTGGTATTCGCGCGCAAAGTGGCCGAGATGCAGAAAGCCCCAGCGACGCGCGGCCTCACGGATGCTGACATCGCGCGCACGGGTGCTGTGCAGTACACGTCGCGCGGCGTTCAGACGGATCGAGCGCAGATAGTCGACGGGCGTCATGCGCGAGATCGCCTGGAAGCTGTTCTGCATCGTGCGGCGGCTGACTTTCAGCTTCGCGCACAGGTCGAGCACCGACAGCGGCTCCTCGGGATGCGCGAGCACGAGTTCATGGCTGCGCCGCACGATATCGCTCTGGCACGCATGCGTGAGCGGCGTGCTGGCGTCGGGCATCGCGAACATGAGCGTCTGCGCGAGCAGATCGACCACCTGGTGTGCGAGCGCGCGGCTGGACGGCCGGTCGGAGGCATGGAACGCGGGGGCTGCCCCGGCGTGATCGAGGGACGCATCCTGCGCGGCTGCGGGTTCGGGCGAACTCGCGTCGATCTCGCACAACAGTCTGACGAGTTGCAGCGCCGCGCGTTCGTAGGCGGCATGCGGCACGTCGAGCACCGGTTTGCCGCGCGTAATCGCAGTCATGTTGCTGCCGAGCGCTTCGTTCAGCAGTTCGATAAACGACGCGCCAAGCGCGATGCCAACCATTTCCATTTGCGGCGGCGAATGCAGCACGAACTCCTGGCCGCCCGAGCAGGCGATGATCGAATCGCGCTGCACCTGCAGGTTGCGAAACGTCCACTCCGACACCCCGGACAGCGGGATGCCGAAGATGAGCGTGTCGGCGGGCAGCTCGCCTTGCTGGACGATCTGCCGGTTGGCGGCTTCGTGAAAAACCTGGACGCCTTCGACCTGCAACTGGCGCAGCGTGCTCTGAAAGCGCCCTGCGCTCAGCTGGTCGTAGCGCTGGTCCCAACCTTGCAGCGCACTGGCGTGATGATCCGCGTCCGCGAACAATTGATGTTTGACGTGCACGCGCGCATTCTCCTGACGCCGTCGCGCGCGATGAGCGCCGCTGCTGCGGACGCGGGCGCGACGGGCTTCTGTCTCCGGGGGTTCCGGGTGTCTCCGATAGGTGGCCGAGGTGTGCCGGGGCACGGCGGGCGTGCGGGCGGGCACCTGCGGCATCGTGTCGCGATTATACGGGCATTGAAAGATCGCGCGAGGGTCAGACGGAGGCCTCGCGGTTTAACTCCCCGACTATCTCACCCTCATTTTCATCGTCAGCAGCCGTATCCGGGGCGTTCATCCCGTACGCGATCATCATTCTGTACAGTGTGGTGCGCGAGATGCCGAGCGACGCTGCCGCCTTGCTCAATCGGTGATTGTGCCGCAACAAGGCCGATTCAATGGCGCTGCGCTCGGCCGCTTCGCGTATCTGATCAAGCGTGGTCATCTCCGTCTCAACCTGGGATTCAAGGTCGAGATCGCGAGCGGTAAGGAGTCGGCCTTCACCCATCACGAGCGCGCGGCGCACGCGGTTGATCAACTCGCGCACATTGCCCGGCCAGTGGTAGCTGTACATCGCCTCGATCGCTGATGGCGTAAAGCCCTGAATCTTTCGGGCGCTGTCGATCTTGTACTTCTGCAGGACGTGATGTGCCAGTATTTCGATGTCCCGGCCGCGCATGCGCAGCGGCGGCTCGTCGACGCGCAGCACGCACAGCCGGTGGAACAGATCGGCCCGAAAGCGCCCGTCGCGTACCGCTGCTTCGAGGTTGACGTGCGTCGCCGATATCACGCGTATGTCGACAGGAAGCGACTCGTGGCCCCCGAGTCGCTCGATTTTGCCTTCCTGCAGGAAGCGCAGCAGGCTCGCCTGCGCCTCGATCGGCATGTCGCCGATCTCATCGAGAAACAGGGTGCCTCCATTCGCCGATTCGATGCGGCCGATCTTGCGCTGGTCTGCACCCGTGAAGGCGCCGCGCTCGTAGCCAAACAGTTCCGATTGCAGAAGATGATGCGGAATCGCGCCGCAATTGATCGCAACGAACGGCGCCTTGCGGCGCGGGGAACGCTCGTGGATCGCAAGGGCGGTGAGTTCCTTGCCTGTACCCGATTCGCCGGAAATGAACACGCTTGCGTTCGTTTTAGCGACCTTGCCGATCGTGCGAAGAAGCTGCTGCATGGCTGCACTCGCGCCGACCATGCTGTTGTTGCCCTTAAGCGTGACCTCCGCGACAGTGTCGACATAGTTCAACGCTACCATGCCACGCGCGTGTCCGAGCACGTGCGAGATCCATTCAGGCGGCATTGGCAGTGTGACGTAGTCGAAACAGTAATTGCGAATCAGCTCGAGCACGCTGCGGCTTGCTGACTCTCCTTCGCCCGTAATCGCTACCCAACCGATGGTCGGTTGACTCAAGCTTGCCTTGAGGGTGGTAAGGTCGCGCGGCGTGAAGTCATGGAAATCGATGAGGCCCGCTGCGGGGCCTGCCGCTTTCGCGGCGACCTCCGCTCCGGCAGCGGTTTTCGCGATTGTGATGTCCCAGCCGGCTGAGCGCATCTCTGCAAGGAGCGCTTCATCCGGTGCGCGGGCAACGCAGATTAATCGGCGTTGCGTGTCCGGTCGGGGCAGAGGGGCGGACTGTGCCAGATCGGCTGTCACGCAGGAGATCGGTCCAGGACGTTCAGATAATTCAGGCACGATATTCCCCCGGTTCTTCTTACCAGTTGCACGCATGAACAACAGATGCGTAACGACGTCTTCTACGTTGTGCGCGGCCCGACAAAATTTCTGGTGCGGATATCTTCGCCGTGACCCGAAGAGCACCTACACAGTTGTAACGTCCTGAGCGGCCATAGGTGCATCGGGACTTTCCCGATGCGGACATACCCCGGAAGCGACTGCGTACGTCACCGACACAGGCGCAGTATCACACGGCATCACTCACAGGGATTGAGTTGCAGCAATGTCTGGGCTCCGTTTCATTCGCGGAAGAATGCGGGTCTTTTGCGGGTTGTGGCGCAAATAGCGAGGTTGAACCGGTTAAGGTATTAGGCCGACCGAATTAAGAACGGACGATGGGCAAGCTGAAAAGCATAGGTAAGTTGTTCGCGGGTCGTCACTTCATTCGGGACCTGATCATTCTGTGCGTACGCTTGTACCTGCGCTACAAGCTCAGCCTGCGTGACCTTGTTGAGCGACCAGCATGAATGCTCGTTCACCACGGGCTCAACGCCGCCCGCCGAACCAGGGCCGCCCCGACGACCCCGATCCGACCTTCACACGACTCGACTCTCTTGATTGCCCGCTTCAGGCCTGGCTTTGCGTTGCAAACGGCAGCGCGTAGACCCGCTTGCCGGTGGCCGCGAAAATCGCATTGGCGACAGCGGGCCCAATGGGCGCCACACCAGGCTCGCCGATGCCGGTAGGCGCTTCCGTCGAAGGCACGATATGCACCTCGACCTTCGGCATCGCGTCGATCCGCAGCACCTGGTAGCCGTCGAAATTGTTCTGCCCGATCCGGCCGTCCTTCAACGTGATCGCGCCATACAGCATGGCGCCGAGCCCGAAGCCGATGCCGCCTTCTATCTGCGCGGCAATCACGTCGGGGTTGATCGCGGTGCCGCAGTCTACCGCGCAGACGACCCGGTCGACCCTGACCTTCCCGTCCTTGTCGACGGAGACTTCGGCAACCTGCGCGACGAACGTGTGGAACGCTTCGGCTACCGCAATTCCACGACCTTTGCCGGGCGGCAGAGGCGCGCCGCTCCAGCCAGCCCGCTCGGCTGCCAGATCGAGCACGGCCTGCATGCGGGGCTGATGCGCGAGCAGGTTGCGTCGGAACCTGAATGGATCCTGGCCCGCCGCGTGCGCCGCTTCGTCGATGAATGCTTCGACGGCGAATGCCGTGTGCGAACTGCCTACGACCCGCCACCACAGGACGGGCACGCCAGTGCGCGTCGTCGCAAGCTCGACCGAGACGTTGGGAATCGCATACGCGATGTTCGCGGCGCCTTCCACTGAAGTCGGGTCGATCCCGTTCTTGACCATCGCCGCAAACGGCGTGTCCGCGACGATCGACTGCCCGACGATCACATGCCGCCAGCCCACGAGCTTGCCATCGCGAGTCAGCCCTGCCTCGAGCTTGTGGAAATACATCGGGCGGTAGAGACCGCCGTGGATGTCGTCCTCGCGTGTCCACTGGAGCTTGACTGGCGTGCCGTTCGCGCCTAGTGCTTTCGCGATCGACACCGCTTCAACAATGTAGTCCGATCCCGGATTGGCGCGCCGGCCAAAGCTGCCGCCCGCGTACAGCGTGTGAATGCTGACCTGCTGCGGCTGCAGGCCCGCCGCGCGCGCCGCGTTCGCCTGATCAACGGTCTGGAACTGGTCGCCCGCCCAGATCTCGCAGCTATTGGCGGTTAGTTTGACGACCGCGTCGAGCGGCTCCATCGGCGCGTGGGCCAGGTACGGGAATTCGTAGCTCGCGGAGATCTTGCGCGCTGCCCCCTCAATCGCCTTCGACGCGTCTCCTTCCACGCGTGCGGGAAGGCCCGGCTTTTCAGCGATCCGGCGGTATTCGGCCATGATGTCCGCCGAGCTGCGCTTTTCCGCGTGCGAGTCGTCCCATTCCACCTTAAGCGCGTCGCGGCCCTGCTTCGCCGCCCAGAAGCTCTTCGCCACGACCGCGACGCCCCGCGGAACCTGCACCACGTCCACGACGCCAGGCACCGCCTTTGCCGCCGACGCATCGAAGGACCGCACGGTCGCACCGAACAGGGGCGGGCGCTGCATCAGCGCGACCAGCATGCCGGGGAACGTGACGTCGATCGTGAACTGCGCAGTGCCGTCGGTTTTCGGCGGCACGTCGACCCGGGGGGCCCGGGTGCCGATCAGCCGGAAGTTTCGAGGGTCCTTGAGTGCAGCTTTTTCCGGCACCGGCAGCGTTGCCGCCGCGGACGCGAGCGATCCATACGATGCCCGCTTTCCGCTCGCGTCGTGATAAACGGAGCCGCGCTCTGTGCGCAGCTCGGAAGCCGGCACTTGCCACTGCTTTGCGGCGGCCGCGACCAGCATCACGCGGGCCTTGGCTCCGGCCTCGCGGAGCTGCATCCACGAATTGGCCATTGCCGAACTGCCGCCCGTCCCCTGCATCGTGCCGAACGCAAGATTCGCATAGCGATTCGCATCGGCGGGCGCGCTTTCGACGCGAACGTGCGCCCAGTCCGCGTCGAGTTCCTCGGCGACGATCGTCGCGATGCCCGTGTAGGCGCCTTGGCCCATCTCCACGTGCTTGGCGATCACGGTCACGCTGTCGTCGGCGCCGACCCGCAGAAACGCGTTGGGCGCGAACGTGCCGCCGGTTGTCTCCGCAGCGACGGCGCGCCGGGACGAGCCGCCCCATTCGAAGCCAATGGTCAACGCCAGCGCGGCCGCCGTGCCGACGCCCTTGAGGAACGTGCGCCGCGACGGGCTCTGCATGTCAACGATATCGGTCGTCATCGCTCACCCCTTGATCGTGTCGGCGGCGGCGTGGATCGCCGCGCGAATCCGCGTGTAGGTCGCACAGCGACAGATGTTGCCGCTCATCGCGGCGTCGATGTCCGCATCGGTGGGCGCCGGGTTTTGCACTAGCAGCGCGGCGGCGGACATGATCTGTCCGGACTGGCAGTAGCCGCACTGCGGGACCTGCAGCTTGACCCACGCGGCCTGCACCGCTTTGCCCGGCTTGCCCTGCAGGCCCTCGATCGTGGTGATATGGCGGCCCTCGACGGCGGACAGCGGCGTGATGCACGAGCGTATCGGCTGTCCTTCGAGATGGACCGTGCACGCGCCGCATTGCGCCATGCCGCAACCAAACTTCGTTCCGTGCAGACCCGCGACTTCGCGGATCGCCCATAGCAGCGGCATATTGGGATCGGCGTCTAGCGTGGTGGACTTGCCGTTGAGAATCAGGGTGGTGGACATCGATGACTCCGCGTGTGATTCGGGTTCTGGTATCGCGTATGCCTGGCGCTTAGTCTCGCGGCCGGTTTTGAGCGCGGCCGGAGCACTGCGGCGAAGCGGTCGCTGCGGTTGCCAGTGCTTTCACGGCCACGGCGTGCGGGGCTCTGGCGAAGCAGTGGAAACCTGTCCGAGTTTGACTCAAGGCCAGGTTTTTCGGTTGTTCGAAAACTCTGGAAGTCTTGCCTGATTCTGTGGACGGCACGGAGGTTGTGCTGCAAGGCGAGGTTGTCGTCTGCTACCAAAGACCGTGCAACGACGCTCTATAGATACGACTCGTGTCGATTCCCTCTTTTGTGCACCTGCGTTCTCCCTCGCTGTTGGGCCGTAGCGCAACCAGACATATCTTCGAAGGCACTGTCTTTCCGGGCCTGCGTCTCTCGCTCATGGCGCATTTGAACGTGCACTGAGTTGCATGACGCAGCCAAAGTTCCAGCGGCAGTGTTGCATTTTTGAAAACGGTGTTTTGGGGAAACAGTCGTTCACGTCGCGTGAGTATTGCCTCTACTATTTGACCGGCGCGCTATGCGCTGCCCGTCATCAGGAGTTTCATGAACATTTCTTCGATCCGCAAAGACGCCTTTGCGATGCCCGTTCACAACCCCGCCTATCCCCGGCCGCCGTACCGCTTCATCAATCGGGAATACTTCATCATTTCATATGAGACCGATTTCGATGCGCTGCGCGCCATCGTGCCGGAGCCGTTGCGTCCGGAAAACGATCTCGTTCATTACGAATTCATTCGCATGCCGGACTCGTCGGGCTTCGGCGACTACACCGAAAGCGGTCAGGTCATCTCGGTGCGCGACCAGCAAGGGCGCCTCGGCAACTACACGCATTCGATGTACCTCGATGACGAAGGTCCGATCGCCGGTGGCCGGGAAATCTGGGGCTTTCCGAAGAAGCTGGCCAGACCGACCTTGAGCGTCGATGGCAACGACACGCTGCTCGGCACGCTCGATTACGGCACACAACGGATCGCAACCGGCACAATGGGCTTCAAGCATGTTCCTCTTGACCTTGAACTCGAACGCAAGAAGCTTGCGGACACACCGAATTACCTCCTGAAGGTGATACCGCATGTTGACGGTTCACCGCGTGTGTGCGAACTGGTGCGCTTCTATCTGCGCGACGTGAGCATCCTCGGTGCCTGGACAGGTCCGGCCGCGCTTGAACTGCATCCGCACGCCCTGGCGCCCGTCGCCGATCTGCCGGTGAAGCGGGTGGTCGGCGCGCGACATGTGATCGCCAATCTCACGCTGGATGTCGGCGAGGTTGCGCTCGACTATCTCGCCTCTGCTGAGATGGCCTCAACCGGGAGCGTGAAGCTCGCGGTCAACCAATAACGATCCGTGAACCGATAAGGAAGGAAAGCAACATGTCGTTGAATCATAAAGTCGCGCTTGTGACCGGCGCAGCAAGCGGTATTGGTGAGCAGTGTGCTCGCAAACTCGCCAGTCTCGGCGCCGCAGTGGTAATTGCCGACCTGAATCTCGAAAACGCGCAGAAGGTAGCCAGCAGCATCGTCGCGGCGGGCGGCAAGGCGCTTGCAGTCGCAATGGATGTCACCAGCGAAGAAGCGGTCAATCGCGGCGTTGAACGCGCGGTGCAGGAGTTGGGCAGCCTTGATGTGCTCGTGTCGAACGCGGGCATCCAGATCGTCGCTCCCATTGAGGAGTATGCGTTCTCCGACTGGAAGAAGATGTTGGCGATCCATCTGGATGGCGCCTTCCTCACCACGAAGGCGGCGATCAAACACATGTACGCAGGCGGCAAGGGCGGCTCGATCGTCTACATGGGGTCGGTGCATTCGCATGAGGCGTCGAAACTGAAGTCTGCCTATGTGACGGCCAAGCATGGTTTGCTGGGACTGGCCCGGGTGGTCGCGAAGGAAGGCGGCCCGCGCGGCGTGCGGGCGAACGTGGTTTGTCCGGGATTTGTGCGTACACCGCTCGTCGACAAGCAGATTCCCGAGCAGGCGAGGGCGCTCGGTATCTCCGAAGACGAAGTCGTGAAGAACGTGATGCTCAAGGAAACCGTGGATGGCGAATTCACCACGGTCGAGGATGTCGCCAATACGGTTGCGTTTCTTGCGGGCTTCGAATCATCTGCGCTTACTGGGCAGTCCGTGATCGTCAGCCACGGCTGGTCAATGCAATAAGGGGGCGCGCATGCGCAGCAGTACAAAAAGAGCTATCCGGCAGCCGGATGCATTCGTGTTGCCGCGCTACGACGAAATTGCCCTGGTGCTTCAGGGCGGCGGCGCGCTTGGGTCTTACCAGGCAGGCGTCTACGAAGGCCTGGCCGAGGCCGGAGTGCACCCGAACTGGATCGCCGGCGTTTCGATCGGCGCGCTGAACACCGCGATCATTGCCGGCAATGCGCCGGAGAAACGCGTGGAAGCGTTACACGGTTTCTGGAATTCGATCTGCCATCCGCTCGACTGGTTAGGCGGCCTGGGCGCCTGGACGCTGCCCGGATTCGGCTTGCACGACCTGTCGCGCAAGTGGGGCAGCATGTGGGCAGCCGGGCGCGCGTTGACTGAGGGCCAGCCGGGCTTTTTCTCGCCGCGCGTTCCATTGCCGATGGCAGGTTTCGGCAAGCAAAGCCCCAATGTGGTCAGTTACTACAACACGGCCGCGCTGAGGGACACGCTGTTGAGGTTCGCCGATTTCGACCGTATCAACGACGGCGACATCCGCGTTTCGGTGGGCGCGGTGAACGTACGGACCGGCAATCTGGTGTACTTCGACAACAAAAAAATGCGTCTGGAACCGGAGCATTTCATGGCGTCGGGTGCGTTGCCGCCCGGTTTTCCGGCGGTTGAGATCGACGGCGAGTACTACTGGGACGGCGGCCTGGTTTCCAACACTCCGCTGACTGAAGTGCTTCGCGACGCGGACCACAAGGATGCGCTGGTTTTTCAGGTCGATCTGTGGAGCGCGAGAGGCAATGCGCCTGGGGATTTTCTTGATGTGTCGGAGCGTGCCAAAGACATCCAGTACTCGAGCCGCACACGGGCGATTACCAGCATGCTGGCGGATCGTCAGAAACATGCGCGGTTCATCAAGGAGTTGCTCGCGCACATTCCCGCCGATCTGCGCAGGACCGATCCACTTTTCCGGCTCGCTGAAGAAGCGGCCGACGGCAGCGCGATCAATGTGGTGCACCTCATATACAAGAATAAGCCTTATGAGGGGCACTACAAGGACTACGAGTTCAGCATCGACACGATGCAGGAGCACTGGGAGAGCGGTCTCGAAGACATCCGCGATTCGTTTGCCCACCGGGAGTGGTTCGATGTGCCGACCCGCGAACAGGGTTTCGTGACGCATGACGTGCATCGCCGGCTTGGCTCTGTGCCGCAGTCTGACCGTGATATGCCTGAATTGCCCCTCGGCGCGGAACGAAAAGTCGCGGCATGAACTGGCGCGGGTGCTCGCTGGATCCGGCTATGCCATGCGAAACATGTCGGTTTAACTGGTTGCCGCCCAGCCATAGCTTTTGAGTAACATTGCGATTGCATCTTGGACTATTCAGGCCGGTCGAAACAAACGCATCAAGCCTGCCCTGGCTTCCAGGCAGCGAATACCGCAGCGCGCTCAATGTGAGTTTTCGTGTTTGCTGATTTTTCGGAAGTCGGGCAGGCTTTGCGATGCAGGAAGAAACTGAACGATCGCTTCAGGCTTGGAACTTGTGACGTATCCCGACTCGCGCCATAAGCTGGCGGTCATTCGACGAGGAGTCGTCGGCAGCCGTCAAATAGGCCTGATCGAGTGCCGTACCGGTATGACCGTTGACTTTCTGCGCCGTTGCCTGAATGTAGACATCCGTGCGTTTTGAGACGTTGTTGTCGGCCACCAATCCGAACATCTGCCAATTGGGTTTGGAAGTGCCGCCCGAAGCATCCAGCTTTCCCAGCGTGGCTGCGATGCGTTCGATCCTGTCGAATACAAAGCCGACACGAATATTTTCGCATCGTACAATTCGTTGCGCTAAACCACGGTGTTGCCTGAGACGCGAGCATTTCATTGGTCCCCTCGGCGTTGCCCAGGTTGCAATATCTAGCCAGCTCATGGCCAGCCTGCGCTCGACGTGGCCTGTTCTGCAGGTGGTTTAATGCGTTCCCGTCCGCCTTATCGTCTCAAGGAGCTGCCAGAAATGAGTTCCCTACCCAGCGTATCAGCAGAGGCGGAATCACCCGACGCAGGCTTCTCCCCCAGTAGCGACCGTGCAGGCTTGATAACCCCTGAAATGTCGGTTGCCGACGCTTTTTCGTTTCTCGCTACTGCGCCCGCCGAGGAGGCAGGGCGACGAGTTCGTAAGCTTGATTCGAAAGCGGACCCTGAGGTGCTCCACAAGCTTCGCGTCGCACTACGCCGGTTGCGTTCGCTCTGGTGGGCGTACGAGCCGTTACTTGACAGGAAGGACGCAAAATTTCAGCGCGGTGAATTCAAATCTCTGGCCACCGCCGCCGGCAAAACACGAGACTGGGACGTCTTGCGCGACCTCCTTTTGTCTGATGAGTCGATGCAGTATTCATTTACATCTCTACTCGGTTCTGTAGACGAGCATCGCGCCGACGCGCTGTCCTTTAGCCGGACTGCAATCGGAAATGCCGGCGTCGAGCGAATACTGGAGAGCGCACTGGTGGGGGCGCGCTATCAACTCGATTCGCGAGCCACCCGTTCTAGGCTTGCGGAGTTTGCTGAAGACCGTGTCGGGTCAGCAGAGAAGGCACTCAAGCAGCGGTTGAAGCGGGCGGTGTCGCATGAAGACCCAGGCTACGCAGTGCTTCACGAGGTCCGAATCTCAGGAAAGAGGCTGCGGTATTTGCTTGAGTTCTTTTCGCCAGTCGTCGAAGGCAACCATCAGGCGACGATTGAGCGGCTAACGTCGGTGCAGGACGAACTCGGGAAGCTTAACGACATCGTCACGAGCGAAACGCTACTTCGGGAGTACTCGCCCCAGCTTGGTGAGCACACCACAGTCAAAGAAGCCGTCAGGTATCTGGAAGAGCAGAAGAAACGTCGCATGCGCGCCGCACAGGACATGCTGAACGCGGCATGGTAGCCGGGCAGCTGCCGAACCCCCGGCAACCCCTGGTAGCGATTAGCCAGTGCTGGACTTTCGCTTGTTCGCTTCGACGCGGCGCCAAAGGTCCCTCAACAGCTACTTTGCGACGACTTCCGGCATATTCATGCCGTACTCGGCAAACTTGATTTCCGTTTCGTAATAGGCAATGACCGTACCGGCCATGACACGATACCGGCGCTCGATAGCGCAAACCATTCAGTTCGATTTCAATTTCGCGGGTTGTTTCATAACTTGCCGTCATCCAGTACAGTCCTGCGGCTACTCTGGGTCAACGAACTTACCGGACCATACGGGCGGCGTCGACGACGGGCACGCACGCGATCGCAAAGATCCCGACGAGCTTTCAGGGTGCCTGCCAAAGTCCGACGCCTGGAAGCGACTTGCCGCCTGTAGAGAGATGCGCCTGTGTTTTCCAGGTCAGGGTGTGCTTACTCCACCGTCCTGCGTTTCGTGTTGTCGGCCTGCAAATGCACACGCCGGACGCGCACCGCACAAATTCAATCGTTTCAGCGACTTATTCCGCTTGCCCGTAACTTGTCCACAGCCTTGCAAACAGATTATGTGGACAACTTTGCGGTCGTCGGTGGGGCATGGCATCTCCAATGCAGTCTGGTAATCATCGATAAACGATATATACTGTTTATATCGTTTATCAATCAGGAGAAGATGATGAGTCAACCCAGCACGAGGAAGCCGACGAAGAAGGCCTTTCACTTTCCAAAGCATGCCAACGGCCACGCGAAGGCGGATGAGAAGCAGGCGAATGAGGAAAACGCTCCCGCAGCCGCAGCCCCGGATGCCCAACCGGCTCCGACGAAGGCCGCCAAACCGAAGCGCGGGAAACCCGTTGATGCTGCACCAGTCAGCCCGGCCGCAGAGGTGAAAGCAAAACGCGCCAGGAAAGAGAAGGTGGTACGCGACAGCTTCACGATGCCAAAGTCCGACTACGAGAAAATCGCGTCACTGAAACAGAAGTGTCTCGACGCAGGCGTCTCGGTGAAAAAGAGTGAGCTTCTTCGCGCTGGTCTGCATTTGCTGGACTCGGCTCCTGCCAAGCGTCTGGTTGAGGCGATTTTGGCGGTCGAAACTGTCAAGACGGGGCGCCCAGCAAAATCGTAGCTGTACGTCACCTCAGGCGGGCTGCGCATGCGGCCCGGAGGCGAGCAGTGCGCTTTGCTGGATACTTACGCACGTTACATGCAACTTCGGCCACCGTTCCTTTCGACGCCAGCGTGCCGTGATGTGGCGCTCGCGAAATCGAGCAAGGATTGCGTAACCGGCCGGTTCAGCTGACGTGGGGGGTCCGATGCCCGACAAGCACCTTTCCAGTCGATTCGATTCTGACCTCAATCTGGTACTGTCGAAGGTATTCGAGATGGGCGGCATCGTTGAGTCACAAGTCGCCAATGCGCTACAGGCGCTCAACCACTTCGATCTGGACCTGGTCAGCAGAATCCTCGTCGACGAGCGTCGACTCAATGCAATGGAAGCGGAAGTCGATGAAGAGTGCATCAACATTATCGCGCGGCGCCAGCCCGCTGCACGCGACCTGCGTCTGCTGATGTCCATCTCGAAGACCGTCACGAATCTCGAACGTGCCGGAGATGAAGCGCGGAAGGTCGCGAAGCGAACCCGTCGAATTGCGGAAGACGGTAAGGCCGGGACCATCAACACCGCGGAAGTCACTGTGTCCGGCGAGATGGCCGTTACCATCCTCCGCCGTGCGCTTGATGCCTTCGCTCGCCTCGATACCGTTGCCGCAGCTCAAGTGGTCCGCGATGACGAAGCTATCGACGAACAATTTCGTGCGTTCGTACGCAAGCTGGTGACGAGCATGACAAAGGACCCTCGAATCATCTCCATCGGGCTGGATTATCTCTTCATTGCCAAGGCCATTGAACGCATCGGCGACCATGCGACGAACATAGCGGAATTCATCATCTATATCGTCAAAGGCAAGGACGTGCGCCACATCCCGCGTGAGCAGCTTGAGCACGAAGCCCTGGGTGAATGAACAGAACGGACGGGCAGGGCGAAGACAGGCTGACGACTGTCGAGGTTCAGCGACAGGGCGTGCAACGGGGCGGGGCATTATCCACTTGCCGGGAGTGAGACGAAACGCTGGCAGCGCAGCGCGCGCTTGAAGAAGCGTTGCGCGGCAGCCATGTCGTGCCGCTTTCACCTGGTGAGCCAAGCCGGCCCGAATTTGTCGCACCAGCACCGGATCGCCTCGTACGTCACGATCACCTCGACGCGACTGATCGGTCAACATGATAACGCCGACGTCAACACCTATCTCCTCGGTTCGCCCCTCCGATATCAGAGCCTGCTTTATAGCGTGAACGCGAGCCAGAGCGATATTTGTGTCTCAGTGTATCTGCCGGCCAATGTGATACACAACATTGCAATTGACCGGCTATCCAGACACATGCCAGATACCTCTGCGAGTTCAAATGCATCAACGCCGGAATCGAAATGCATTCCACCTCGCAGATCCTAACCAGACTGCGGCCCGTGGTCCGTGAGATCCGGACGTCTTTCTGGCAGGACATGACCCACTCTGGAGATAAGTCATCATGAAATCGCTCATTCAAGCCGTTGTCGTTGCTGCTGTGCTCGCTGCTCCGCTCGCCTCCTTCGCCCAGTCGAGCCAGCCCCTGACCCGTGCGCAAGTTCGCGCCGAACTGGTTCAGCTCGAAAAGGCCGGCTTTAACCCGGCCCGCAGCGCCGATGCGTATTACCCGAACGACATCTAGGCTGCTGAAGCCCGCGTGGCTGCGCAAAACGATGCGACAGGCGGCATGGGCGGGACTGTCGGCGGTTCGTCGGCATCAGGTGCCCTGGTGGCCGCCCGCTCCGCAACTGATGACGGCATGAAGCCGATCTACTTCGGCCAATAACGCCGTTGGCGCACGCTGGCTGCCGCTGCCGCTGCCGCTGCCGCTGCCGCAGCCGTAGCCGCAGCCGCTGCCGCTGCCGCTACGGCCGACGCCGACAGCTTCGAAGACCCGCGCGGATGACCAATGGCTCCGGCTGCTGACGCTGGCACAGTACACCGTACTGCCTCACGAGGGCACCGAACGGCCTCACAGCGCCCTGTTCGATGACGACCATCGCACGCGCGTTTTCGCGTGCCCCAGATGCCTACGAAGACAAACGGCTCAACAAATCATGTTACTCATCGTTCTCGCCTACCTGGGCGGTGCCCTCACGATCCTCAGCCCATGCATCCTGCCCGTGCTGCCCTTCGTTTTCGCTCGCGCCGACCAGCCTTTTGTTCGCAGCGGCTTGCCGCTGCTTACCGGCATGGCACTCACGTTCGCCGTCGTGGCGACGCTCGCGGCCGTCGGCGGCGGCTGGGTCGCCGAGGCCAATCGATACGGCCGCTGGCTCGCGATCGCGCTGCTTGCGGTGTTCGGACTGACGCTGCTGCTGCCGCGCTTTGCCGACTATCTGATGCGCCCGCTGGTGAGCGCCGGCAACCGGCTTTCGACGTTCGCCCAGGGTAACGGCCAGCAGGTTCGCGCGGGTTCCTCGTTTTTGCTGGGTATCGCAACCGGCTTGCTGTGGGCACCATGCGCCGGACCGATCCTCGGTCTTGTGCTGACGGGTGCGGCCCTGCGCGGCGCGAGCGTTGGCACCACGCTCCTGCTGTTCGCCTACGCGGCCGGAGCGGCGACCTCTCTGGCAGTGGCACTGCTGATCGGCGGCCGGGTGTTTGCTGCAATGAAACGTTCGCTTGGTGCCGGCGAATGGATCCGCCGAGCGATTGGCGTGGCGATGCTGTGCGGCGTGGCGGCCATTGCACTTGGCCTCGACACCGGGGCATTGACCCGCGTATCGACCATTGCCACGGGCGGCCTTGAACAGAAACTGATCGACCGGTTCTCTCCCAGCGCGACACCCGCCCGCGCGGTCTCAGCGGACAACGCAGCGCCGCTCCCCGTCGAAGGCGTGCTGCCCACGCTAGGCGGCGCGGTTCAGTGGCTGAACTCGCCGCCGCTGACCGCGCAGGGGCTGCGCGGCAAGGTCGTGCTAGTCGATTTCTGGACGTACTCGTGCATCAACTGCCTGCGCACGCTGCCGTACGTGAAAGCCTGGGCGCAGAAATACAAGGATCAGGGACTCGTCGTAATTGGCGTGCATGCGCCCGAATTCGCGTTTGAACGCAACATCGAGAACGTGAAGAAGGCTACGCATGACCTCGGCATCGATTACCCCGTCGCGATCGACAACAACTACGCGATCTGGCGCGCGCTGAACAACCAGTACTGGCCGGCGCATTATTTCGTCGACGCCAGGGGGCAAATCCGCTACCACCATTTTGGCGAAGGCGACGATGCACAGTCGGAAAAGGTCATCCAGCAGTTGCTGACCGAAGCGGGTCACCCGGATGCAGCAAGGATCGCGGCGGGGCTGACAAACGCCAGCGTAGAGGGCGTGCAGGCGGCTGCCGACTCCGCCGATCTGCAGTCGCCGGAAACCTATATCGGCTACGGGCGCGCTGAGAATTTCGCTTCACCCGGCGGCGAAACGCAGGACCAGCCGCATACGTACACCGCACCCGCGCAGCCTGCCTTGAATGACTGGGGGCTCGGAGGCACGTGGAAGGTCGGTGCCGAGTACGCGACGCTTGCGGCAGCGTCCGGGCGCATCGTCTACCAGTTTCATGCGCGCGATCTGCATCTGGTGCTCGGACCGGGCAGCGACGGCAAGCCGGTTCGGTTTCGCGTCAGCATCGACGGTGCTCCGCCTGGCGACGCGCACGGCACAGACGTCACCGCCGACGGCAGCGGAACCGTGACCGGGCAGCGGCTTTATCAACTGGTGCGGCAGACCGGTGACGTCAAGGATCACACTTTCTCGATCGAGTTTCTGGACCCGGGCGTCGAAGCCTATGCATTCACGTTCGGCTGATGCCTTGCGGACCGGCGCACATACACTGATCACTCAAAGGACTGACAACCGTGAACAAGACACCGACCATCACCGCTTCCCGGCGAAGCCGTTCGTCCATGGCCAGACTTGCCGGCCTCGTTACGCTGGCCGTGGGGGTAATCGCATCGCAGCGTTTCGCGAATTCGGCCGAACCGGCAACGAAGATTCCCGCTCCGGCCCAGGACGAAAAAGTCGTCGCGGCGCATAGCGAAACCGCCGTGTTCGCCGGCGGCTGTTTCTGGGGCATGCAGGGTGTGTTCGAGCACGTGCGCGGCGTTAAACAGGTCGCGTCAGGCTATACGGGCGGTGCGGCCAGCACGGCACACTACGACACCGTCGAAGAAGGGGACACCGGTCATGCGGAATCGGTACAGGTCACTTACGACCCGACGCAGATCACGTATGGGCGTCTGCTGCAGATCTTTTTCTCGGTCGCGCATGATCCGACTGAATTGAACTACCAAGGTCCCGACCGCGGCACGCAATATCGCTCGGCCGTGTTCCCGGTCAATCAGGATCAGCGCAGCGTTGCTCAGGCGTATATCGCGCAACTCGGAAAAGCCCATGTATTTTCGGCGCCGGTCGTCACTCGCGTGGAGAACTTCAATGGGTTCTATCCGGCCGAAGCCTACCACCAGAATTTTCTCGCGCTGCATTCCAAGGACCCGTACATCGTCATCAACGACTTACCGAAAGTCGACAACCTGAAAAAGATGTTTCCCGATCTGTACCTCAACGCCCCTTTGCTCCTGAAGACCACGGCGTCGTAACAGAGTCATTCGCCGCGATCCGGTCCGCGCGCGCGGCGTCTTCAGCGGCGAGGCGACGCAAGTCGAGGTGATCGACCTCGACTTGACCGGGTACCCTCAAAGCACCATGGTCCCGCGACGCGCACAGCCGCGGACGAACCCGCGCCGCGCCGCTTCGCGAAACGCCGCATTGATGGTATTGACGTGAAAGCCCAGATCGCCGGCAATCGCACGCTGCGAGGGCATGCGGTCCCCCGGTGCGAAGATGCCAGGACGAATGGCTTCTAGCGACGCCCGCTGCGGCCCCACACATAGCGCACCCAACGTCGCCACCGGCTCTGCGGCGGAGCGGGAGCGTTGCGCGTTACCTGCGCTTCGCGGTCGCGCTCGACGCTCTTTAGCACCTGTTCGTGGATCTGGCGGAACGTCAAGCCGCCGGGGCCTTTCAGTTTGTCAGGATCCGGACTGTCTGTCATGGCAATGGCTTACGGCTGATGAGTCGACTTGATCTTGATACAGATGGGCAGTCGCGGCAAGCTCGCGGAAGCAGTCTACCGGGCGCCGCATAGCCAGACAGGCGGGACTTCCGGAACGGCACAAGTGCACACCGCGGTACTCACGGATCCGTGCCAGGCTTCTACGTCGGACGCCTTCGAATCCGCAGGACTGGCAAAATCGGGAGACATTCGATCCGCTCAGGAATCCTCATGCCAGATCTCGCCCCGCGCGCTTCGCGTCTCGGTCCGCTGTTCGCCTTGTTGCCCTTCCTGCGTCGTTATACCGGGCGCTGGGCGCTGGCCTTCGTGGCGCTGGTGACGTCGGCGGGTGCGACACTGACGTTGCCAGTGGCATTCAAATACCTGATCGACCGGGGCTTCGCGGGCGGCAACCGGACGCATATCGATCGTTATTTTCTGGCGTTGTTCGTCGTTTCGCTGGTATTGGCCGCCGCCACAGCGCTGCGCTTCTACCTTGTGTCGTGGCTGGGTGAGCGGGTCACGGCTGATTTGCGGCGCGCGGTCTACGAGCACATCCTCGGGATGAGTCCACAGTTCTTCGAGACCACGCAGACCGGGGAGGTGCTGTCGCGGCTCACCGCTGACACCACGCTGATCCAGACGGTAGTGGGCACCAGCCTGTCGATGGGGTTGCGCAACTTCTTCCTGCTTGCCGGCGGCGTCGCGATGCTGGCTGTGACGAGCCCCGTGCTGTCCGGCTACATCATGGCCACGCTGGTCGTCGTGGTCGCGCCCATCGTCATCTTCGGGCGGCGCGTGCGGCGGCTCTCGCGCGCCAGCCAGGACAAGGTAGCCAACGCAAGCGCGCTGGCGGGCGAGGTACTCAACGCCATGCCAACCGTGCAGTCCTTTGCGCAGGAGCCCCGCGAGGCAAGGCGCTTCGCCGGCGCGGTGGAAGTCGCATTCGAGACGGCGCTCACGCGGATTCGGGCGCGCGCCTGGCTGACCGCTGTGGTGATCGTGCTGGTGTTCGCCGCCATTGTGTTCGTGCTGTGGCTCGGGGCGCAGGCGGTACTGGCTGGCAGCATGACGGCGGGCCAATTGTCCCAGTTCATCCTCTACGCGGTGGTCACCGCCGGGGCGGTGGGGGCGGTCGCCGAAGTGTGGGGCGATCTGCAGCGAGCCGCCGGCGCCACGGAGCGGCTGCTGCAGCTGCTGGCGGCGCGCTCGCCGGTGGCGCAGGCCGAGGCCACTGTACCGCTGCCGACGCGCGGGGAGGGCATCCGTTTCGACAACGTTAGCTTCTCGTATCCCTCGCGCCCGGGCATCGCCGCGCTTTCTGGACTCTCGCTCGATGTCCGTCCGGGCGAGCATGTCGCATTGGTTGGGCCATCCGGTGGCGGTAAGACCACACTGTTCCAGCTGCTGCTGCGCTTTTACGATCCGCAGTCCGGCAGCATCCTGATCAACGGCGTCCCGACGCGGCAGGTGCCGCTCGCCGAGTTGCGCCGGGAAATCGGCGTGGTACTGCAGGAGTCGGTGATCTTTTCAGGCACTGTGCTCGACAATATCCGCTACGGCGCGCCCGATGCCACCCTCGCGCAAGTACAGCACGCTGCAGACATGGCCGCTGCGACCGGTTTTATCGAAGAGTTGCCGCAACGCTACGACACGTTTCTCGGCGAGCGCGGGGTGCGGCTCTCTGGCGGGCAACGTCAACGCATTGCGATCGCCCGCGCGATCCTGAAGAATCCGCCCATCTTGCTGCTCGACGAGGCCACCAGCGCACTTGATGCCGCCAGCGAACGGCTCGTACAACAGGCGCTGGACAATGCCGCACAGAACCGCACCACGCTGGTCATTGCGCACCGCCTTGCTACCGTACAACAGGCCGACCGCATTGTCGTGCTGGAACGAGGTCGCATCGTCGCGCAGGGCCGTCACGCCGAGCTTCTGCAGACCTCACCGCTTTACGCGCAGCTTGCCGCCCTCCAGTTCGGCGAACCGCTGGGGCACATGGTGTAGCGCCGCGATCTGCGCGATCAATCCAGCTCTGCGCGGCCGCGATTCACAACCGTCCGCAAAGATCGACCCGCCGCAGATAGACGCGGCGCGAATGACAGCCACATGGTGGGCATCGCGGCCACCATCCGGCGTCTTAAAAAAGTCTTTGCATATATCCGATAAGTCAGATATAGTTCGAATCAGAAATGGAGATATCAGCTATGAGTCACTGCCGCGAAGACAGTTTTTTGCCGGTTCAGCGCATCGTCTATGCGCTGAGCAAAGCCCGCAACCTGCTCACAGCGGAAATGGATGTCGCGCTTGCGGGCACGGGCGTCAGTGGTTCGCACATCAGCGCGCTGTTGGTCCTGTCGCGGGGCATTGCGCGCTCGTCGGTCGGGTTGTCCAGGCAGTTGGGCATCAATTCGGGATTCGTCACACGAGTGGTCGACCATCTGGAAAGGCAGGGCCTCGTGCGCCGGGATCGCAACAGTCCGGACCGGCGGGTGGTCAACCTGACGTTGACCGAAGCCGGTCGGAATCTTGCCGCGCGGATCGCAGAGATCGTGCCGGCGGTGCTGAACCGGCGCCTGGCAGGTTTTACCCCGCTGGAGTTCGCGGCCTTATGCCGCCTCCTCGGCAGGTTGCTGGATGAATGAGCCATTTTTTTAACCAAATATCTGACACATCAGATACCCGGCGACGGCTTGAGAACAGCCGCCCATCAAGCCCCTTAAAGGACGCAACATGAACCCGCCAAACAACGCGAGCACTCCGGCGCCATTAGCTGGCTGGCAGTTCGCACTGGGCACATTCGCTGTGGCCCTCGCCACCTTCATGAATGTGCTGGACTCGTCGATCGCCAATGTCGCGATCCCGACACTCTCTGGTGACCTGGGCGTGTCGGTCGACGAAGGCACATGGGTCATCACGCTGTTCTCCGCGGCCAACGCGGTGTCGATTCCGCTGACCGGCTGGCTCACGCAGCGGGTCGGGCAGGTCAAGCTCTTCGTGGCCGCGATCCTGCTGTTCGTACTGTCGTCCGCGGCGTGCGGCTTCGCCCCCAGCCTGCCTATCCTGCTCGTGGCGCGTATCGTGCAGGGCGCGGTGGCGGGGCCGCTGGTGCCGCTGTCGCAATCGCTCCTGCTCTCCTCGTTTCCGAAGGAAAAAAGCTCGAGCGCGCTGTCTCTGTGGGCGATGACCGCAACGGTCGGGCCGATCGCCGGGCCGGCGCTGGGCGGCTGGATCACCGACAACTACAACTGGTCGTGGATCTTCTACATCAATGTGCCCGTCGGCCTCTTCGCCGCCGCGGTGATCTGGGCGCTGTACCGCAAGCGCGAAACGCCGTCGCGCAAGCTGCCAATCGACAAGGTGGGGCTCATTTCGCTGATTGTCTGGGTGGGCGCGCTTCAGATCATGCTCGACAAGGGCAAGGATCTCGACTGGTTCAATTCGCCGGTGATCTGGGCGCTCACGATCGTCGCGCTGGTCGGGTTCCTGTTCTTCGTGATCTGGGAGCTGACCGAGGCGAGGCCAATTGTCGACCTGCGCCTGTTCAAGGGACGCAACTTCCTGGGCGGTACCGTCGCGATATCGATCGCGTACGCCGTCTTTTTCGCCAACCTCGTGATCCTGCCGACGTGGATTCAGGAATACCTGGGCTACCGGGCCGTCGATGCGGGGCTCGTGACAGCGCCGCTCGGCATCTTCGCTGTGATTCTTGCGCCGGTGATGGGCAAGATCATGCCGAAATCGGACATGCGGGTGCTGGCGACGCTTGCCTTCCTCGGCTTTGCGGGCGTGTTCCTGATGCGCTCGTGGTACACGACGGACATCGACCCCTACACGCTCGTTCTGCCGACGCTGCTGCAGGGCATCCCGATGGCGCTGTTCTTCACGCCGCTCACGGCGATCGTCCTGTCGGGCCTGCCTCCGGAGAAGATCCCGGCGGCCGCGGGACTGTCGAACTTCGCCCGGATCTTCGCCGGCGCGGCAGGCACCTCGCTCCTGAGCACCATCTGGAACGACCGCACGATCCAGCACCATTCGCAGCTTGCCGAGCAGACCAGCGTCAATAACCCGGCCTATATGCACGCGCTCGCCGGTATTCAGACGACGCTGCACGCGAGTCTCTTCAAAGCCGAGGTCTTTTTCGAAACCCAACTGAACGCGCAGGCATCGATGCTCGGCCTGAACGATGTGTTCTGGCTGTCGGCGGTGATCTTTGTCCTGATCATTCCGCTCATCTGGATCACCCAACCCAGCAAGGACGGCGCGAAGAACGCAGCGGGCGCGGGCGGTCATTGAGCAGCGCGCCGCCTGAACGGAAAAATCGCAGAAATACCTCTTGTATAAATCTGACTTTGCAGTTATTGTCATAGTCATTCACCCTGAGGACGCGCCATGAAGCACTACACACCCGAAAGTTTCTCGCTGACGCAAAGCGTCGGGTACTTGCTGACCAAGGCGCGCAACCTGATCACCGCGGAAGTGGACACGGCCCTCAAGGATCTCGACGTCACCGGCTCGCAGATGGGCATTTTCCTTGCGATGCAACGCGGCCTGGCCTCCACGCCGTTTGAGCTCGCGAAGTTGTTGTCCGTCGACACCGGACTGATGACGCGGATGCTGGACAAGCTGGAAACGAAGGGGTTGCTGGAACGCTCGCGCAGCGTGGACGATCGCCGGGTGGTCAACCTGGTGCTGACAAAAAAGGGCGCAGAAATCGCGGCCGAGATTCCAAATATCGCGCCCGAAGTGCTGAACGCGCGGTTGAAGAAGTTCACGAAGGCGGAGTTCGAAGGGTTGTGTTTTTTGCTTAACAAGTTCATTGGAGAGTGAGCGCCGTAGCGCTCCCCCTTTTTTTCACCATTTATCTGACAGGTCAGAAGATGAAGACGCAGATTAGTAAATCCGCAAGCGGGGCCCGCGCGATCAAAGCGGGGTTGTCGGCGATCCTGGTGGCGCTGCTCTCGGCATGCGTCAACTATGCGGGCATTCACAGCGACCAGAAAATGGCCCAGCCGCAACAGTTCGCGACGACGCAAAGCCTGCCGGCCGAAAGCGGCCACTGGCCGGCGGCCAACTGGGCCGACCAGTTCGGCGACGCGCAACTGAAGACCCTGCTCGAAGAAGCGCTCAAGGGCAGCCCGACGATTGCGCAGGCGCGCGCCCGCATCGCCGGGGCGCAAGCCTATGCGGAAACCGCGAAGGCCAGCACGATGCCGCACGTCGACGCCGATTACTCGCTGACACGCCAGCAGTTCAGCGGCACGGCGGCAGTGCCGCCGCCCTACGCGGGCAGCTGGCAAACCCAGAACAGCGGACTGTTGAGCGCTTCATACGATCTGGATCTGTGGGGCAAGAATCGCGAAGCGCTGAAGACGGCGGTCTCCCAACTGCAGGCAAGCGAGGCCGACGCGGAAGTCGTGAAGCTCACGCTCACGACCGCAGTCGCCCGCACCTATAACCAGCTTGCGCGGCTTTACGTGCTGCGCGATATCGCCCAGCAGGAAGTCGAGCGCCGCGAACAGATCGACCGCATCACGGCCGGCCGCATCGCGACCGGGCTCGATACCCAGGTCGAGCGCAAGACGGCGCAGGCGAATCTCGCGACCGCCCGCTCGGCGCTCGCCGCGCTCGACGGCAGCATCCTGACGACCCGCTACCAGCTGGCCGCGCTCCTGGGCGAGGGCCCGGACCGCGGGCTCTCGATCGCGCGGCCTGCGCTGGGCGTCGGCGACGCGGTGCGCCTGCCGGACAACCTGCCCGCCGACCTCGTGAGCCGCCGTCCGGACATCGTCGCGGCCCGCTGGCGCGTCGATGCGATCACGCACGAAGTGAAGGAAGCGAAGGCCGAGTTCTACCCGAACATCAATCTGAGCGCCGCAATCGGCCTGGATGCGTTCGGTTTCGGCCGGTTTCTCACCGCTGCGAGCCGCACGGGTTCGGCAGGAGCGGCGATCCATCTGCCGATTTTCGACGCGGGTGAACTGCGTGCGCAGTTGAAGGGCCGTTACGCCGATTTCGACGACGCCGTCGCGACCTACGACCAGACGCTGATCGGCGCCTTGAGCGGCGTGGCGACGCAGCTTGCGCAGATCCGCTCGAGCGACGTGCAGCTTGGCGATTCGCAAACGGCGCAGCAGGCCGCACGCGAGGCCGACGGTCTGGCGATCACGCAGTACAAGGGCGGCCTGACGAACCAGCTGACCGTGCTCAACGCCGACATGAACGCGCTGCAGGCCGATCAGGCGGTCGCCAACCTGCTGATGGACCGGCGCGACCAGCAGATCGCGCTCGCATCGGCACTCGGTGGCGGCTATGTCGATACGTCTGCCGATGCAACACGCAGCGCGGATTCCGCTGCGCCTTCCACCCCCGTCGCCGCCGCGCGTTGAACCGGCACGTTTGCAAACTCCTTGGTGAACTGACATGAGCGATACCATCACTTCTGACCGCACGAATGCGGACCGGGCACAATCGAACAACAACGGCGCTGCCAATGCCCCCGCCGGCACCTCGCCGAACGCGACGCCGCTCGCGGCCTCAGGCAAGCGCAAGCTGTGGTTGGCGCTGCTCGGCCTCGGCATCGTGGTCGCGGGCGCGGCGTATGGCGGGTACTACTTCAACTATGGGCAATATCACGAGTCGACCGATGACGCGTACGTCAACGGCAACCTCGTGCAGCTCACGCCGCAGGTGACCGGCACGGTGAACGCGGTCAACGCGGACGACACGCAGATCGTGAAGGTGGGCGACCCGGTGGTCACGCTGGACCCGGCCGATTCGCGGATCGTGCTGCTGAACGCCGAGGCGGCGCTCGGCCAGGCCGTGCGCAAGGTGAGCACGCTCTACGTGAACAACAGCTACTACGCGGCCAACGTGGCGCAGCGCGAGTCGGACCTGGCGCGTGCGCAGGACGATCTGAAGCGCCGTGTCGCCGTGGAAAGCACCGGCGCGGTGTCGGCGGAAGATGTCTCGCATGCCCGTGACGCCGTGGCTGCCGCTCAGGCAGCGCTCGATGCCGCTCACCAGCAGGCGGAATCGAACCATGCGCTGACCGACCGCACGTCGGTTGAGCAGCATCCGGACGTGCAGGCCGCTGCCACCAAGGTTCGCGACGCCTATCTCGACTACGCACGCAATACGCTGCCGGCGCCGGTGACGGGCTACGTGGCGCAGCGCTCGGTGCAAGTTGGCGAGCGCGTCGGGCCGGGCACGCCGCTGATGTCGATCGTGCCGCTCGACGGCGTGTGGGTCGATGCGAACTTCAAGGAAGTGCAGCTGCGCCGGATGCGCATCGGCCAGCCGGTCACGATGACGGCGGATGTCTACGGTTCGAAGGTCAAGTACCACGGCAAGGTGATCGGCTTCTCGGCGGGCACGGGCAGCGCGTTCGCGACGCTGCCGCCGCAGAACGCGACCGGCAACTGGATCAAGATCGTGCAGCGCCTGCCGGTGCGTATCCAGCTCGACCCGAAGGAACTGGATGCGCATTCGCTGCGCATCGGGTTGTCGATGGTGGTCGACGCCGACACGCGCGACGACTCCGGCACGCAGCTCGCCGCTGCGGTGAACACGACGTATCACACCGATGTGTTTGCGAAGTACGGCGAACAGGCCGATGCGGAGATCGCGAAGATCATCGGGCAGAACGAGATGGAGGCGACGGTGAAGACGGCGCAGGTGAAGACTGCAAAGCCGGCTGCGACGAAGGTGGCCATGGCGAATTGAGCAAGCGCACCGCGGCTGTCATGAGCCGCGCTCGACTTCCGTTCCCCTATCCAGATTGATGCATGAATTCGGACCTGGGTCGACTGTTTGAAGAATACGTCTCTATCGCGGATTAGTCGCTTTCGGGAACGCAATGGTTCTGCGCCGCCCGTGTGTATGTTTCGGAGAATCCCGAAATCGATGGTGAGTGTTGTCGATTTCTCAAGGCGTCGTTCGTCGTGTCTTAGGGGAGGGCTGTGGCAATGCGGCGCCCATCGAAAAGGCGCCGCATTGCGGCCCCTGTTCCTTTTCTACTCGAAAGGAGATCGTTCATGACTTACGTAGATGGATTTGTCGCCGCCGTGCCCGTGGCCAATCGTGAAGCGTACAGAAAGCATGCCGGATCGGCAGCGGCTGTCTTCAAGGAGCACGGCGCACTGAGCGTGGTCGAGTGCTGGGGAGATGACGTCCCGGAAGGTAAGTTGACGTCTTTTCCGATGGCGGTCAAACGTCAGGATGATGAGGCGGTGGTGTTTTCCTGGGTTGTCTGGCCTTCGCGTCAGGCGCGAGATAAGGGAATGAAAGCGGTAATGGCCGACCCGCGGGTACAGCCTGACACGAATCCCATGCCTTTCGACGGCAAGCGGCTGATCTACGGCGGCTTTGAAGTGATCGTGGAAGTATGAGGGCAAAGACGGTGGCGCCAGTCAAACATCCTCTGGCGCCGGTTCCGTGCGTTGCTTTTTGACACGATGCGCTCACGGTTCTTCAGTGGGAGCGATCGCCCTCTCGCTGTGGCGCGGCCCTTTCGGCGTGGTTGACAGACGACGCCGACGCAGTCGGCCTATCCGCGCAGATACGGTCCCAGTAGCGGCAGGTCGGCGCCTCCAAGACGGTCGTGTGCGGTCTGTACCTGGTGCCAGTAGGGGTAGAGCAGAGGCGGCGCGCTCACCTTGTCGAGTCGTGCGCGTTGCCCGGCGGTCAATGTGAGATTCGCGGCGTCGAGGTTGTCGCGCAACTGGGTCTCGTTGCGTCCGCCGATGATGACCGAGGCGACGGCGGGGCGCCCAAGCGTCCACGCAAGCGCAACCTGAGCGGCCGAGACCTGATGCTCGTCGGCAATCCCCACGAGTACATCGACGATCGACCACAACCGCTCCTCATTGCGGATCGGTGGCTCGGTCCAGCCAGCAAGCTGGCGCGTGCCCCCAGGCGTCGCGTTGCGACGGTGCTTTCCGGATAGCAGGCCGCCTGCGAGCGGACTCCATACGAGAATGCCGAGCCCCTGATCGAGTGCGATCGGCGCGAGCTCGTATTCCGCTTCGCGTGCTTCGAGCGTGTAGTGGATCTGCTGGCTTATGAAACGCGGCAGGCGGTCTCGTTCGCTCACATGCAACGCCTTCATGAGGTGCCAGCCCGAGTAGTTCGAGCAGCCGACGTATCGGACCTTGCCCTGACGGACCAGCAGATCGAGCGCTTCGAGCGTTTCTTCAAGCGGCGTTATCCCATCCCATTGATGAACCTGGTAGAGGTCGATCACATCGGTCTTGAGGCGCCGGAGGCTCGCTTCGCACGCTTCTATCAGATGATGCCGCGACAGGCCCCGATCGTTCGGACCGTCGCCCATGGGGAAGCGCGCCTTGGTGGCGATCAGCACGCCACCCTTGCGTTTGCCACCGAGCGCCGCGCCGACGATCTCCTCCGACGCGCCATTCGAATAGACATCCGCTGTATCGATCAGATTGACGCCGGCGTCGATACACATGTCGATCTGCCGGCGCGCCTCTTCGAGGCCGACCTCGCCGACCTGTGCGAATTTGCCTTTGCCGCCCATCGTCATGGTGCCAAGGGTGATAGTCGATACCTTGAGACCCGAACGGCCGAGTTGACGATATTCCATGTTGAAGCCATCTCCTATAGCTGTTGCCAAGAATCCAGGACCCGCGCGGGGCCGTTTCGATCATCTTCGCGGACAAAGCGTGCCCGATGTCGTTGCGAGAGCGCGGTCAGGCATTCAACAATAGAGGAGATTGAATTATCATTCAAACAGAAATATGTGATTAAATTGTGCACTTGTAGTGCTTAATCGTGGAACCAGAGTGCGAGGGACGCGGCGTGGATCTGAAGCAGCTTGAACATTTTGTGGCAGTCGCGGAAGAAAGGCATTTCACGCGCGCGTCGCGGCGTCTCAACCTGGTTCAGTCCGGGTTGTCGGCGTCGATCCGGTCATTGGAGGAGGACCTCGGCGGACCATTGTTTGTCCGCAGCACGAGGAGTGTCGGCCTGACGCCCGCTGGCGAAGTGCTCTTCGACGAGGCGCGGCGCGTGCTCGCCGCAGCGCGCGAGGCGCGGCACGCCGTGACGCAGGTGCATGGGCTCGCACGCGGTCGGCTTGGCATTGGTGCGATTCATAGCCTTGCGCCCTTCGTCGATCTGCCTGCTTCACTGGGGCAGTTTCGGGCCGCGTTCAGCGGGATCGACATCGAACTGACACTCGACGGCTCGCGCGCGTTGATTGATCAGGTGCGCGAAGGCCGCCTCGATCTCGCATTCACGCAGCCGCCGGATCCCTTGCCCGACGATCTGGGGATGCACATGTTCGCGTGTGAGGGGATGGTCGTGGTCTGCGCGGAGAATCACCGGCTCGCGGGCGCGAGCGACCTCAAGCTGTCCGATCTCAGCGAAGAAACGTTTGCCGACCTCCGTTCTGACTGGAGCGTGCGGCGCCTCGTCGATCGAAGCTTTGCGGCTGCCGGGCTGCACCGTCGAACCGGCTTCGAGGTCAACGATCTGCCGATGTTGCTCGAACTGGCCGCGCAGGGCCTTGCGATCACCATGGTGCCTGAATCGGTGGCCGCCGCACGGGTGCGCGATACGCGCGGCGCGTCGATCGCGACTGCAACGTTGCGCGAAAGCGAGGAACCCTGCTGGGAGCTTGCGGCGGTATTCAGGGGCGGCGTGCGCAACGAGCTGACACCACTTGCCCGGGCCTTCCTGGACTTGCTCCAGTTGCCCGACGTCGCATCCTGATGCTTGGTGACGGGGTTGGCTACGCAAATCATGCTGCTCGCACGTCGGTGAAACCTCAGATCGAGGTCTATTTTTTACGCAGACGTTCCTTCACGAGGCGAGCAATGGCCGCCGGCGCCTGGTCCGGTATGGCGAAAACCGAGCCTTGACGGCAGGTAACCTGCCGTACTACTTGAAGTACGGCGCCGGCAGTACGGTGAACAGGTAGCAGGGCAGGAAGGTCCCGAGCGCGGCGACGCAGGCCCCCGGCAGTCCTGCGACCAGGTAACCGATGAAGCCGACCGTGATCACGACCGGCCCCGGCGTGATCATCGCGACGGCCACCGCATCGACGAACTGCTTGTCGTTGAGCCAGTGATGTTCAGTCACCACGCCACCGTAGAGGAACGGCACGATTGCGAGGCCCGAGCCGAACACGAACGCGCCGGCCTTGGCGAAGAAAAGGCCGATCTGGCCGAGCAGCGGCAGGTCAAGACCACTGAGGACGCCGCTCATGCCGGGGGCCTGCGTCACGGCAAGCGCATTCAGTCCGCCCTTGCTGAACCAGTTCGGTGGGGCACGCCAGAACCAGTTGAGCAGGCCGCCTGCGATAAACAACCATGCGATCTCGGATTGGGTGACCACGGTGACGACCGCGAGCGTCAGGAATATCGCCCACAGAAGTCTGTTCGTGCCGACGGTCTTCCTGGTCAGCTTGTATGCGCTCATCGCGATGATTCCGACCACCGCGGCGCCAACGCCATAGAAGACCGCCTGCATCCAGGAGAGGCCGCCATACTGGGCGTCGGCCCAGGTCAGGGTCGCCGCCGTGTCGGGCAGGATTGCAATCAGCGTTGCGTGACCGGAATTGGGCTCTTATACGTTTCGAGTGGAGAGACCGTTGCGTGGACGGTTCGCTGGACTCGGCGTCAGTGGAAACCGTATTCGGGGTTACGCCGATCGAAGGTGGATTCGCTCCAGTGGCGAGGCACGACGTCTTCGAAATGGATCAGCTCTAATAGTCTGCCGCGTTCATCCCACGTGGCTTCGCCGATCGGCCAGAGGTGTTGAAGATCGAATAGCAGTCTCACACGCTGCGCGTAGTGCGCGGGGGGGCCCGACGGAGCAGTCCATGTCCAGGCAAGCAACCGCATGCCTTGCACGTTCACGAGCTCGATGCGGGTCGGCTTTTCAGTAAGGCCCTCGTCACGAAAGCTGCGGACGTCGTGCTCGACGGTGCGCGCAATGAACTGCAGACCGAGATCGCGGACGCTATGGCGGGACTGGGCGTGAGCGAACAGACCATCGATTGCGATCTTCCCTGACACGATATGCAGTGGGCCACCCAGATGGCCGAAGATACTATCTGGATCGGCCGTTTCGTCGTAAAGAATCTCCTGTCCAGCATGGGCACCGTCCGGTAGCCATTTTGCGTAGACTTTTCGTGGATTGTCCTGGTATCGGATAACCATGTGATCGGGACGGTCGGGCCATCTGCCGGATACGCGTTCCTGCCGGAACATCCGGTATTCGTAGGCGTCGTCGAGGACCATGTCCGACTTTGCGTAATCGACGAAGGCCTCCGGTTTCATCGCGTCCATCAGGGACAGGATCTGCTCGTCCGTCAGGGCCAGAAGGGAGTGGTTTTCGATCCGCGTGCGCAATGACGCCGCCTGTTTGTCTGCGGTCAGACACCGGAACTGGTCGACGTCTGCGCTCACGGCATCCGATGTGGCAGCATCGGTGCATCTCGCCGACGTACCGGATGAAGCCGGCTCAATTGGGCTGGTCGGTTGGGCAAAAGCGCCACCTGAGATGATCATGCAGGTGAACGCGAGCGCACGCAGCAACGTCCGCGCGGTTGCCTGCCATCCTGCAGCAGGCAGCGTGCTCCGGCTTGCTGGATGAACAGCAAGCCGAGATCCATAAAGCATCACGGGTTCAAACCATCGCCGAGTGCCAGGCTTCGCAATGGCCCCCACTGTGCGCTGCATACGTCGATTGCCATGGATCGCAATTGCGCTTCGGAGCCTTGGCCGGTCAGCGCGCATCCCATCCCCTGACTCCCCCAGTAGAACGTGCTGCGGTTGCCGTCACGAAACGGGCGGAACGCCGTCGCGTCCTTTGGAACCGCTGCGACGTACATCGTGCGCCGGGCGCCGGCCGTGCTCTGATACATGAATTGCGCGGCCGGGCCGGACTCGCCGGGCAGCAGGCGACCGCCGATCAGCGAATCCCATTGCCATGCAGGAGGCTGCCACGCCTGCCTGCCGCCACCACGGCACGCGGTGTCGCACGACGATACATCGCCCATCGTCTCGCGGGTTCCCGATCAGTGCAGTCAACGCAGCTTTTTGCGCGCGGTAACCGGCCACGCGGTCGGCCGCCCCGAGGTCGATCGTCAGCCAGACGAGCGTGGCTGAGCGATCAGTGGCGGACAGCTCATTGTCGGCAAACGCCGATAGCGGCCGCAGATCCAGCGCGTCCGAGCCTTGCCTCTCCCAGTCACTATCGTCGTTCATGGCGCGTTTCACACTACCCCGGTTCGGGGCCTCGTGATAACGGAATGTCGAGCATGGGCCAACGGCCGGATCCGGGGTTGCCCGACGGGCAGGCAATGGTGCCTGCAATGCACGTTGCGCAGAACCAGCCCGTCGCGCTCGCCCGGCCTACCCGTCCGGCTTCGAGACTCATGGAAGTAATCCTGGTCCCTGCAACCCCGGCGCGGTCATCAATATCCGCCACTGCTACCGCTACTGCCACCGCCGCTTCCACTGCTGGACGTCGTCATGGAACTAGATTCCTGGTCCATCGTAAACCCAGACAAGCGGTTCCCTTTGTATGTCAGACTGCCACGACGTACTCCTCAATGAGCGTTTTTGCCATCAGCTTGACGTCGACATCGCCACCGGCTAACAGCGACCGGCAGCACTCCTGAATCATTGAGCGGCTTGCGTAGCTTGTTACGCAGTTCGTTTTTAAGTGGCCCCTTTGGGCTATTTCGGATGCAAGGGGTTCAGACCGTTTGTACTCGCGAAGGTCGATGATTGTCCCAGTCGCGCTATCTGGAAAATCGGAATAACCAGGCTGCGCTGAACGCGTGTTGATGACGATCGACAGTGCACGTCGGTTCATGGCACTTCGTCCGGACCTTAACAATGAATCGCCCCGCTGCGCCATCATGCGTAGCGCGGTCAGCCACACGCACGATGCTCGAGGCGATTTCTGGAGGAAAACATCATGATCCCCAGTCCACGCACCGCGATCTTTCTTGGTGTGACCGCGCTCGGCCTCGTTTGCAGCCCTGGTTACGCAGAGGAGACGATAAAAGCCACGCTGCTCAAAACCAAGACGATCCAGCTTGATACGAGTCAAGTGAAGGCCGGGTCAGTCGCGTTCGACGTGAGCAACGCACCCGACACCGGTATGACACACGAATTCGTGGTCCTCAAAACGGACCTGGCCGCCGACAAGTTGCCGGTTAAAAACGGACAGGTGCCAGAGAGCCAGTTCAAAAAGTTGGGAGAGGTGGAGGACATAGCGCCGGGGACGAGCAAACATATGACACTCAAGTTGGCACCGGGCCACTACGTGTTATTTTGCAACCGACCCGGCCATTACTCGATGGGTTTGCATGCCTCTTTGGTCGTCACGCCCTGACCTGCCTGCGTCATGGGGCTTTGATGCACCACGATTCGCTTTCCCCGATGGCGTGAGGTCGTTCGGGGATGGTGGACGCGAATGGGTTAAGCAGAGAGTCAGTTCAAATAGAAGCGCTCAGGGTAATCGGTCGAAGGCCGGTAGCTAAAGCCAGCCTGTTTCGGGAGTTCTGCAGCAGGAACCAGCGGGGAAGTGGACGGCGTCTACGGACACATCCACTTGAAAATGTAGCGCGCGTCGCACACGTTCGTTGCAAGCTGCAAAACCTGCACTGGGACATGCGAGTGCGTCCCAGAACGTTTCGAAGATCCCGGTCCCAGGCAGCCGCAGATCGCGCTCGGACAGCGCCCCTGGCAGCATGATGAGATGGCGCCAGAGATGGATGCTACGCAAGGGGGCTGTGAAGTTTCCGTTAGACAACATCAGATTCTTTGAAGTCGGCCAGTCGTTGACGAATTAGCCGATCCAGCGGTCTCGTAGCCAATGATCGACGGACAAGGGTCCGGCACCGCGGCATAGGAGCACCAGCAGCATGGCCACCCACTGGATATGCGTGGGCCATGCCTGGGGATAGACGAATATTTCGATGACGGTTGTCATCCCCAGAAGCACTAACGCCACGGGCCGGGTGGCCAGGCCGAGTATCAGCAATACCGGCGTTGTCAACTCGATCGACACGGCCATGTAGGCGGCAAGCTCCGGCGGCAGGAGCGGCAATCTGTATTCGTCGCGGAACAGGGCAAGGGCGGCTTCCCAGTTCGCCAGTTTGGTCATCGCGGAGTTCCAGAAGACCGTGGCAACCGCAATGCGTAAAGGGATGGCGAGGAGCGCGTAGGGTACACGCTCGAGCCATCCGGCAAGACGCATGATTCGACTGCTATTGACCGGTGACAGGGTGATGGGTTGATGAGAGCGTGTCATGGGTGGGTCCTCCGGATCTCGCTTGCAACTGCCTCCGGAACCACGCTGACCTCTGCAAGGCATCCGCTGGCCAGAAGCGTGGCGAGCACGCTGTGCGCGTCGTCGCATGGCGTCCCTTCCAGTGCCGCGGACAACGGCTTTCCCGAAAACAGGCCTGCCGTAAGGCGCCATTCGCACTCGCCCATACGCGTTACCTCGATACCGCTCCGCGTCCGGTGAACGAGCAGCCAGACAGGTCCCTCCGCGAGATCGATCGCTGCCATGGCCCGGTCATCGCGCTTCAGTACCGCACACCAGATGATGTCGACCGGGAATTCACATCGCAGCAGTCGCACCGCCGGATGGGACTGGAAGCGCAATTGCGCCGGCCCGGCTTCGCTCTGTGCCGTCAGGCGCGCGATATCGAGCGAAGGGGCGTCGGGGGCGTGCAGGACAACGTTGACGTGCCATTCCAGACGTGCCACGTCGGCGAGGTAAGGCACCGACGCCGCCTGCGGTAGCCCGCCGAGAAAGTCCGGAAATTCTGCACCGTATTCATCGAGCCACGCACTGCGCGGTGGAGCTTGCGCGATGAATAGCCCCGCGGCGCCCTCAAAAAACTCCGGACCGACCAGATGCTGCACCGCCGGGAAAGCCAGACTGAGGGCCGTCGCCAGGACGTTGGCGCGTGTGTTGCGATAGATGTCGAGCCGTGCGCCCGCGTCCAGGCCGTCCGCGATCACCCAGGCCGACGCGTCGCCGTCCGCACGTTCCAGCAGGCTTCGCTGTATCGCGCGCTGCAATTCAAGCAGCGCTGGCGTCTGCGCGTCCATGGCGTCGTCTGTCCAGTTCGGTGTCGGCAAGGGCTGCCTCCTCGATCAGGGTTTCAATCGGCGGCACGTCGGTATCCCATTCGATCAGCGTCGGAACCGGCCCGAAGCGCTTGAGCGCCTCGTGATAAAGCGCCCAGACCTGCGGTGCGACGCGTGAACCGTGGTCGTCGATACGCAAGCTCTGTCCGTGATCGAGCAGCCGGATGCTGTGCCCGGCGAGATGGATTTCGCCAATCGCGGCCGCAGGCAAGGCATCGAGGTAGGTCATCGCATTCCAGCCGTGATTGCAGGCGCTCACGTAGATGTTGTTGACGTCGCACAGGATGCCGCAACCCGCGCGCTGTGCGACCTGGGCGAGGAATTCCCACTCCGGAATCGTCGAGTGACTGAACCGCAGATAGGTCGACGGGTTCTCCACCAGGATGCGCCGCCTGAGACAGGCCTGCACTTCATCGACATGTTGGCAAACAATGTTCAACGCCTCTTCAGTCATCGGCAGCGGCAACAGGTCGGCCATATACGTGCCGCCGGCGACGCTCCATGACAGATGTTCGGAAACGAGGCCGGGGTCGACCCGCTCGACTACACTGCGCACCCGCGCCAGATGCGCGGCATCAAGCCCTTCGGCGCTGCCGAGGGACAGCCCCACGCCGTGCAGCGACACCGGATAGTCGCGGCGAATTGTGTCCAGGTATTGGGGTGCGCTGCCGCCGCCCATGTAGTTCTCGGTATGCACCTCGAACCAGGCGACTGCGGGTCGCGTGTCGAGCACCGCCTGGTGATGGCGAAAGCGCAGCCCGATGCCGGCTTTCATCGGAATCGGGCTGGAAGCCCGCTGCGCGTGGACCATGGGAACGCTCATCAGTGGGTATCGGCTCAGCTTGCCTGCAGCTTGCCGCCCTGAATCTTCGAGCAGTCACCGGCCGGCAGCAGCACGAACGACTTCGGATCGCGCGCCTGGGTCGCCTGACCGGCACACGAGTGGGCGCCCTCGGCGCAGTCGTTCTTCGCGACCGAATTGACGCCGTAGCATTTTTCCAGCTTGTTCTTCTGCATCCGCGCCATGTTGTCCTGGACGACCTGCGGCATCTTGCTCATGTCCTTCATCTCCTGCGCCTGTCCTGGCAACGCCTGCATCGCAAGCGCGAGACCGATCGCGGCGGAGAGGGTCGAAGCGGCCAGTAGCGGCTTACCCAGTTGCTTGCTCATTTCGCATCCTCCTGAGGTTGAGGTCGCAGAATCGCAACCTGCAGGAAGATTCGTCGGGCAAGGTGCAAAGGTTACGCCGCTCGCAAAATTTATTTTTTACGAAAACGGCTGCCCGACGTGCAAAATTGGTGCATGTCCTTCAGAACACACCGCCCCGGCCCAACGCTGAGCGTCGTACGGAATGCTCGCGATGCGGCACAGGCTGATCACGCTCCCGAAACGTCGGAGACGCGCCCCGATGGCACGCTCGACTGGTCGATCCTGATGGCTCACGCGCAGGCGGGCGACCGGGACGCGTACCGGCGCCTGCTCGAAGCGATCACACCGTATCTGCGGGCGCTCGCGGCCCGCCAGATCGGTAACCGGAGCGACGTCGAAGATACGGTTCAGGACATTCTGCTGACCCTCCACACGGTGCGTCAGACGTACGACCCAGCCCTTCCGTTTGGCCCCTGGCTGATCACCATCGCCAACCGGCGCATCGTCGACAGGCTGCGGCGTCAGGGGCGTCTCGGCGCGCACGAAGCACAGTTCGATCCGGAACATGAAACCTTTCAGGCTGCCGAAGCGAATCTACAGGAAGAGGCGGCGGATGCTGGCACCCTGCGCGACGCGGTTGAGCGCCTGCCGGCCGGACAGCGGGACGCCATACGCATGCTGAAACTTGAAGAAATGTCGCTGAAGGAAGCCGCTGCCGCGAGCGGCATGTCCGTGGCTGCGCTGAAAGTGGCAACGCATCGGGCCTTGACGAATCTGCGCCGGTTGATCGAAAAGCGGGGTGGCCGGTCATGACCTCAACCTCCGATCTGATCGATTCGCTGGTCGCGGACGCAAAGCCGGTGCGGCGCCTGCGACCGCCTGTGACACGGGCTCTGTGCTGGTTGCTGTTTGCGGCGCTGATGCTGACGCTGGTCGCGCTCGTGCATGGCGTTCGCCCTGACCTGATGCTCAAGCTGCGTCAACCTACCTTTGTCATTGGCGTGGCGGCAGCGCTGATCACCGCCGCGCTCGCCTCGACGGCGTCGTTCATTGCGAGCGTGCCGGGCCGGTCGCGACGGTGGCTCTGGCTGCCTGCACCCGCCGTCGTGGTGTGGATTTCCACGATTGGCTATGGCTGTCTGACGAACTGGGTGAGCATCGGGCCGGACGGGATGTCGCCGGGCGAAACCGCGCGCTGCTTCGCGACGCTCGCGATCACCGGGATCCCGCTGTCGCTGGTGATGCTCATCATGCTGCGGTACGTGGCGCGCCTGGCTCCGACACCTGTGGTGATGACGGGAAGCCTCGCAGTTGCCGCGACGACCGCGGCCGCTCTGTCGCTGTTCCATCCGCTCGATGCGACGGTCATGATCCTGATGTGGAACTTCGGCGTGGCGACGCTGCTCCTGGCTCTCAGCGGCCTGTACGGACGCCGGCTGTTCGGCTGGGTGGCGCCGCAGGGATGAGTCGGACCGACAGGGACGATTGGCGAAGGTGCGCCTTGGGCCGGGGCCCTGAAGGTTGGCGACGCCACGGAATCCGGGGACTCACGCGGACAAACCGCTTCAAGGAAATGGAAATGACACCGCTTGCCGGAAAGGGCTCACTGATTGCCGGCGTACTGGCCGCCCTCGGTGCCTCGGTGTGCTGTGTCGCACCGCTCGTGCTGCTGGCGCTTGGCATCGGCGGCACGTGGGTGGGTAGCCTGACCGCGATGGCGCCGTACCGGCCCATCTTCATCGGGCTCACACTGCTGTTTCTCGGTCTGGCTTTTCGCAGGCTCTACCTGGTGCCGCAGGTCTGTGCGCCGGGCGCACCCTGCATCGATCCAGGCGTGGTGAAGCGACGGCGGATAACGTTCTGGATCGTTACCGTGCTGCTGCTCGGACTGCTGGCCGTGCCGTCACTGGCCTCACTGTTCTCCTGAAAGGAGGTTCCCATGCGCAAACTGCTGATTACCGCGCTTGCCGCCTTGCCGCTCCTGGCGCTGGCCGCTGCGCCGAAAACTGTCACGCTCGACGTGAAGAACATGACGTGCGAACTTTGTCCGGTCACAGTTCGGAAGTCGCTCGAAAAGGTGCCCGGCGTGAGCGTCGTCAAAGTCGATTTCGGCAGGAAGACGGCCACGGTCACCTATGATCCCGGCAAGGCACAACCCGAGGCTCTGACCAGGGCGGCCACGAATGCGGGCTATCCCTCGACTCTACAGAAGTGAGGCTGCGATGGATGCGATCGTCCTGGAATCCGTGCTGACCTGTCCGCACTGTGGTTTTGCCCGACAGGAAACCATGCCCACGGATGCCTGCCAGTTCTTTTACGAGTGCAGCCACTGCAAGGCCCTGTTGCGCGCCAATCCGGGGGACTGCTGCGTATTCTGCTCGTTCGGTTCCGTGAAGTGCCCGCCGATGCAGCAGCAGCGCCGCTGCTGCTGCAGGGCGGTCGGGTAACCATGCCGGGCCGCCGTCGGTGGCGGTTGATGCATTGCCCAGTGAGCCTCCGGAGGAAGGAGACACACTCGTCGTGGACGCCGTCGACACCACGACCGCGGCTGCCAGGCTGGTCGTCGGTACCTTCGCGGCACCGGCCGAGTTCGAACGAGAACTCATTTCGGAGCGTACCGTAGCCGGCCTGGCCTCTGCCCGTGCAAGAGGGCGAAAGGGAGGCCGCCCGTTCACGATGCCGACCGCCAGGCTGCGGCTTGCGATGGCGGTGATCGAATTACCGGGGAGCAAGGTGAGCCGGCTGTGTGAGGAACCAGGCATCACCCAACGGACGCTCTACCGTTACGTGCCGCCCAAAGGCGAGTTGCGGCCGGATGGTGAGAAGCTGCTAACCAGACTGTGATCTGATGAGGGATAGAGGCGTTGCATCTACCACGCCGGGCTCAGCCTTTCGGCTCCATGATGCGCAACGTCGTTCGCCCCTGAATATTCTTGAGCGGGAAGTAGGCGCGGTGCGTCGAGGCATCCACTGCGACGACATGCGCATTGGGGCCGATGTGGCCGTCGCCTACCTTCGACACATGGCCTGCGTCGGTCTTGAACATGGAGACGATGCCGGCTTCGCCGGCAATGTAGAGCAGATGCAGTTGCGGGTCGAAGGCGAGGACGTCCGGATCCTCGCCGACGTCGAAAGATGAAGTGACGCGCATCGTTTGCATGTCGAGCACTAGCAGCTTGTCGTTGCCTTCGCAGGCGATGAAGGCGAGTCGTTGCTTCGGGTCGATCAGCAGTCCGTGATTGCCTCGCGCGCCCGGCAAATCGATGCGCGTGATGATCCGGTCGGTGGCGGGATCGATCTCGACCAGTTGTCGTCGTGATTGCTCGTTGACGAAAATATGCCGGGAAACCGGATCGTATTGGGTATTGCCGACCTCGCCGCCTAGCGGGATCGTCGCGACCCGAGTGTTCGAGCGAACGTCGATCACTGTCTCGGTTTCGCCTGTTTCATCGGAGACATACAGCTTGTGGGTGTCGGGCGCATAAGCCATGCCGTCGGGATAAATGCCGCCCGGCAGGCGCGCGGTGATCTTGAGCGTGGCTTCGTCGATCCCGACGACCTCATTTGAGCCGGTGGCCGACGCATACACGCGTGACAGCTCGGGAATGGCGAGTACGCCGTGGACAGAGGCCACGTCTGGAATCCGGGCGATCACGCGCGCAGCGCGTGTGTCGAACACGACCACCTCGCCGTCACCCAGATGGGCGATAAACAGCAGATGGCGATCCGTGTCAACGCTTGCGTAGTCGAGTCGGGTCGGCCGTCCGCCCAGCGGAACGTCGGCGACCTGTTTCAACGGAAGAGCGTCCATTCCAACACTGTTGTCTGCGCCTGATGCGGAGAACACCACCGCCCCCAGCGCGGCAGCGATAGCACACGCGACGGGAAGCAGCCAACGGGCAGCGGACCGGGTCCGAAGCGCATTCATGATGGGAATTTCAATCGGTGAGTTTCACGCGCCGGAATGCTCCCAGCAGCGTTAGGTCATAGCCAATCTTGAGCAGCCCACAGGCAACAAGCGGTGCGCTGGCCCAGCCCAGCGCCAGCAGTGCACCAGCCAGCGTGGGACCGAGCGCCGAAGCGAGGCTTCTGGGGACCGACGTGAAGCTCGCAGCCGCCGGGCGCTCGGGCGGCGTCACGACTGCCATCACGTAGGCGGTCCGGGTTGGTACGTCCATTTGCGACAGCGCGCTGCGCACGAGCAGTAGTGCCAGTGTCGACAGCAAGGACGGTGCGAAGGCAGCAGCGATCAGGCAGAGGCTGGACGGGATATGGGTGAACACCATCGTGTTCAGCAAACCGATTTTGCGCGACAGCGGCACCGCGGCGAGCTGGGAGCCGGCCGTCAACAGCCCTGCCCAGAAAAAGAACTGGCCTGCGCCCGCCAGCGAAAGTCCAAAGCGCTGCATCAGCCATAGCGATAGCAACGAGTTGACAACGAGGCCGCCGGCAAATGCGTCCACGCTGAAAAGCAGCGCGAGTCGCGTGACGATCCCACGCGACGGACCCAGCGGCGCACTGCGCGACCGGTCCTGCGACTGCGGCTCGGGCAGCTTGCGATAGAGGAACCATAGCGCGATGCCGACCAGCGCATAAACGCCGAACATCGCGCGCATGGCTGCGAGCAGTGACAGGCCCGCATGCGCGACGAGCCAGCCGGGAATCGCGGCAGCCAATGCGCCTGTCGCGGCGCACACCGCGCCCACCAGACTGTAACGGGCGAATATCGCCGTACGGGCGTCCCCGGCGGCCGCACCGGCGAGACGCGCCAGTTCCAGCGGCAGGAACAGGCTAACGTCACCTGAACTGGGATTAAGCGTGCCGACGAACGCAACAAGCAGTAACGGCCACAATGCAGACAGGCCGGCGAAACCCATGCCGGTCGCGGTCATCAGGCCTGCCGCCAGAATGAGCATGCGACGCAGTGCATAACGACGGGCGAAGATGCCGACCAGGATCGTTGCTGCCGCCGAGCCGATCAGTGTGGCGCTGCTGACCAGTCCCACGTCCAGTTGACCGAAACCGAGCGCAAGCAGGTAAGCGGGCAGCAACACGGCGACAAACCCGTCGCAAATGCCACGTAATCCGCGACCGATGAGGATCGGCAACGCGCTTGCGTCGGCACCAGCCGGCAGCATCAGGCGTATTGCCGCATGGTGGCTTGCGGTCGAGACCGCTGTCCTAGGCGTGCGCATCGCCCTGACACCATGCGTAGAGCGCGTCATAGACGACCATGCCGTAACGTAGCTGTTCGTGATCGTCGGCGAAATGGCGCGACAGCCCCACCGAAATTGCGTAAAGGCCGCTCGCCTCGGGCGCGAGGTCGAGCCGGCTGGTATCTGCACCACGTACGATCTGCGCGAGCTTCAGTAGAGCCGGGTCGGTCAGCCGATACCTGCGCAGGAACGCGTCGAAGCTGCACAGTTCGCCGTGGTGACCCAGTTCGACATTCGGCACGTCGTAGGGAATGGCACCCGTTTCCTGTGCCACCCGTTGCACGTCATCACGCGGCACGTAAAGGAACTCGGCCTGACTGTCGATGAACCTGACGATCAGCCAGGGACAGGCGATCCGGTCGACCTTCGGACGTTCGCGCGTGATCCATTTCATGACGGTCTCCGGGCAGGCAACGCCGCCTGCAGCCTGAGCGCCGCGTTGTCCCAGTTGATGAGGCTAAAAAGCTGATTGACGTAATCGTTTCGCCGGTTCTGGTACTTCAGGTAGTACGCGTGCTCGAAAACGTCGAGGATGAGGATGGGCTGGATGCCCCAGGCGGTCAGCTTCTGATGGTTCTCGCATTGCAGGATCATGAGCTTGCCCGTCGCAGGGTGGTAGCCAACGACACCCCAGCCCGATGCTTCTACAGCAATCGTTGCGGCAACCAGTTGTGCCTTGAACTTCGCATAGGAGCCGAAGTTCCTGTCGATTGCCTTTGCAAGGTCGCCCTTCGGTTCACCGCCTTTACCGGAGATGCTGGTCCAGTAAATCGTGTGCAGGATGTGGCTCGATAGCTGGAACGCGAGTTCTTTCTGGTAGAACTTCACCAGCGCGAAATCGTTTGAGTCCCGCGCCTTCGCGAGGCCGTCTTCAGCCTTGTTCGCGGCAACCACAGCGGGCTTGTGGTGAAAGTTGTAGTGCAGTTCGACGGTGCGCGCGTCGATGACCGGTTCAAGCGCGTCGTAGGCAAATGGCAGCGGTCCAGCGGCATACTTGCCGTCCGCGTCAGTGAGCTTGTCGGTGTAACCGGGCTCTTCTGCGGCACTTACAGTTTGTGCCTGGGCCAGCATGATGCCCGCGCCAACCGCAGCGGTGTCGTGCAGGAAGGTACGACGTGTTGCCATGATTACGTTCCTCCTGGATTGCGCGCACGCGCGTGCCGTCAGATGGCGTGCGAATGGATGAGCGGATAGACGGCCAGACCAAACAGGGCAGCCGCAACGACAATCACCGGCTCCTGCAGCTTCTTGAAGCGCCAGAGCAGCACGACGGTCGCAAGGGCGAGCACAACGGTCGGCCAGTCAACGATGGAGCGCCGCGCGATGACAATTACTGAGCCCGTGATGGCACCCACTGCAGCGGCCGTGATGCCGTGGACGAACGCCTTGACGGCAGGTAACCTGCCGTACTTCTTGAAGTACGGCGCCGGCAGTACGGTGAACAGGTAGCAGGGCAGGAAGGTCCCGAGCGCGGCGACGCAGGCCCCCGGCAGCCCCGCGACCAGGAAACCGATGAAGCCGACCGTGATCACGACCGGTCCCGGCGTGATCATCGCGACGGCCACCGCATCGACGAACTGCTTGTCGTTGAGCCAGTGATGTTCGGTCACCACGCCGCCGTAGAGGAACGGCACGATCGCGAGTCCCGAGCCGAACACGAACGCGCCGGCCTTGGCGAAGAAAAGGCCGATCTGGCCGAGCAGCGGCAGGTCAAGACCACTGAGGACGCCGCTCATGCCGGGGGCCTGCGTCACGGCAAGCGCATTCAGTCCGCCCTTGCTGAACCAGTTCGGTGGGGCACGCCAGAACCAGTTGAGCAGGCCGCCCGCGATAAACAACCATGCGATCTCGGATTGGGTGACCACGGTGACGACCGCGAGCGTCAGGAATATCGCCCACAGAAGTCTGTTCGAGCCGACGGTCTTCCTGGTCAGCTTGTATGCGCTCATCGCGATGATTCCGACCACCGCGGCGCCCACGCCGTAGAAGACTGCCTGCATCCAGGAGAGGCCGCCATACTGGGCATAGGCCCAGCCGAGCGCCACAACCATCAGGAACGAAGGCAGGACGAAAGCGATACCGGCCACCGTTGCACCGACGACGCGGTAATGTACGTAGCCAAGGTAAATGCCGAGTTGTGCAGCGAGAGGACCCGGCATCATTTGAGCCAGAGCCAACCCCTCCTTGTAGTCCTGTTCGCTGATCCAGGCACGGCGTTCGACGAGGTCGCGGTGCATGTAGCCAACGAGCGCCACCGGGCCGCCAAACCCGAAGGTACCGAGCCGCAGCATGTAAAGGATCAACTGGCCAAGCGTATAGTCTGGTGTGGTCGCCGTCGTGGTGTTCATGACCGGCCCCCTTCGTTGCTGTTTTTTGTGCTCGCCGTAAAGTGTGCGTAGATTGAATCCAGCACGCGACCCATCTCGTCGAGCAGTTGATCGTCGTCCAACGCGCGTTGCCGCGCGCCGGCCATCACTGCTTCGAAGCCGATTGCCTCGGGCACCGGTGCGCCGCCGACATCGAGCGCGTGCACCAATTCACCGAGCCGAAGAAGCGCCGCATCGTCACCGAGACCGAAGCTCACGACCAGCACCTCAAATGTCACGCGATCGCCTACGTGAGTAAAAGCGGCGCCGTCGAAGTCGAATCCGAGTGCATCCGGCGGGCAGGCCTCCGGCGAATCCAGCCAGAGGAAGCGCGCCTTCGGGTCGATGAAGCGACGGATCAGCCAGGCGCTGGCGACGCGGTCGACCCACACCCGCTGCCGGGTTGCCCACGTGCGGGCCTGGTACTCGTCGCGCCGTAACGGCCGGATGGCCTGCTCGGCCGCATGCGGCTCACCCGGCGACAGGACCGTATCCGCGAGCCCCAGAAAGTCTTCCCAGGCGACTTCGGCGTCGGTCGATGCCGCTCCCGGGAAGTAGTCGATGGTCCGGATCGCGTCATAGTCCTTGCGCAGGCGCCGTAAGAGGCGGGTGACCTCTGCGGGTGGCTGGCCTCCCAGCGTTTTCCGCGCGGCTCCCAGTGACGCGACGAAGGTCGCGTAGTCGTCGTTCCGATCGAACAGCGACCGAAAGTCCGCTTCCTGCGGCGCGTCGAGGCTTTGCGCGCGCAGCAGATGGGCGGTGCCGCCGGCTTCGTCGATGCTGCCAGCGAGTTCGCGCAGCATGTCCTCACGCTCCGCGGTATGCGGCAACACGTAGATGCCGTCGCGCAGGACGACGCACCCCTTCGCCTTCAGCGCCCGCCACGCCCGCATGCGCGCGGTGGCGTTTTCGGTTGGGAACGTCAGGACGAGGACAGACCAGGTGGTTAGACTATTCATGTAAAGTAAGCTACACGCGTGTAGCGTTATTTACAAACGATTTTTGTTTCAGTTCCGGCAGGGAGCGCAATGCATGTCGTGGAATTGAAGGGCCGAGGTGCGCCAGTGCCTGGCATGCGGCTGCCAGGCACTGGCGCACGACCTGGCTTCCAGGACATTTGATTTACAAGGAGCCGGCTCGAACTCGAGCCATGTCACGCACGCTCCAGCCTGGCGGATGTTCGAGACGATCACGATCGCCGCAGTCCGGGCCCGGGAGCTGTGGCCGGCGGGGCTCGCACAACTAGCTGGAGAGCTGGTTGGGAGCGACGTCGAGGATCAGGTTGGGTCTGAAGATGAACCGGTTTCTGGCGGCGGCTGCAGAAGGCACCGGCCGTCACCTGGACGAAGCGGGAACTCGCTTGCGGCCTTAGTGAATGTGGCGGTGATGAATATCGGGGAAATGCGCGTGCGTGTGGGTAATAGGCGTGTGCTGGTGGGGATGCGTGTGGGGCTCCTCACCGTCCCACTCAAAGTCGTGTGTGTGCTGATGGTGCTCGTCGTGCCGATGCCGATGGGTATGGTCCAGGACCTCGTGAGTGTGCGGATGTTCATGCCACTCACGGATATGCAGCCAGATTCCAAGAGCCATGAGCGCAGCCGCAATCCAGAAAGACAGCGATGGCACTTCGGGCCAGAAGAAAAGCGATAACGCGACGCCGAATATTGGGGCGACAGAAAAATACGCGCCGGTTCGGGCGGCACCGAGATTTCGCAGGGCGACGACAAAAAGAACCAGGCTTACGCCGTACCCAGCGAAGCCGGTCAGCATGGCTGCCGCAATCTTGCCGATGCCGGGTAGATGCGCGCCGAGAAGCAGCGCGATGCACAGATTGACTGAGCCCGCGACCAGTCCTTTCAGACAGGCAATGACCATCGCGTCGTTCGCTGACACCTTACGCGTCAAATTATTGTCGACTGCCCACGCAACGCAGGCTGCGACCACGAGCAATGCACCTGGCGCGACGCCAGCGGCACCCGGCTGCCACGACAGCACGACGCCACCTGACACGATTGCGACCATCCCGAGAAATATCTGCACGTCGACATTCTCGCGGAACACAACCCAGGCAATCACCGCCGTGAATACGCCCTCGAGGTTCAGCAGCAGGGAACTGGTTGCAGCAGGCGTCGTGCTGAGGCCGAGCATCAGCAGCGCAGGTCCCGCGACGCCGCCTGCTGCGATTGCGCCAAGGAGCCAGGGCACCTCGGCGAGCTGAATCCGGCTTTCGTTTTCTCGTCCACCGGCCGTGCGACGGAACCGCTGAAAGAGAATTCCGAAGGCAAGACCGACACCGCTACCAAGGTAAAACAGACCCGCGACCATGAAGGGCGAGAGAGAGCCGAGCAGGGTCTTGGCGAGAGGTGTGGTTGCGCCGAATAGCGCGGCTGCCAGAAGAGCAGTGAAAGCGGCGTTGTGACGGCTATGCATGAGCGGAAGTTCTATATCGTTGAATGTTGCCGTCCGAGGACCTAACACGAAGCGCTTCGTAGGCACGGCGCAGGAGGCCGGGATTCGCCCAATAGGATAACGTCGCCAGCTTACGGAATATGACGCCAGAAGTGCGGGTCACACTGTGCTCGTCAAGCCCCCAAGGCATACGACTGTCCGCTCCCACTGCTACTGCGGTAGTTCGCCGCGATAACATGAACGTCGCATGAGGGTCGCGTGCTGCCGATCGCAGCCTGGCGACGTTGAAGCTGTGTATGCCAATTGCATGAGGCAGTACCCGGCCATGAAGGGACGTTCGCTCGGTGCGGCCGAATCTCCGCTCGTTGGCCCGTACCGGTCATTCATATTTCACGGATAGCGAATCACGGCGGATCGAGCATACCGCTTGTCCGTGTCGCGGGGCCCGGATTAACAATCCGGACTGCCCGCGCATTTGAGACCGTCTCGCGGACTTATCCTGAATTGCCGCCAATTCCGATGCCGACATGTGCCGCCTCGTCTACAGGTCAGGCAATTGTGTCGTACCGTGTCGTAACTCTGGCGTAGGATCAGCAACAGGAGGCGGTGATGAGAAGCGCAGACGCATCGTGCTGGCCGAGCCCGCCGGATTGCTGGCCAAGAGCCCGACTGGCAGGGAAGACTATCCTGGACGCGCGCCGGTGAACGCCCAGGCTTGCAGCCAGTCAACGACCCGTCGATCCAAGGAGACACCCATGATCACCGCCATCGTCCTCTATGACCTGCCGTCGGACATCGGCCTCGAGGAGTGCCGCGCCCACTTCACGAAGATCGCCCCGGACTTCCTCAAAATTCCCGGTTTTCTGCGCAAACAGTTCATCTGTGCCCGCGACGGCAAGGTCGCGGGCGGCGTCTATTTGTGGGAAAGCCAGGAGGCGGCCGAACGCTTCTATTCCGGCGAATGGCTCGCCGGAATCCGCGCCCGCTACGGAACGGAGCCGACAATCAGCTATTACGAGACCGTCGCGCTGACCGACAAGGCGGGCGGCCAGGCAGGCGGGCTCGACTGATCGGCGGTGGGGACCGGCCCTGCGGGACGCAATCGGATATTCATTTGCATCCAGGCTCCGCAATCACATACGACCCGCATCTTGCGATGTGGTTGGACAACGCAGGCGATTGGCTGGACGAAGCTCATGGCCGGACCTTCGCGCCGCTACTGCGAGTGACCTTAACGGGTCGAGTACAGAAGCTCGTGACGCGGTCGGCACGAATGCACAGCGTTCGAACCGCGATCTTCGGCAACCGGCCATGAGCCGTCGTTCGCCCGTATCCGCATTCAGACGTCGGGCGACTGCTTCGCTCAGTAAGCGACCGTTCGGCAGGCTCAATAGTTGGAGCGGACAAGGCTGGGTGCGGCTGACGCAATGTGCCCTATGATTGGTCGGGGTAGCAAAGCTTTGAACTTGCGATCTCCGCGTCCCGAATGCGGCGCCGTATGTCCCAGTGTGTCCCCCTGAAGACGGAGTCAATCATGCTACACAATGTACTGGCCGCCGCTCCGGCCATGGTCCTGTGCCTGCTGCTGCAAGGCGTGGTGGTAGCCATCTGCCTGCGCCGGTACGCGCGCTTCCGGCGCAACGTTGAGGGTCAGGATTTGTTGTGGGTGGACGTCCTGCTATTGATAACCGTGATGCTGCTGACCTTGCTCTGCAATTTCGCCCAGATGGCAATCTGGGCTGCGCTGTTCATGTTCCTGGGCGAATTTTCCGATTTCGCCACTGCTCTGTATCACTCCGCGGTCAACTTCATCACGCTGGGCTACGGCGACATTGTCATGTCCAAGCGCTGGCGCATGCTTGGCCCAATCGAAGCTGCCAACGGCATCCTGATGTTCGGAGTCTCAACCTCGGTTATGACGGCTGCGGTCATGGATGTGATTAAGTACCATCAAGCCCGGTTGCAGAAGGAGTAGCCACGAAAGTACTGCACATGAGGCGCCGAAGGAATGAAAATCGGCAGCAGCGGGCCGCGGCGGTTGCTCGAGTGGCCGTTGGTCCCTTGCATGTGGTCGTTGACAGCCCGACGAGGCGAAGGGCCGAAGTGGGTCGATCACGGTCGGTCGCGTCAGACGGAGCACCAATCGAATGTGTCGATGCAAGCCAACGCATTTGATGGCGCCCTGCCGCTAGCACGTTGTGTCAATCTCTTTTGCCGCAAGATTTCTGGTCGAATCGCGTTGAGGTGCGTTTGTGTCGAACTCTATTTCTCTGAAGTGAGTGCGCGTGTGTCGCCTGGCTCCTGATTTTATGGGGCAGCATGTGTCAAACTCTATTTTCCATCACATCTGGCGAAGCGGCGGTTGCTATGGATCTGGATTTTCGACAGGCTGTCTCCGCAGACTCGGAGTGGCTATTTGACACGTACCAGCGAACGATGAGGGATTTCGTTACCGCAGCGTATGGCTGGGACGAGAACCTGCAACGAGCGGGGTTTGCAAAAAGCGTTCGCCAGGGCTGTTGTCAGATCGTTACGTGCGAAGGCAACCGATGCGGGTTTGTGCACTGGGACGTCGAACCAGATCTCGTATGGCTGAGGATGCTGTGTATTGTTCCGGAGATGCAAAACAGGTCGATCGGCAGTGAAGCGATTGCCAAGGTCATGTCGCTGTCCAGTTCCTTGCAAAAACCGCTGTACCTGAATGTCCTGCTGTGCAACCGGGTCGCCTATGACTGGTACAGAAGAATCGGTTTTGTCGAAATCGAGAACGACGGCAAGGTCTCCACGCTGGTGCTTGCTCCTTCGGCAAAGACGAACAAACAGGATTGAAAGTCATGAACGACAAACCAGATGTAGCGCCAGACAGCACGGCAGCGCGAGTCGCCTTGTGGCGCGCTCTGCATGTCGAGGCCGACCCCCCGCCTCATGTACTGGAAGACGAAGTCGGCCTTAAGCTGCTGTCTCCGGACAAGGGCTGGCGCCACCGCGGGGACATGGACCTGCAGTTCACGCGACCCTTTCGCGCCTCGATCGTGGCTCGTGCTCGCTTCATTGAGGACCTGGTCGTGGAACAGGCCGGCCGCGGGCTTGGTCAGTATGTCATCCTCGGCGCCGGCCTTGACAGCTTCGCGCAACGGAGGCCGGAGATCGCGACCCGCCTCAGGGTGTTCGAGATCGACCAGCCAGGTCCTCAGGCATGGAAGCGTCAGCGCCTGATCGAGCTCGGCTTCGGCGTCCCGGACTGGCTGCGCTTCGTGCCGGTCGATTTCGAGGCGGGAGACGCCTGGCGGGACGCTCTTGTGACTGCCGGCTTCGATGACAGCAAGCCGGCGATCGTGGTCTCCACGGGCGTCAGCATGTATCTCAGCAGGCATGCGAACGCGGCCACGCTGCGCCAGGTCGCGGCCCTCGCCCCAGGATCGACGCTCGCCATGACGTTCCTGCTCCCGCTCGAGCTGGCGGACCCCGAGGTACGTCCGGGGCTCGAGATGGCGGAGAAGGGAGCGCGAGCGAGCGGGACACCTTTCCTCAGCTTCTTCACCCCGCCGGAGATCCTGGCGCTGGCCCACGAAGCTGGCTTTAGGGAAGCACGGCACGTCTCGGCGGCCGATCTTACCCGGCGCTACTTCGTGGGCAGGACAGATGATCTGCGTCCGCCAGACAATGCGGAGGAACTGCTGGTAGCAAGTACATAGCTGTCCGCACGGTTTCCGACCGACATGACAGGCAACGACCCCGGTGAGACGAATTTATCCATTGGGAGAACGAAGGTGCAAAGCCGGATAGCACTTATTCCACGGGAGAATCGTGCTGGACCGCCTCACGGCAGTTTGGCGCGCACCTCGTCTGTCAGCTCGAGTTGTGCCGCCCGCATGTTTTCCCGCAGATGCTCGAGCGAAGAAGTCCCCGGGATCAGCAGAATGTTAGGCGCGCGATGAAGGAGCCAGGCAAGCGCTAACTGCATTGGCGTCGCGCCGATTGTCCGGGCGACTTCGGACAGCACTGACGACTGAATCGGTGTGAACCCGCCAAGCGGGAAGAACGGCACATAGGCGATGCCCCTGGCCGCCAGGTCGTCGACGAGCCCATCGTCTTCCCGGTGGACAAGGTTGTAATGGTTCTGGACGCAGACGATCTCCGCGATGCGCTGCGCCTCGGCGACCTGGGCCAGGGTCACATTGCTGAGGCCAATGTGCCGGACGAGCCCCTGGTGCTGGAGTTCGGCGAGGGCCGCGACCTGCTTCTCGATCGAACCTTCAGCGGGGCTATGGATGCTGCCCATGATGCGCACGTTGACGACGTCGAGCACATCGAGGCCGAGGTTGCGGAGGTTGTCGTGGACTCCGCGCCTGATGTCGTCCGGCTCCAGCGCCGGTAGCCACGCACCGTCTTCGCCACGGACGGCGCCGACCTTGGTGACGATCACGAGGTCGTCCGGGTAGGGGTGGAGCGCTTCGCGGATGAGCTGGTTGGTGATGTGCGGCCCATAAAAGTCGCTCGTATCGATGTGGTTGACGCCCGACGCCACCGCTTCGCGAAGCACGGTGATGGCCGCGTCACGATCCTTCGGCGGTCCGAACACGCCGGGACCGGCCAGCTGCATGGCGCCGTAGCCCACACGATAGACGGGGCGGCTGGCAAGCGGAAATGTGCTGACGGGGGTGAACTTCGACATGGCGCTCTCCTTGACGAATGCTGAGCACAAGTATGGCGACGATTGCTTTGTTCGATAACCCGATCTAGATTGTACGGGTCGTTCGAAAAAGTGAACAACGGTGGAGTTCAACGGAGTGGCAGGCCCGATTCTGGTCATCTACCCTCGCCTATGCAAACAGGATCGCGCCCACCGACAGACCTGACGTCGGCTACGCGATGATCTTTCCGGTGATGACGATTGTGAAAATCCTTTTTGTGAATATCGTGGCGGCGCTCTGATAAGTCGACCGTGCCCGCTTGCTTTCGGGGCGAAGCTGCGTCTTGTGCGTCGACCAGAGGATTGGCCGTTCCACCGACGGCACGCCGATTCAATTTACTGAACCGAAAACCCGTCAGCGAACGTTTCGCGAAGGTACGCGACGAACAGTGCGACCGCACGCGGGACGTGGGGTGTGTAGGGGCGTACGACATAGAGTTGCTCGGCAAAGGCGCCGACCGGACGCCAATCCCGCAAAAGGACCTGCAGTTTGCCGGATCGAATCGCTGTCTGCGCAGTAAAGTCAGGCAGGAGTGCGATACCCAGGTCATCGAGCGCCGCGTCCCGCAAGGCCTCGCTGTTGTTGGCTGAAAGTGGTCCGTTCACCGTGACCGTGACAGGTCCGGTCCCCGGCTTGCGCGTTGTCTTTCGTTCAAAAGACCAGATCCCCGGGCCTAATGCGCGAGGGTAAAACAGGCAGTCGTGGGACGACAGATCCGTCGGCGACTCCGGAATACCTCGTCGCTTGAGGTATGCGCGCGTCGCAACGATCACGGAGTGCGTTGCGCAAAGTTTCCATGCGACATGCGTCTCGGGTGCTTGCGCGCTGTGCCTGATCGCCAGATCGAATCCCTCGGTAGCAATCGAGCTAAGCCGGTCAGACACTTCGAGTTGCACGCGGACTTCAGGATTCGCTCGCAGAAATGCCGACATTCTCGGCACCAGTTGCTGCCGGACAAATGCAACCGGTGCCGTTACACGGATCAACCCGCGTGCGACGCCCGCCATCTCTCTAACCGTGGCGAAGCTCGTCGCAATGTGCTCGTATTCCCCGCGCGTGCTTTCAACGAGCCGCTGACCGGCCTCGGTGAACCGCACACTACGCGTGGTGCGCTGCACCAGCGCGACCCCTGCGACCCGCTCGAGCTCGGCGATGCGCTGGCTCATCGCCGCCTTGCTGACGCCTAGGCGAGCGGCGGCAGCGGTATAGCTCCCTTGTTCTGCAAGCACCGTCAACCAGTGCAGGTGCGTCCAGAGACCTTCGACTTTTTGCGTATCCATGTGCCTATTGTTCACTAATGAAAACAATGATTTCAAGTTTAACGCCTTTGCATACTCGAAGGAGCTCCATACACTTCGTCACATCGCCAATCAATGTAGAGGAATCGACATGCAAGCGTTCAACGATACTGCCGATGTGACCCATTTCATTCACGGTGAACCTGTCCGTGGCTCAGGCACGCGTACCCAGCCCATCTTTAACCCTGCAACGGGCGAGCGTCCTCGCAGGCTTTTGCTGGGCGAGGCAGGCGATGTCGACACGGCGGTGGCCAGTGCGAAGGCCGCCTTCCCGAAATGGAGCAATACGCCACCGATTCGTCGTGCACGCGTGATGCTGCGATTCCTCGAACTGATGAACAGACACCGCGACGAACTTGCCGCGATCATTACGGCCGAACATGGGAAGGTATTTTCCGACGCGCAAGGCGAGGTAGCGCGCGGCATCGATGTGATCGAATTCGCCTGTGGCATTCCGCAATTGCTGAAGGGCGACTATACCGAGCAGGTTTCTACCGGGATGGACAACTGGACGGTTCGTCAGGCACTGGGTGTCGTAGCGGGTATTACGCCATTCAACTTCCCTTGCATGGTGCCGTGCTGGATGTTCCCGGTTGCGATCGCCGCCGGCAACGCGTTCATCCTGAAGCCGAGCGAACGTGACCCGTCCGCTTCGTTGTTCATGGCGAAGCTGCTGAAGGAAGCGGGCCTGCCTGATGGCATTTTCAATGTGGTTCAGGGCGACAAGGTCGTCGTCGACGCGCTCCTCGCCCATCAGGACGTCAAGGCAGTCAGCTTCGTGGGTTCGACGCCGATTGCCAACTATATCTACGAGACCGGCGCAAAGAATGGCAAGCGCGTGCAGGCACTCGGCGGCGCGAAAAACCATATGGTCGTCATGCCGGACGCGGACCTCGACCAGGCTGTCGATGCACTCGTGGGCGCCGGATATGGCTCCGCCGGCGAACGCTGCATGGCGATCTCGGTTGCAGTGCTTGTCGGCGACGTCGCCGACAGGATCATTCCGCGACTGGCCGAACGCGCTCGCAACCTGGTCGTGAAGAACGGCATGGAACCCGATGCGGAAATGGGTCCCATCGTCACCCGGCAGGCTCTCGAGCGTATCGAGGGTTACATCGCCACGGGCGTCGATGAAGGTGCGAAACTGGTGGTGGACGGCCGCGGTCTGAAGGTCAAGGGGCATGAGGACGGGTTCTTCACCGGAGGCACGCTGTTCGACAACGTGACGCCCGAAATGCGCATCTATAAGGAAGAGATCTTCGGGCCGGTCCTCGCCTGCGTTCGCGTCAAGGATTTCACCGAAGCTGTCGATCTGATCAATGCGCACGAGTTCGGCAACGGTGTCGCGTGCTATACGCGCGACGGTCATATCGCGCGTGAATTCAGTCGTCGGATCGAAGTGGGTATGGTCGGTATCAATGTGCCAATTCCGGTTCCGATGGCCTGGCATGGCTTCGGTGGCTGGAAGCGCAGCCTGTTCGGCGACACGCATGCGTACGGCGAAGAAGGCGTTCGGTTCTATACGAAGCAGAAGTCCATCATGCAGCGTTGGCCGGAAAGTATCGAAAAGGGCGCTGAATTCGCCATGCCGACCGCCAGGTAAGTCGACCAGACGCCGGTTGTATACCGCGAGGCGCTGCGCGAGTCATCTCGCGTGGCGCCTCTCCCGCTTTTGGCGTCGTGATTTCACTGCGCCTCACGTTATGGCGACGAGCCGGCAGGGCCTCGCGGCGATCGCATGAAGCGCGGTAGTGCGCTCCTCGACGTGTCGCCGGAAGTGCGCGAGCGGGGAATGGGCACGGCTGCCGGCGCGAGAAATGAAGACGGTTTCGATACGCGCCTCGTCGGTGGTCAACGCGTGGCAGGCGAGGCCGGCGCCGGGTTTCACCACCGACGTGGGCAACAGCGTTATGCCAAGGCCCGCAGCGACGCAGCCCAAAATGCCTTCCAGCGTGACGAACTCCAGGACCTTCACGTTTGCCACACCGCGCCTTCCCAGAAGCACTTCGAGCCGTCGCCGGTAAGCACAACCTTGGCGAAATACGAGGATACGCAGCTCTGCACACGACGCAATAAGGTCGTCCAGAGATCTCACGTGACTCGACGTCGCAATGGTGAGTTCTTCTTCAAACGCGACGGCTGACTCCAGATCACGGTGCGCAACAGGGCCTGCTACAAAGGCGCCGTCGAGCTTGCGCTCGAGAACATCCCGCACCAGTTCCTCCGTCGTTCCAGTATAGAAATTGACATCGATCAGCGGGAAACGTTTAGTGAAACTGATCAACAACGAGGGTATGCGGACTGCGGCCGTCGTTTCCATCGATCCAAAACGGAGCATGCCTTTGGGCTCGCCATTATCGGAGACGGCGTTCTTCGCCTCGTCGACCAACGCGAGAATCTTCGTCGCATAGGGCTGCAGATGCATGCCGGCCGCAGTGAGCGACATGCCGCGGCTGTGCCTGTCAAAGAGCGGAACACCCAGTTCCTGTTCGAGCGCACGAAGTCTAGCCGTTATATTCGACTGAACCGTATTCAGTTGCGTCGCTGCGCGTGTCACCACACCCGCTTCTGCCACTGCCGCAAAGACCTTCAGATCGCGCACGTCCATGAATTCGGTCTCCTCTCTAACAGATGCCTTCGATCGATTCTAGCGCCGAATTTGTGGGCCGGTTGCGAAAAAATGGTGTGTGGAACTGCACGCATCCACGTGGCTGACGAGCGGTCGTAGCTATCTGCTGAAACGATCGCTGCTATCAAAATAAATCGTTTCAAATGCTCGATTCGATGGACCTATATTACTGACACAGGAACCGCACACACAACGCACGCTTCGCCGCCACCGCCACTGCCGCAGGGCGACCGCCAGCCCGGCCACGGGGTGGTTTGGCAAGCGTGTAGAGAATCGCTTCCTCATATTTTCGTTCATGTGTTCGCGTGAGCTCGGCGTGGCAATGGCATGCCGAAAAACAGGAGACAGTGATGTTTGAGAATGATGAAAAGCTCTCGAAGAAACTAGGCGTCAATCACCCCGTGCTGCTTGCACCGATGGACCTCGTGGCGGGAGGAAAGCTCGCCGCAGCCGTGACTGAAGCCGGTGGCCTCGGCATCATTGGTGGCGGCTACGGTGACGAAGCCTGGCTGCGCGAACAGTTCGCCGCGGCGCAGGGGGCGCGGGTCGGGGTTGGTTTCATTACATGGAGCCTTTCCCGCCAGCCTCATCTGATCGATGTATGTCTCGAGCACTCGCCGGTCGCGGTGATGTTCTCGTTCGGCGACGCGAGCAGGCACATCAAGAAGGTTAAAGCGGCGGGAATTCTGTCGATCTGTCAGGTTCAGACCGCCGCGATGGCGCGCGAAGCCGTGGCATATGGCGCGGACATCATCGTGGCGCAAGGCGCGGAGGGTGGTGGTCACGGGGTCGCATGCGGGACCATTTCGCTGGTGCCGACGGTCGTCGATGCAGTCGGGGACGAGGTGCCCGTCGTTGCAGCGGGCGGAATTGCCGACGGACGTGGCTTTGCGGCATCGCTTGCGCTGGGTGCTTCGGGAATCGTTGTCGGCACGCGTTTCTATGCCAGCGAAGAGGCGATCGGACACGCGGATGCGAAGCGGCGCATCGTCCAGTGCAAGGGTGGCGAAGAGACGATTCGCGGCATTCTGTTTGACATCGCGCGCAATAACGTCTGGCCGGCGCCGTTCACAGGACGCGTGCTTCGCAATCAGTTCTCCGACAAATGGGTGGGTCGCGAGCGCGATCTGCTTCAGCAGTTGCAGGTTGAGACGCCGCGCTATCTCGAGGCTCGCGCCAACGGTGATTTCGACACCGCCGCGGTCATCGCTGGAGAATCGGCGGGGCTTGTCCATGACATTCTGCCGGCGAGAACCATCGTCGGCAACATCGTCAGGGAAATGCGCGAGATTCTCGGTTATGCGGCTGCAGGCGACCAGCGTGGGTTCAAAGGGGTGGCCTGAACGTCGTGCGGTCACGAAGCCGACGCGGCAGGAGCAGACCAGATCAGACTCACATTCGCCGTGATCTTCCAATCTTAGAGAGACAACTGTCGAAAATGACTGCACTAACCACTGTTCAACGCATTGGGACGTTCGCTTCGAACGCGCGAGCGAGTCACCTGACACCGCAGGCTCGCAAGCTATTCAAGCGCAACATACTCGATAGTCTCGGCTGCGCGATTGCCGCGCTGCCTGGCGCCCCGTTCAAGGCGCTGCGAGAGCAGTTCGACGAGTACCGAGGCTCGGGTTCATGCTCGCTGATCGGCGGCGGAACGACATCGCCCGACCAGGCTGCCCTGTACAACTCAGCCCTGGTTCGTTACGTCGATCTGTTGGATAGCTACATGTCTCAGGGTGGACTTTGCCACCCGAGCGATAATTTCGGCGCGATCCTGGCGGCGGCCGAGCACGCGTTTGCAAGCGGCGAGGACTTCATGCTTGCGCTCGCGGTAGCGTACGAAATACAGAGCCGTATCACGGCGGTCGTCCCCGTGATGGCAAAGGGCTTCAATCACGCCGTTCAACTGGCGGCTTCCGCGGCGGCCGGAGCAGGGAAGCTGTTCGGCCTCGACGCGAATCAACTCGCTCATGCGATCGCTATCGCCACGGTGGACAACATCTCGTTGAGCTGTGTTCACTCGGAGCCGGTTTCGCAATGGAAAGGCTTTTCGCCGGGCATCACGGGAATGCGCGCCGTGTATTCGGCGTCGCTTGCGAAGCGCGGTTTCACCGGCCCGCTGCGCCTGTTCGAAGGGCCCAACGGCCTCGTCCGGATGTTCGATCAACCTGTCGACGTTGACTGGGAAGATCAGCGGCTGGAAGTGATCTTCCAGACCGTGATGAAGAAGTACTGCTCGCTGATTCATGGCCAACCCGTGCTTGAAGTCACGCTTGCGCTCAAGCGCAAGAACAACGTGAAAAGCGATGATGTCGAGGAAGTGCTGTGTGACATCTTCCAGACGGGATTCGATATCGCAGGCGGGGGAGGCTTTGGCCCAAAGGACCATCCCCAGACCAAAGAGCAGGCGGACTACAACCTCAAGTACCTTATCGCGGCCGCCTTGCTCGACGACCAGGTCGGGCCGGCCCAGCTGGAAGCCGCACGAGTGCAGGCCCCCGATGCACAGGCACTGCTGAATCGAGTGACCGTGCGCCCCGACCCGGAATTTACTGCCCAGTATCCGGGCGCCTTGAACACGAGAGTAACCATCAGATGCAAGGACGGCCGCGTGTTCTCTGCTGAGCACACCGGCTTTGAGGGTGGTCTCGACAATCCGCTGAGCTGGGATCGCACGGTCGAGAAATTCCATTGGCTGAGCGAGCAATACGCCGATGAAAAGCTTCGAGGTCAGATCGTCGATCTGGTCTCCAGATTGGATGAGCACTCGATTGCTGAGTTGATGCAACTCATGACGAAGGTGAGTCCAGTACCAACGTTTCCGGCGAAACACCCGGGAATTCAGTAACCACGCAAGTGCTTAGGAGAGGCGAATGGCCCTTATTTCTTGTGATATGCGATTTGGTAGAACGGACGAGCAGAAGCGGCAGCTTGCGGCTGGTCTGCTGCGTGTGGTCAGCGAAGCGACGGGAGCAACGAAAGACGACATTTTTCTTGTGATTCGTGAAGGTCGCGGGATCAATTTCGTCGAGCACGGCGAGCATCTTCCGGAATATGTCGAAGGTGCCGCGAACGACAAAGACCTGGTCAATCGTCTGAAATAGAGAATGCCGGGAGACAACCATGCCTTTTATTGAATGCCACATTAAAGCCAGTCTGACGCAGGAGCGTCGTACTCAACTCATCAGAGACATCATTCAGGTCACGCATGATTCGATCGGCTCGGATCCGAAGATCATCAACGTGATCCTGCACGAACATCCAGTTGAAAATATTAGCGTCTCGAGCCGTATCAACGGCGAAGATTTCAGGAGAAAGGGCGCGGGCTGACTAAGTGCTTTCCAGGAGCTGGCCCCGTCCCACGTCGGGTAACTGGCTCGCTCGCACCGGGCCAACCTGCCCGGTGGTGACGTGGGGCGCATTGCCGCCCCTCACACAATCATGAATAACTATTTGTCCCGTCTTGCCCGGCTTCCACGAAATCAAGAAAAAAGAGCCGGACATTGGCAATCCAATATCCTTGCAGGCGGACATCGACCGGGGCAGGACTCATGCTTCGATAGAGGGCAGCCCGTATGTCGGGCCGGTCGGGAGCTAATGCGCCCGGCTGCTGACTGTGCGAGTGAATATCCGGTCGACGACGAGCCTGGGACCGCCGCAACGAGCCTGATTTGTGACGCAAAGGAAAGAGTCTTGTGCCGGCTACGACGAGGCTTTCAGCATTGTTTCACGCGTATGCTTAATCCTGCTTTGGTGTAGGATAGTTGTCGCATTCAGCGGTTACGTCGTGATCGTGAAGCGCAGACGATTTGATCGGAGAGCTTCCCGTTCGAGTGTCGCCGATGGCGCTGGATAGTCCGGAAGCGCATTGTGTGCCCCCGCAGTGCACGCTGTTATCAGGGGAGTCGCTGGCGGTCCTGGCAAAGTGGCGCGATAAGTCGAAGGTATCGAGTATCGTGCAGTAATGAAAGTAGCTTGGTCGGGTAACGTGGCTTTGTGCGGGTTATGTTCAGTTGATAGAGGTGCAAAGGATGGACATTGCCGACCTCAAGGTGTTTGAGGCCGTTGCCCGGCATGGAAGTATGAATCGGGCAGCGACAGAGCTACACACGGTTCAGTCGAACGTCACCGCACGGATACGTTCGCTAGAGCGGGAAGTGGGTGTGGCGCTGTTTCAGCGCCACGTGCGCGGGGTCAGCATCACCCCTGCAGGTCAACGGATGCTTCCGTACGCCGCCCGCATTGCAAAGCTCGTTTCAGACGCGAAAATGGCGGCCCTGGATGAGGGTCCACCTAACGGGACCCTTGTACTTGGGACGCTCGAGACCACTGCCGCCCTTCGTCTTTCGCCAATCCTGAGCAACTTCGCGAGAATGTATCCGCAGGTCAGACTCTCGCTGACGACCGGCACGAGCTGCAGCCTGACGCAGGATGTTGCCGAATGTCGCCTCGACGGCGCGTTCATTGCCGGCCCGCTGGATCATCCCGATCTTCACATCGAAACGATTTTCCAGGAGGAGCTGGTCCTCGTCACGCCGCGAACGATGCGTTCGCTCGAAGCGCTCAGATCGGCCCAGGATCTCAAAACGATCGTGTTCCGTCTCGGATGTTCGTATCGCCAAAGGCTCGAGGCGTTGCTGGCGGAAATGGGCATCCTTGTCAAAACGCCGCTGGAATTCGGTTCGATGGACGCGATTATCGCGTGCGTGGCCGCGGGAATCGGTGTGACGTTGCTGCCTAGAGGCGTGGTGGCGACTGCTGCCGCCCAAGACCTTGTCGCCATTCATGAGATAGCACCGGAAAAGGCGCACGTGGAGACACTTTTCATCCGCAGACACGACGCTTACGTGTCGAGTGCGATGGAGGCTTTCGTCGAAGTCGCACGCTCCCAGCTGGGTCCCGTCATGGCCGCCGCGTAGTATGGGCGAGTCGATGTGGGACTGGAGAGCACAGCAGGTTCAAACGTCCGCAGGCCGAATGACTAGGTGGGACAACCCAGCTGCGTAGCGAGGTCGTTCAGGTCCGTCGCTGCGAAGTCCCATGCCTGCTCGGCATGCAGATCGCTTGTCTGCGCCGGGCCGTGTTCAGTGGGTCTTACTATGAAAGCCGTCGTCAATCCGCAACGGCGCGCTGCTGCCAGGTCGGCGTTGTGTGCCGCGACCATGCAGACGTCTGCAGGGTTCAATCCAAGGATTTCGACGGTTGCGGTATAGACCTGCGGTGACGGTTTGTACGCCCGAACCAACTCTGCACCCAGAATCGCGTCCCAAGGGAGTGCTGCCCGTTTTGCCATGTCCAGCATCAGCCTGATATTGCCGTTCGAGAGAGGGGCAATCATGAAGCGACGCTTGAGCCGCAATAGACCCTCGACAGAATCAGGCCACGGGTCTAACCGATGCCAGCAGAAATTGAGTTCATCAAGCTCATCCGCAGAAATCGAACCGGGATTGATGCCGCACTCGGCCAGCGCCTTGTCGAGGTTTTCCCTGTGCAATACGTCAAGCCGCACAAACGGCCGTCGGCCACTGCGTATCTCTTCCATGGCAGGCGAGTACTGACGTCGCCACGCATCTGCAAGCTCGAATGCGTCGACGGCTAAAGCATGACGGCTGAGGAACGGACGCAGCTCTCGCGCGACTCCATTGCGCCAGTCGACCACCGTCCCGAAGACGTCAAACAGGAGAGCCTTTGTTTCCGGGCTATTGATCACGTCAGCCCCCTCGTCACCATCGAGATCATTCAAGTCTACCCCGGCTCTGTGCCGTTAAGTCGCGTCGCCCTGATCCCGCTGCGCACGCGCTCAGGTTTCGACGACGAGCGACGCGTTCGTTCGTGCAGTTCCGCGCAGGTTTGGCATAACACCATGTTATGTCTGATCAAACAATTCGGGAATTGCCATCTGGAACGTCGGCTCGTATATTCCTTTTAACGCAGGGCTTTGCGGTACGCCGGGAGAACCGGTTGCGCCACGATGAGGGGCGGCGTGGTCCTTGTTTTGTTATGGCTGGTGTGACGAAGCCGGCAACCCTGCGGCAAGTCCGCACGATGTTTGAACTGTCCGCGAAAGCGGTCCATATTGAAGATACTCGGCAAGACAGGCAAAGGATCCGCAAACATGAAACTCACCGATTTCAAGGTGCTCACTTTTGACGTCGTCGGCACGCTGATCGACTTTGAGCGCGGCATGCTCAATTGTCTGCATGCGGTCGCAGAAGACGCCAGGGTCTCCGACGAAGACTTCCTTGCCGCTTACCGTCAGGCTCGCAAAAGCGGAGATACCATCGCGTATCCGGACGACCTGGTGCGCTGCTGGCATGTCGTCGCACCTGTTTTGGGCTTGCCCGACAGCGACGCGATTGCACAGGGCTTTCGCGATTCCGTGGCCGAATGGCCGGCATTTTCAGACTCGGTCGAGGCGCTCAAGCGTCTGCGTAAACATTTCAGGCTGGTCACCATGACTAATGCGCAAACCTGGGCGCTCAAGCATTTCGCTGCGACTCTGGAGCAGCCGTTCGACCTGGAGTTGAGCTGCGACAATGCCTTATGCGAGAAGCCCGACGCGCGCTACTTCGCTTATGCGCGTGGTCGCTTTGAGGAGAAATGGGGCTATACGCAGGCAGACAACCTGCACGTGGCACAAAGCCAGTATCACGATATTGGAATTTCGATGCGGTTGGGAATTGCCACATGCTGGATCGAGCGCCGTCATGCGCAGAAGGGATCGGGCGGCACCATCGAGTCGGCCATGACGAAACCTGACTATCATTTCCATGCCCTGGCCGAACTGGCGGACGCGGTGGAGGCGGGTCGCTGACAGTCACGAAGCGAACCCGTGCCTCGTACCCGAAACGGGGCATATCCCGAACCTCGAGAATCTGGCTTTCGCGAAGGACACCACTGCGCCCGAGATCCCTGGCTACGCTCTGCATCAGAAGACCGGGCGAACATCGTCACCGCATAGTGCACTGCGATCCTACGCGATGACGTTTCAAATGCAATCAGTGGTGGGCAAAGAGACCACCCTGGAGGGAGAAGCCCCTACGGCTCCCCGATTGAGAGGATCCGGCGGTCACGCCGCCGTATGCGCGCTGTGCATCGACGCCGGCGCTGCGTTCGGCCGTGCTGACTTCCGTGTTTTGATCCTGCGGGGCCGCACATAAATCGCATACGATTAAAGCGGATAAGTCGAATGATCGTCTGTTCGCGTGGCGATGTCAAGCGCATTCGATAACATCGGATACGACGTTAATGGAAAAACTGGAATTCCCCACAGGAACAAGTCCTATGTTTGTATCGCAATGTATCAGCCCCAGACGCTGATACATAAGCTTGCACAGGCTGTTCCTGTCGACACAAGCGAGATACTTTCGCGCGTTTTAATGCGTCAACGCCGGCTTCGCCCGTACTGTTCATTGCAATCTCCGCATCTTTCACGAGACGGCACTGCTGCGCCGATTCATGGTCGACGCGATGGATCAGACCGGGGCGAAACCAGCCTGCACTGCAGGCATATACGAGCGGCGTTGCGTCCCCCCGATTTGACGTTCATCGCTCTGGGGTCGACGTTCGGGCTGAAGTGACCGGAAAGGAAGCGCAACCCTATGTTATTTATCATCCTCGCTTATCTGGGTGGTGTGCTCACGATACTGAGTCCCTGTATCCTGCCCGTGCTCCCCTTTGTATTCTCGCGCGTTGATCAGCCGTTCGTTCGTAGTGGCTTGCCGCTTCTGGCTGGTATGGCTCTGACTTTCGTGGCGGTCGCGAGCCTCGCGGTTGCAGGAGGGGCATGGGTCACGCAGGTCAATCAATATGGCCGCTGGGTTGCGACTGCGTTGTTTGGGATTTTCGGATTCGCGCTGCTGCTTCCCGTGTTTTCAGAGCGGCTCATGCGTCCCCTTGTGAACGTGGGAAACCGTCTTGCGAGATTTGGCGGAGACGATGGTGCGAATCCTCGAATCGTATCTTCGGTCATTCTTGGCATCGCGACCGGCTTGATCTGGGCGCCGTGCGCAGGGCCGATCCTGGGCCTTGTTCTCACAGGGGCCATTCTTCATCGGGCGAATGGAGACACAACCCTGTTACTGCTTGGATACGCGGCGGGAGCGTCGACCTCGCTCGCGATCGCCTTGATGATCGGAGGGCGCGTGTTGGCCGCGCTGAAGCGCTCCTGTGGGATTGCCGAGGGTTTCCGGCGGGCAATTGGCGCAGCAATCCTGCTCGCCGTCGCCGCGATCGCGTTGGGGCTCGATACGCGTGTGCTGGCGCATATTCCGGCAGCTACAACGGCAGGCATCGAAGAAAAACTCGTCGATCGGCTGTCGCGTGGCCCAACAGCGTTGAAGAATCTTGCCGCTAACGATGACGCGCCCATTCAGTCGCCCGTGACATCGCGGGAGTCTTCGAACGCATCGACTGCCGACCCTCTGGTCGAGGTCAGGAATGCATCCATGCTGGCACCATTACCGGTTGAGGGCAAGATGCCGTCGCTGTCTGGCGCGGTCGACTGGCTGAATTCACCGCCTTTGAAAGCGGACGACCTGCGAGGGAAGGTTGTCATCGTCAATTTCTGGACCTACTCGTGCATCAATTGTCTTCGCACGTTGCCTTATCTGAAAGCGTGGTCGAAGAGATATCACGACCAGGGACTCGTTGTCGTCGGCGTGCATGCCCCGGAATTTGCGTTTGAGCACAGCATCGGAAATGTGAAGCGGGCCGCATCTGATCTGGGAGTCGACTACCCGGTCGCCATCGACAACAACTATGCAATCTGGCAGGCGTTCGGCAATCAATACTGGCCAGCGTTCTACATCATCGATGCTCAGGGCCGTATCCGATATCACCACTTTGGAGAGGGTGAATACGACAAATCGGAGCAGGCAGTCCGCGAGTTGCTATCCGAGGCGGGCCACTCGAAGCTGCCCAGCGCAACTGGTGCAGCTGGCGCGAGCGGTTCGCAGGCGGCGTCGGACCCAAAAGATCTGCTTTCGACTGAAACCTATGTCGGTTACCAGCAGGCTCAGGGTTTCGCGTCAGTCGAAGCGGTACTGCCTGATGAGCTTCGCACTTACACCTCTCCTGCCACGATGTCGCTCAACAACTGGAGTCTTGGCGGACCGTGGAAGATCGGCGCGGATCGGGTGCAACTCGCAACCGCACCAGGAAAGATCGTGTATCGATTTCACGCTCGTGATCTGCATCTGGTGTTGGGGCCGGCTTCTGACCGGAAGCCCATTCGATTCCGCGTGACTGTCGATGGTGGCCCGCCGGGAGCATCGCACGGCGCAGACGTCGCGGCCGATGGCAGCGGCGTAGTGGATCGCGAGCGTCTGTACCAGTTGGTGCGACAGGCAGGCCCGGTAAGGGACCGGACATTTTCCATCGAATTTCTCGATCCAGGCGCCAGTGCCTATTCATTCACGTTCGGCTAGATCGTCGCAACCTCGAATCTGCCCGTCGGTATCGTCCTGTGCGGGCAGAACCGCCTTTATTGATTGCGCCTTTGCGCGAAAAAGTTCTGGATATGAACCTCGTGGAGGCTTGCGGCTTGACACCCGAAGAGTTCCCCAGAATACAGAAGGTGATCGTGATGCTCCGCAACAACCTCGTCAAGGCCGTGCACGAAGGGGAATGATCGTTTGCGCGCTGCATTGTCGGATCCGTTTGGGCAGTAACAGGAGACGATTCCATCTGGGCTTCGATGGTCGCGTTTGCACGCAACTTCCAGAGAAAATGTGTTTTTACGCGGTGTATCAAATGAGGAGAAGCGGTCTACTGGAATGTCTCGGCGTCCGGCAAAAGCAAAGCGGGGTTCTTTCAATCCACGCCTCCGACCCGCATGCACCATGGTTTTCCGGGCGATCCGGGCGCAGCCGGAAACATTCCGCGGCAAGACGATAACGTTCGTGGGTTATCAATCCGGGCGATACCCCCATCATCACAAACCGCGGGTGCTGTCGTGAAATGTTGATAAGCTCATTTCCACGCGATGAGTCAACAATCAGGGCGAAGTGGATCGCAGCAACGCACGTATCTGAGTCCGTCATCATCACGTTACTTGATCTGGAACATCGGGCGGCAGCGTCGGCTGCCATCGAAGCGCGGTTTCGCCTGTCAATGACGGGTGTCTTGTTGTGTCGTGTCCGGTTGCTTCATTCGAAAGGACAATTGCGCGCAGCAGGCAGATCTTGCATTCACCCCTCATACAACGAGGTAACTGATGGATCGGCTCTACACAACGGACAATCCTGCAAGCACGCGCCCGGGCGCCGCTCAATCCGCCGAGCGGGGCACCTATGCCGAGCGCAACGCTCAGTACTGGCGTAGAAACCTGGTGATCTGCGTGTTCGGGTCGTTCACGACGCTCGTCAGCCTGAGCATGCTGCTGCCGTTCCTTCCGCTTTACGTTCAGCAACTGGGGGTGACCTCGACCTCGGCGGTTGTGCAGTGGTCAGGCGTCGCATTCGGCGTCACGTTTCTTGGCACGGCGGTGACTGCGCCGATCTGGGGGCAGCTTGCAGACAGGTATGGCCGCAAGCCGATGTTGATCAGGGCGGCGGTAGGAATGGCGGTTGTCATGTCGACTATTGGTCTTGCGCACAACGTCTACGAACTGGTGGCGCTGCGCTTCGCCGCCGGTCTCGTAGGGGGCTATGCGTCTGCGGCGATTGTGATGATCGGCACTCAAGCTCCGAAAGAGCGCTCGGGTTGGGCGCTGGGTGTGCTGTCGACCGGCGTGCTCGCAGGTAATCTGGTCGGTCCGCTGGTTGGTGGCTTTCTGCCGAACCTGATTGGGATTCGTGGTGCATTCTTCGCAGCGGGTGGCATGATTTCGGTGGCTGCGATCCTGACGATTACGTTGGTCCGCGAAGACTTCAGCAAGCCTCCCACGCGCGAATCGAAAGCCGTCAAGACTGCCGTCGCGGCGCAGCGCCAGAACTATGCGACGATGGCCGCCTTACTCGTGACGGCGATGATGGTGTTGCTTGCAAACATGTCTATCGAGCCGATCATTACTGTATACATCGGCCAGCTTGGTGTGAGTCATGACAGGCTGGCTACCGTTGCGGGGATCGTGATGGCCTGTTCTGCATTCGGCAGCATGTTGATGGCCGCACGGCTTGGCGCACTCGCAGATCGCATAGGAGGCTGGAACGTCATTATCGGGTGCCTCATCGCGACTGGGCTCGTGATGATCCCGCAGGCGTTCGTCACCGAGTGGTGGCAACTCGCCGTGCTGCGTGGTTTGATGGGCATGACACTTGCCGGTTTGTTGCCGTCCATTGCCAAGCTTGTACGTCATTCGGTCGACGAAAGACAGTCCGGAAAAATGCTCGGCTATCTTCAGTCCGCGCAGTATGCGGGCCAGGTTATTGGCCCGCTCCTCGGTGGGGCGATCGGCGTGCATTTCGGCATGCGCTGGGTCTTCTTCGTGACGGGCGGGGTGCTGATTGCCTGCGCGATCGCCGACCGGTGGGCGAAGCATCAGCAAGCGCCGGCGGCGATGCAGCCGTGACAACGTGGGGTAAAGCGCAGTAGATGGTGCAAAAGGCCGGCGCGGGTAGTCCTTCCTGCGTCGTCTTATTTCCCGGCCGACGCCGCGAGGCTATCTTCGAGCATGGGTGTCCCGATAAGCGCGCCGTGAATGCCAATGACGCTCACGATTTCCAGCACTTCCATGATTTCGTGCGCGGTCGCTCCGTGCCGGATCGCGTTGCGCATATGCGTTTTGATGCCCGGCTTGTACAAATGGGTGGCTGCCGCATCCAGCGCACAGAGCACGAGCTCCTTTGTTTTTGCATCGAGCTTGCCGGTGCGCCAGGGGATCGCGGAGAACTCAAAGTAAGCCTCGAACATATCGGGATCAAGTGTTAGCAGCGCGCTCCATGACGCATCCCAATACCCTTGTTCTTCAGTGAAGCGTCGCTTGAGCGCCTCCTGTCTTTCGTCGAGAAGCGCCGCGCCATTCGTCAAGCCTTCTTCTTCCAGAACCTCGAGCAGGATCGGAACCCCTACGTTCGATGCATGGATGCCGACTGTGCTGGTTAGCTCGAGTACTTCCATGAGTTCATCACGTGTGGCGCCGAATTCAATCGCCGCCTTGATATGCATCTGGATGCCAGGCGCGAACAGGTGCGTCGATGAGGCATTGACGGCAACGTAGATGAATTCTTTTACCTTGTTCTCAAGGTAGTTGTGCGTCAGGGGAACCGCCGACAGCTTCAGATAGGCTTGCAGAAACTCGCAGTCCATGCGCAGGATGCTCTCCCATTGCGGAGCCCACGTATTTCGGACACGGATGAACTCATCCTTTATCGCTTGTTGCCTGACAGTCAGAGCCATGTCTATTCCCCAGATCGAGATTGATCAACCGGCATCCGCACGATGCTATTGCGTTCGATAGTACCGGATTGAGTGTCGCGTTGCCGCGATTGACTGTTGCCGATGAGGCGAAGCTGTCAAGCACATATGTACGCGGTGCAACGAAAACCCGCGAGCGTTATCGAGCAGCCGACGTGTTCAATGTGTCGGACATTCCGGATCGAAACGATAGAGGTCGTTGGCTATCGATTCGAGCGATACCCCTATCATCACAAACCGCGCGTGCCCTCCCTGAAACGTTGCTAAGCTTGCACATACGCGATGAGGCAATAATCGAAGCGAAGTAAATTCGGGTAACGCTGGTATCTGAGCCTGTCGTCATCACGGTACGTGATCCTGAACGTCGGGAGGCAGCATCGGCTGTCATTTGAAAACCCGGTTCCGCCTGTCGATGACGGGTGTCCTGGTGCGTCGTGTTCAGTTGAATTGATCGATAGGGCCGGTTTGTGCAGCGGGCAGATCTTGCAATTCACACCGCGAGCTGCTGCCCGTGCGGTTTCGGACCTTCGTCGATTTTTGTACGGAGTTTTTCCGGTTGAATGGTTCCACGCAAGCAGCAGATATGAGCGCTGTGGCGTTTGCGAATATGGAAGGGTGAACTGCGATGAACAATGCTGCCCAGCGGGTGTTTCTGATTACAGGCGTAAATTCTGGCTTTGGCCGGGCGTTTGCTGAAGCTGCACTGGCCGCCGGAAACGCCGTCATAGGTACAGTCAGAAGCGAGGCCGCAAAAGCGGAATTCGAGAAGCTGCATGCAGGCCTCGCTCACGGCGTGGTTCTCGAGGTAACCGACTTTGCATCGATTGAGCCAATCGTTCGAGGCGTCACGGAGCGCGTGGGGCCGGTCGACGTTCTCGTGAACAATGCTGGATATGGCCATGAAGGAACCCTTGAGGAGTCACCGCTCGATGAACTGATCCGCCAGTTCAACGTCAACGTGTTCGGAGCCGTGGCGATGATCAAGGCGGTGCTTCCGTCGATGCGTGTGCGGCGCACGGGTCACATCGTCAACATCACGTCGATGGCCGGCTTCGTGACATTCCCCGGTATCTCATACTACAGCGGCAGCAAGTTCGCTCTCGAGGGGATCTCGGAAACACTCGACAAGGAAGTGCGCGGTTTTGGCATCAAGGTAACCGCTGTCGCACCAGGCGCATTCCGGACTGATTGGGCCGGCCGCTCGATGGTGCGCACGGAGCGCAGAATAGACGACTACAACCCGGTCTTCGACCCGGTTCGCCGGGCCCGCATGGCAAAAGACGGAAGGCAGGCAGGCGATCCGGCAAGGGCTGCCCAGGTCCTTCTGGATATCGTCGGGATGGATAAGCCGCCGGTTCATCTGCTGCTCGGCAATGACGCTCTGAGCGTGGTCCGGGATAAGTTGTCTGTGCTGAGCACCGAAATAGACAAGTGGGAAGCGGTTTCGAAATCGACTGATTTCTCGTGACCGGATTGCGGGATGCCCGGAGTCGGTCTGCCCGCCTGCCGGTTGACCGGCGATTTCCTCGAGATGAACAATCGACAGGTATTGTCCCCGAGTGAGAATCTCACCGAGCGCGAAATGGACCTCTCATCGCTAGAAATATTCTGTGCAGTCGCAACGCAGCGAAGCGTCACTCGGGCAGCGCAGCATCTGGCGCGGGTCCAGTCAAACGTAACGACACGGGTGAAGCTGCTCGAGGAGGAACTCAAGGTTCAGCTCTTCTCGAGAGACGGCAGGAAGATGACCTTGACGCCTGACGGGCACCGAATGTTCGCCTACGCACAGCGCCTGCTTTCTCTCGCTGAAGAAGCGCGTCAGGCAATGACGCCGGATCAACCCACGGGTCAGTTGCGCATTGGCGCGATGGAAAGTACCGCAGCGACGCGTCTGCCGGCGCTTCTTTCGTCGTACCACAGCAGATGGCCGCAGGTTCATCTGGAACTGTCGATCGGTACATCCTGTTCACTGGTCGACGATGTGGCGAACAGCCGGCTGGACTGCGCGTTTGTCGCCGAGGCGGGTTTCGATGGCTTTCCGGAACCTGACACAAGGTTTACCGAGCGCGGATTGAAGGCAACACGGGCATACGCGGAAGAGATGCTGTTGGTGCTGCCGCCCAACCACCCTCCTGCAAGCCGGCCGGAGGACCTCAAGATAACAACGCTGGCTGCATTCTCCAGGGGCTGCACGTATCGAAGCGTGCTCGAGCGATGGTTGAGCACCAGGGCGTTTGAGGGAGACAATTACTGGAACGTGATGGAGTTCGGGTCGTACCACTCAATCCTCGCGTCCGTAGCGGCGGGATCGTGTTTTGCGCTTTGCCCGAAGTCGATACTGGATGTGCAGCGCGCCCCGATCGATGTCCGGACGCAGGAAATTGCCACGATCGATACCTGGCTGATCGCGCGTTCGACGTACGTCAGCAGCGCGTACGAAGCGTTACTTCGATCCGTGGAAGCCCGACGGCACTTTCCAACGGGAGGTGTCATCGCTCAGGAGGCGCTCGACAGGAGCACGAAACGTATGTCATTGAAAGACCATGCAGCGCCAGTTTGACGACCTCCTTCTGGGCAGTATCGAACTGTTCTGTCTTGCCGCGGAACTGGGGAGTTTCACGCTCGCTGCTACGGCTGCAAGCGTCACGCCGGCTGCGGTCAGCCGTTCAGTGGCGCGGCTCGAAAAACGCCTGGGTGCACGCCTGTTCGTGAGGACGACGCGGCAGATCCGGCTGACGGACCTTGGAAAGCGGTACTTCGAGCAGTGCCGGCAGGCGCTGGGCCAGCTCGCGGATGCGGAGCGCGAAGCGACAGGGCAACAGACAACCCCGGCTGGCGTCTTGCGAATCAGCATGCCAACGCCGTACGGTCACTATCGTGTTCTCCCGCTGTTGGCGGACTTCCGTGAGCGTTATCCCGATGTCACCGTCGAAACGCACCTGAGCAACCGAAACATCGACTTTGCGGATGAAGGCTACGATCTGGCGATCCGGGGTCGCGCTCCGCAGGATTCCAGTCTGATCGCGCGAAAGCTCGAGGACTCGGAGCTGGTCGTCGTGGCATCACCCGCGTACCTGCGCAGAGCTGTCGCCAGACTGGACACGCCGGACGATCTGATTAACCACGACTGCATCCAGTTCGAATTGCCGAGTACCGGTCGCAACCTGGCCTGGGATTTCAAGCGGGATGGCGAATCCGTCGAGATGGTGACGCGCGGAGGGTATGGCTCATCAGGCGATGCGCTTGCGGGGGTGACCCTGGCTCGATATGGGGCAGGGGTATTCCAGACCTATCGCTTCATTGTCGAGAAAGATATCGCGGACGGAACGCTCAAGGAACTGCTCAAGCCGTATGGGGGGTGTTCGAGGCCGTTCATCCTGCTTTATCCGCACTCACGGCATCTGTCGTCGCGTGTGCGCAGTTTTGTGGATTTTCTGATGCAAAGACTGGGGGCCTAGGCGGGCGAGCAGAACGTTTCGATCAGTGGACTGTGAAGCATCGGGTCTGCCGGGTTTGCTCGCCAAGGCGAGCGAGACGTCCGCATAACAGACGTTTAACGAAGCCGGACTCCGACTGGTGTTCTGATTGACGCACAGGATCGGGTAGACGGCATTGGCGACAAACCCAATTTGAAGAGGAAGCGAGATGAGCAACCAGACGGACAAACGAGCGTTACTGAGTTTGCTGAACATCGAAAAGCCGATCATTCAGGCGCCAATGGCTGGCGTCAGCACGCCTGCACTGGCTGCTGCTGTATCCAATGCCGGGGGCCTGGGCTCTTTGGGGGTGGGAGCGATGAACGCTGAGGGCGCGCGCAAGGTCATCAAGGAGACGCGGGCACTGACCGGGAAGCCTTTTAACATCAACGTTTTCTGTCATAGCCCTGCGGTGGCGGACGAAGCAGTCGATCGCCAATGGTTGAGCTGGCTCGCGCCGCTGTTCGAAAAATACGGAGCCAAGCCGCCTGCGTCGCTGTCGGAGATCTATACGAGCTTTGTTGCGGACCCGGCCATGCTGGAGGTCTTCCTCGAAGAGAAGCCAGCGATTGTCAGCTTCCACTTCGGTTTGCCACCCTCCGAAGTCATCGCTGACCTGAGAAAAGCCGGCATCAGGCTGCTGGCCTCGGCGACGAATCTGAAGGAGGCTGCTCAGGTTGCCGCAGCGGGTGTCGACGCAATTGTTGCCCAGGGCATCGAGGCGGGCGGACATCGCGGTATCTTCGACCCGGATGCGTTTGACGACCGGTTGGGCACGTTTGCTCTGACTCGCTTGCTGGTTAAGGAATTCGATCTGCCGGTCATCGCCGCTGGCGGCATCATGGATGGCGCCGGGATTGCGGCGGCGCTGGCGCTCGGTGCTCAGGCCGCTCAGCTCGGAACCGCCTTCGTTGCCTGCCCGGAAACGTCGATTGACGAAGGTTATCGCCGTGCGATGCTTGGAGCCCCGGCGCGCCAGACAACGTTTACGGCAGCGATCTCCGGGCGGATCGCGAGAAGTATGGTGAACAGATTCACCGAACTCGGTGACGACGCGCAATCGCCTAAGCCGCCCGTGTATCCGGTCGCGTACGACGCAGGAAAGGCGCTTCACGCGGCAGCCAAAGCGAAGGGAGAGTTTGGATACGGTGCGCAATGGGCAGGGCAGGCAGCCGCTCTGGCAAGGTCATTGCCTGCGGCTGAACTGTTCGCCCAACTGGAGGGCGAGCTGCGGGATGCTGTCAGACAGTTGCAGCAGTTTGCGGGCTGACGGGTCTTGCTATAGGGCTAGACGGTAATCGTCGACACGCCGGCTATCCCGCGCGTGTCGATTGCCTCAATGCATGCCTGTCCTTGCCGTTCACCCCTTGCGGAACATAGGCGCGCCCCGTGGCGCGCCGGTCATGCCACCGTCGACGACGATCTCCGCCGCCGTCGTTCCCGAAGCATCGTCGGACGCGAGGAAAAGCACAGCCGCCGCAACCTCTTCCGGCATAGCGAGGCGACCCAGCGGAATGCTGGGCGCGAACGCCTCTTCGACCTGATCGATGGTCGCTCCGGCTCTTGCGCCGCGCGTCCAGATCGGCGTGCGCGTGCCGCCCGGGATCACGGTGTTCACGCGGATGCCGCGCTGAACGAGTTCGGACGCAAACACCTTCGCCATCCCGGTGACGCCAGCCTTGGTGGCGGAATAAGCGGCGGACCCCGGCGAGCCTAGCTCGCGCATCACCGAACCATTCAATATGATCGAGCCGCCCTCTTTCATCAATGGGAGGGCCGATTGAACCGTGAGAAAGACAGCGGTGAGATTGGTGCGAAGTATCGCGTTGAACGCCGCCGCTGTCGTGCCACCGAGGGGAGTCGGACCTGAGATCCCGGCGTTGGCGAAAACGATGTCGAGCGAGCCGAAGGCGTCCTCGATCTGTTTGAACAGCGACTCGACCCCGGCTTCATCGTCGAGGTCGGCCTGTATGCCCAGCGCGTTTTCGCCGAGCTCGGACGTTGCCGCGTCCAGTTTCGCACGATCGCGGCCGGTGATCGCAACACGGGCGCCCTCGGCGATCAACCGCCTCGCCGTGGCAAAGCCAATGCCGCTATTGCCCCCGGTCACGAGAGCTGTCTTTCCAGTAAAACGCATCATCCTTCTCCTGTGTATTACGCCGCGAAATCGCGCCGAAAGCGACGCCGGCTGGCGGCGCAAGAATCTGTCACGCGGCGCAGAAAAGCAGCCGCATTCGAACCTGCATGAACGTCGACAACATCGAAATTCTGTATGTTGATCATCATGCTCAAATTCAGTATTATGCTCGTCATGCAGATTGTCAAGCGCTACGGGGCGCTACGAGGCGAAAAATGGGTTATTCGCAGGCACAAAAGGCTGAGAGCAGGCAGCGCGTTCTGGAGACTGCGTCGCGACAGATTCGCGAACACGGCATCGAGGCGCTCGGCGTCGCTGATTGCATGCGCAGCGCGGGGCTGACGCATGGCGCGTTCTACGGCCATTTTTCTTCGCGTGATGCGTTGATCCTCGAAGCGCTCGAGCATGCGGTCCGTCAAAGCGAGAAGCGCCTGGCGTCCCATCCAACCGAGCCTGGCAAGCGTACGGAAACGCCGCTGCAATCCATCGCAGAGGCCTTCCTCAGTGAGCGTCACGTGAAGAATCCCGGTAGCGGATGTGCGTTGTGCGCACTCGCTGGAGAGGCGCGACACGCGAATCCGGACGTCAGGGAACGACTGACCGGATACGTGCGCAAGCTGGAGTCACGAATAGCGCGGGCCACGTCCAATGCTAGCGGACATTCGGCGCTTGGCATTGTCGCGACCATCGTGGGGGCAATTACGCTTGCGCGCGCCGTGGACGACGACGAACTGGCGAAGTCGATTCTGTCCGCCTCGCTGGCGCTCGTCATGACGCAGGACGCCGTCGGCGCTGTAGCGCGTTAGACGCGCATTGCAAGATTGGCGGGACTGATTGTTTTCAGGTCGCACGCTCGCTTCGATGCCATGCGTTAGGTCGAGAGAAAGACCGTGCGGTCCTGGTCCCTGCCTGACACTTCTGCAGCCAGAGACATGGCAACGCGACACCTCATCGTGAACAAGCCCGACGGCGATAACACCGCAAGTATCAGCTGACGAGCGAGGCGCATCGACCGCCGGGTGCTGCCATAGGGCGCGTGCTATGCTTCAGGAACGCATCGGCGCTCATCGTGGCAGACCAGTATCCGCGTTATCGACGGAGTACGTGCCGTCTCAAACGCTGCATCGGTCGGAGCAGAACTGAGCCGTGCGCGACCGCGATCTCTGACCATGGACTATCGTCATCTTCAAGAACGCAAGAGCATGCACGGTCGCATCGTGCAGGAACTTGGCATGGATATCGTGAGCGGCAAGCTGCAGCCGGGACAGCGGTTGCCTGCGGAAGCGGTCCTGTGCGAGAGCTATGGTGTCAGCCGCCCGGTGCTGCGCGAGGCGACACGCGTGCTGGTGGCAAAAGGACTGGTCGTGTCGAAACCGCGTGTCGGCAGTGTCGTGAAGCCGCGTGCGGACTGGCATATGCTCGACCCCGACGTCCTGTACTGGACAATCAGCAGCGTTCCGGAAGGCGAATTTTTCAGTTCGCTATTGACGGTGCGCCGCATCATCGAACCTGCAGCAGCGGCACTCGCCGCCACCGCGGCGACCAGCGACGAGGTTGCGCGCATCGCATCCGCCTATGACCGGATGGAGCACGCGCAAACCGCCAGCGCGCTGCTGGATCCGGACCTCGAGTTTCATCGCGCGATCATGACGGCGACACACAACGACATGCTGGCGTATATAGGCAACATGTTGTCGCTCGCCCTGTCGGAGTCGATCAAGCTGACGAGCCGCCATCCCGATACCCATGCGCTGTCATTGCCACGGCACAAGGCGATCCTCACGGCCATCCAGAACCGCGATCCACTGGGTGCGCGGCACGCCAGTCTGGTCCAGCTCGAGAACGCCCGCGCGGATGCCGAGAGCATCCTCGAAGTCGGCAGCCACCACCCCGCGTAACGCTCGCCAGGGGTACGGCGCTTGCATCCGTCAGTGCGAATGTCGCGGCACGTCTGCGCCGCGGCAGCCTACCAGGAAGTCGAAGTCACACCCCTGATCGGCCTGCAGAACGTGCTCGACGTAGAGATGACGGTAGCCGCTCGCATCGGCTGGCGCCGTTTGCTGGCCTTGTTTCCATGCAGCAAGGCGCGCGGCCAGTTCGTCGTCGCTGACATCGAGATGCAACTGCCCCGCATGGCAATCCAGTTCGATCCAGTCGCCGTTCCGTACGACCGCAAGCGGGCCGCCCGCGCGCGCCTCGGGCGCCACATGCAGCACCACCGTGCCATAGGCGGTGCCGCTCATACGCGCGTCGGATATACGCACCATGTCCGTGACGCCTTGTGCGAGCAGCTTCGGCGGCAGCCCCATGTTGCCCACCTCGGCCATGCCGGGGTAGCCCTTGGGGCCGCAGTTCTTCAGTACCAGAACCGAATCGGCGGTCACGTCCAGGTCTGGGGCGCCGATGCGTGCCTTGTAGTCTTCAAGGTTTTCGAAGACCACCGCGCGCCCGCGATGCCGCAGCAGCGCCTGCGTGGACGCGGAGGGCTTGAGCACCGCGCCATTGGGTGCGAGGTTGCCGCGCAGCACGCACAGGCCTCCGTCGGCGACGATCGGTCTGTCGAGCGGGCGGATGACTTCATCGTTGTAGAGCGGGGCGTCCTTGCAGTTGTCCCATAGAGACTGGCCGTTCACGGTCAGCGCATCCGGATGCGGCAGCAGGCCGGCTTCGCCAAGGCGCCGCAGCACCGCTGGCAGACCGCCGGCGTAATAGAACTCCTCCATCAGATAGCGGCCCGACGGCTGCAGATCGACCAGCGTCGGCGTGCCACGCCCGATCCGGGTCCAGTCGTCGAGTTCGAGCCCGACGCCGATGCGGCCTGCGATCGCCTTTAGATGGATCGCCGCGTTGGTCGACCCGCCGATGGCTGCATTGACGCGGATCGCGTTCTCAAATGCTGCGCGGGTGAGCAGTTTCGACAGACGCAGGTCCTGAAGCGCCATCTCGACGATGCGCATGCCCGACATGTGGGCGAGCACGTAGCGGCGCGAATCCACCGCGGGAATCGCTGCGTTGTGCGGCAGCGTGACGCCGAGCGCCTCGGCCATACAGGCCATCGTGGAGGCGGTCCCCATCGTATTGCAGGTACCCGCCGAACGCGACATGCCGGCTTCGGCCGACATGAAGTCGTGCAGCGAAATCTTGCCGGCCTTCACCTGTTCGCTCAATTGCCAGACTATTGTGCCGGAACCGATGTCGCCGCCTTGATGCTTGCCGTTGAGCATTGGGCCGCCGCTCACGGCGATCGCCGGTACGTCGCAGCTTGCGGCGCCCATGAGAAGCGCCGGTGTGGTCTTGTCGCAACCCACCAGCAGGACGACCGCGTCGATCGGATTGCCGCGGATCGACTCCTCGACATCCATGCTCGCGAGATTGCGTGTAAACATCGCGGTCGGGCGCAGGTTCGATTCGCCGTTGGAGAACACGGGAAATTCGACCGGAAAGCCGCCAGCCTCCAGTACGCCGCGCTTCACGTGTTCGGCGAGCTTACGAAAATGTGCGTTACATGGCGTCAGCTCCGACCAGGTATTGCAGATCCCGATAATTGGTTTTCCGTGGAATTCGTGATCAGGGATACCCTGGTTCTTCATCCAGCTGCGGTACATGAAGCCGTTCTTGTCGGTTGAACCGAACCATTGGGCAGAGCGCAGCAGGCGTTTGGCGTCCTTCATGTCTGTCTCCTCCTGGATCTGCCTTGATAGTAATACTATTAAAACGGCACATAGTGCAGATCGCTATCGGGAACGTTCGAGCCACGGCCGGCGAACAGGTCCGCGACCGGTCCCGCATTCGTGCTGCCGGCCGCGATCAAATAGTCGGACTAGTTAAGGGTATACATCGATTAATAGGTAAAAGTGCGTGATATAGCATTTTCCGCAGGGTCGTCAGGCGCACGCGCATGCACACGTGGTTCGTGAGGTGTGGTGATGCCCGGCACCGGCGCTTTCCCGGCCTGCGCCGTCATGCACAGTGAGTTATTCAATAACTGAGAGACTGGAGGATGACATGGCGCAAGAGCAGGAAGGCAAGGGCGAAGTGCAGGTCATGCGTCGCGGATTGCTGCAGGGTGCGGGCCTCGGCGCCGCACTGGCGCTGCTAGGCGGAGCGATTACGCCGGCACAGGCTGCGGAAGCGGGTCCGTTTCCGGACCACAAGCGCTGGAAGATCGTATTCGTCAACCATGTCACGACGAACCCGTTCTTCGTTCCGACGCAATATGGCATTCAGGACTCCACGGCTTTGCTCGGGATGGACTATCAGTGGACCGGCTCGGCCAATGCTGACATTGCCGAGATGGTGAACGCGGTCAACGCGGCAATTGCCGGCAAAGCCGACGCCATCGCCGTGCCGATCGTCGATCCGAAGGCGTTCGACAAGCCGATCCAGGCGGCGCTCGACGCAGGCATCCCGGTGTTCGCCTATAACGCCGATGCCCCTCAGGGCTCGTCGAACCCTCGTCTCTCCTACATCGGCCAGGATCTGTATCTGTCTGGCTATCAGATGGGTGAACGCATCGTAAGCCTCGTCGATAGCGGTCTGGTCGGGCTCTTCATCGCGACGCCAGGCCAGCTCAACATTCAGCCCCGGCTCGACGGCGCGGTCGCGGCGATCAAGAAATCGGGCAAGAAAATCGACGTGCAGACCATCGCGACGGGTGCGACGGTCAACGAGGAGCTCTCGAAGATCAAGTCGTTTTACCTCGGCCACCAGGACCTCAAAGGCATGTTCGCGGTCGATGCGGGCAGTACCCAGGGCGTCGCGGAGGTGATGAAAGAGTCCAACCTGCCAGCCAAGGGCGTGCATGGCGGCGGCTTTGACCTGTTGCCGCGCACGGTCCAGCTGATTCACGAAGGCTTCCTCGACTTCACGATCGATCAGCAGCCTTACGTGCAAGGTTTTTATACGGTGGTCCAGGCGTTCGTCTTCCTGTCGTCCGGTGGGCTTGTCGGACCCGCCAATGTCAACACGGGCCTGAAATTCGTCACTAAAGGCACGGTCGAACCCTACCTGAATACCTCGACACGCTATGAAGGCAAGAGCACGAAGCCTCAGATCGTGCCGCGCACGGGTGCGATCAAGGGGTGACGTCTTCTGTGACGGACACTAAAAAATCCAGCGGACGATCGGGACTCTGGTCCCGGTCGATCGTGCGGTCGAGCGAGATTCGCATCCTCGCGGTTGCGCTGATCCTCAGTGCCTACTTCGAGGCAGCCAACCATGATTTTCTGCTGACGGGGGCCAGCCTCCAGAACCTGTCGCAGTTCATCGCCCCGGTTGCGCTCATTGCCTTTGGCGAAATCATGCTGATGATTGGCGGGGAGATCGATCTTTCCGCCGGGATGGTCTTCGCGTTCGCGCCCTTCGTCATGCATTTCGCCCACGAGGCCGGCTTGCCCGCCGGGATTGCGTTGCTGGCCGGCGTGCTTGCGGCCGGCCTCGTCGGGTTCATCAACGGTGCCGTGACGGTGTACCTGCGGATCCCATCCTTTGTCACCACGCTCGGTACGCTGTTTTTCGTCAACGGCTTCACGTTGACGATTTCACGAGGCACTCCGGTTTCACCGCCCGAGAGTGCCGGTTTCGCGGCGTTCATGGGGGCGTGGGGCTACAGCGAAATCATCTGGGCGATCGCGATTGCCGCCGTCATGCACGTCCTGCTCCGGCATACGCGCTGGGGCTTGCACACGATCGCGTCAGGGGCGAATCCGCTAGGCGCGAGCGAAGCGGGTATCCATATCAGGCGCCTGAAACTCGGCAACTTCGTTATCGCCGCGGTGCTCGCGGGCTTCACCGGAATTCTGGAGGGGTTCCGGATTTCTTCGATCGATCCGCAGGCAGGGGGCAACCAGATCATGTTCCTCGCAGTCGCCGCCGCGGTGATCGGCGGCACGCCACTTGCCGGCGGCTCGGGCACGATCATCGGCGGTCTGATCGGCGCAGCAGTCCTTGGCATTCTGAATGACGGGTTCACGCTGATCGGCATCAATGCCTTCACCTTCAACATGATTCTCGGTGCTGCGATCCTGGCCGCCATGATCTTCAACATCCACGTCGTTCGTCTGGCACGCAAGGGAGAGTTGTGATGTCGGACGTGTCGGAGGCGCTGCGCGTCGAAGATATTGTCAAGCGCTTTGGGGCGGTCACGGCGCTCGATGGCGTATCGCTGACGCTCAGGCAGGGGGAGATCCTCGGCATCCTCGGCGATAACGGTGCGGGCAAGTCGACGCTGATCAAGATTCTCACCGGGTTTCATCAGCAGACGAGTGGCAGGCTTTTCCTGGGCGGCGAGGAGACGATGCTTCGCTCGGTTGATCACGCCCGTTCGCTTGGCGTTGAATGCGTCTACCAGGATCTGGCGCTGGCCAATTCCCTGAGCATTTATCACAACATGTTCCTGAATCGGGAGATCATCCGCCCAGGCCCGTTCCGGCTGTTGAACAACCGCGCCATGCGTATCCGCGCAGCGGAGTGTCTCGAAGAGATTGGCGTGACCGTGCCGTCGGTCGATCTGCCGGTCGAGCAGCTCTCAGGTGGTCAGCGACAAGCCATTGCAGTCGCGCGCGCGGTCAATTCGAACGCAAGGATTCTGCTGCTGGACGAACCACTCGCGGCGATGGGCGCCCGCGAGGCGGGGCTGATCATCGACCTGATCTTGCGGCTGAAGGCAAAGGGCGGTTTGTCCATCATCATGATCATGCACAACTACGCGCAGACGCTCGATATTGCGGACCGCGTCATGCTGATGCAGCGAGGGCGCGTGACGTATCAGCGGGAGGCGGCGAGCACGTCGGTTGAGGAGTTGATGGATATCGTGCGACGTGAATATCGGGCGATGCGGACGATGGGGCGGTGAGGGGTTTGGCAGATCTGTTCAAGCCAACCGGGGACCGACGGACGGCGAAGCTGACCGTCGGTCCCCGGTTGATCGAGGCGGCGGGCGCCGAGGCAGGCTCACTTAGCGCCGTAGATATCGAAGTCGAAGTACTTCCTGTTGATCCGTGCGTAGGTTCCATTCGCGAGCACGGCAGCCAGTGCCTGATTGAATGCATCACGCAACGCGACGTCCTCCTTGCGAAGGCCAAGACCATCGCCAGGGCCGAAATACTTCGGATCGTCCAAAGCCGCACCGGCAAACCTGTAGTCCTTGCCCTCGGGCTTGTTGAGAAAGCCTTCGCTCGCTTCTATCGATGCCTGAAATGCCGCGTCCAGCCGTCCCGAGATCAGATCTGTGTAGACCTGATCCTGGTTCTGGTAAGAGACGATCTGCACGCCGGCCGGCTCCCATTTCGCTCTCGCGTAATCCTCCTGGGTCGAACCCTGTTCGACGCCGACGCGCTTGCCCTTTAGCGAGGCGGCGGTGGGCAGCAGATCGGAGTCGCGCTTGACCACCAGCCGGGCCGGTGCGTTCGAGATCTTGTTCGTGAACGCGATCTGCTGCATGCGCTTCGGCGTGATGCTCATCGACGACGATATCGCGTCGAACTTTCTCGCCAGCAGTCCGGGGATCATTCCGTCGAAGCTCGTTTCAACCCATACGCACCGCGCACGAAGTTCCGCACAAAGCGCGTTGGCGATATCCACGCCAAAGCCGGTCAGCTTGCCGTCCGGCGTCTTGAACTCCAGCGGCGGGTACGTTGGATCCACCGCCAGCCTGATTTCCTTGCCGGACCAATCGGCGGCACCCGCGCCGCCGGTCAACATCATCAAAGCGAACGGGATCGCCGCAAGCGTCTTCTTCATGTGATTCTCCTTAATGTCGTTTGTTGAACGGGTTGTGTGCCGGGCGTATCGTTCATGCCAGAAATCGCTCGGCCAGCTTGACCCAATAGCTGGCGCCCACCGCCAGACAGTCGTCGTTGAAGTCATAGCCGGGGTTGTGTAGCGCGCAACTGCGCTCGCCGTCCCCATTACCGATCACGAGGTAGCTGCCAGGACATTGTTCGAGCATGCAGGCGAAGTCCTCGCTGGCGGTGAAGGGTTCGAGATCGTCGATGATCGCCTGCGCGCCGAGACACTCCACCGCCACCTGGCGCGCGAAGTCCGTTTCTTTAGGGTGATTGATCAGCACCGGATGACAACGGAAGTAGTCGATCTCCGCGTGCGCACCGAAACTTGCAGCCTGCCCGTGCACCAGTTCGCGAATCCGGCGTTCGAGCAGGTCGCGCACATCCGGTGCAAGCGCCCGGACGGTCAGTAGCATCTCCGCCGACGGCGGGATCACATTCGACGCGACACCCGCATGAATCGACCCGACGCTGATAATGGCCAGATCCCGCGGGCTTACGTTACGCGACACGATGCTTTGCAGCGCCGTCACGATCGACGCGCATACGACGATCGGGTCAATGGTCTTGTCCGGCACGGCGCCGTGTCCGCCCCGACCCACCACGCGAACGGTGACGGTGTCGGCAGACGCCATGAATGCGCCGCTGAAAAAGCCCAGGTGGCCTGCCGGATAACCCGGAACGTTGTGGAGGGCGAAGATGGCATCGCACGGAAAGCGTTCGAACAGGCCGTCTTCCATCATTGTTTGCGCACCGCCGAGGCCTTCTTCGGCGGGCTGGAAAATCAGGTTCAGCGTGCCGGAGAACGCTCGCGTTTCCGCCAGATACCTTGCTGCGGCCAGCAATGTAGCGGTATGCCCGTCGTGGCCGCATGCGTGCATGACGCCGTCGTTACGGCTGGCATAGGTCAAGCCTGTCGCCTCGCTGATGGGAAGCGCGTCCATATCGGCGCGCAATCCAAGGGATGGTCCCTGTCCGTTCTTCAATGTGCCGACCACGCCGGTTTTGCCCACACCGTGCGTGACCTGGTATCCCCACTTGCTCAAGCATTCGGCGACGAGTTCGCTGGTTGCCACCTCCTGAAAACCCAGCTCCGGATGCGCATGAATGCGATGGCGCAAGCCGATCATTTCCTTTTGAATCGCGGCGATGCCGGGCAAAACGCAGTCTTGAACCATTGACGAATTCCTTTGGAGAGTGGACCGGTTCTGTCGTCGCACGACGCCCTCAGGTGTTCGGACGACGCAGATGTGTGCACTGGTCGGAATGCTAGTCAGCGAAATATCGAGCGGGAAGCCGCAGTTTTGTTATCCTGACAACCGTTTGTTGTCAGGGTGGTTTCGTGAAGCTTCATCAATTGCAGGCGCTGGTCGCGAGTGCGGAAACGGGCAGCATCAGAGCGGCCGCGCGTTCATTGGGGATTTCTCAGGCCGCTGTCACGCGCGCACTGCGCGAACTTGAAGCCGCTGAGCAACTGCCGTTGCTGATACGCGCGCCTGAAGGGATCAGCTTTACCGAATATGGCAAGGCGCTGTTGACGCATGCGCGGCTCGTCCTCAATCAGATGGAGCACGCGCAGAACGAACTGGCCAGGCTACGCGGTCGGGCGGAAGGACGGCTTAGTGTCGGTGTCACGCCGTGGATTACATTGACGTTTCTGGCCGAGACGGTCTTGCTGTTCCGCAAGCGAATGCCCGATATTCAGCTGGAACTGTTCGAGAGTCTGATGGCTGTCGCGCAGCCGCTCTTGCGTGCGGGCGACATGGACTTCGTGATCGGGCAGTTGGATCCGTCTATTGTCACGCGGGAGTTTTCCTGCGAGCCGGTCTTGAGCTACGAGACGGCCGTGATGGTACGCCAGGGACATCCGCGGCAGGACTGTCGCTCAATTCACGATTTACTGGACCAGGACTGGGCGCTGAATTTCGCGCCGGACGGGCAGGACGCGCTCATCGATTATCTTTTTACGCGCCATGGTGCGCAAATCGACCCGCGCCGCATTGTGCGCGCGCATTCACTGGGGACGCTCCAGACCCTGGTCGAACGGGCCGATATGTGCACGTGGTGCCCTGCCATTCTAAAAGTGGCGCCGCCGTTCAAGGGGCACCTGGCAGTTCTGGCGTTGAGGGAAGCATTCGAGCCTAGACAACTGAGCATTGTCACCCGGCGCAACAGCACGCTGAGCGGAGCGGCCTCGTGCTTCATCGAGTGCCTCCTGCAAGTGATCCGCCGACACGCAAGATCGGCGAGGAAAGAAGATCTTGTGCTATTTGACACCTTGACGATGCTCGTTTGACCTCGCACCTGGGATGGGTAGCGCGTCGGAGACGCGCATCGGTTGGCCTGTGCATTCGCGAAAGACATCCGGCCGTGCGATCCGCCCGGCAGCGGACCTTCTTACGCCGTCCGCGTCGGTCGCATGCTGCGCGTCATTCCGCGCCGCGGACGATGCGCAGATCGCGCTCGACGGCGTCGCCCAAGGCTTCAAGCGCTTTCTTGTACGCGTCGCTTTCGTATGCGGTGACTGCCTGCTCGTAGGTCGGAAACTCAACCACGACCGTCCGCTCCTTCAAACCTTGCTCATGAGCCTCTTCGGCGACTCCCCGTACGATGAATCTGCCGCCAGCCGCTATCAAGGCGGGCGCTGCCAACTGTGCGTACGCTGCCAACCTCGACGGGTCCTTCGTCTTGCGGTATGCGGTCACCCAATATCCCTTGCTCATTTAAATCTCCTTGTGTTTCGAGGCGATCAAGCAGTCGCTGTCTTGCAAACCAGCAAAGTGGCAATTATGTCACTTGCCAGCATTCCCGTTTGTCCGCGTGCGCGACGATCATCGCGTTCGAAGCAAGGTATCGCAAAGCACCCATCACACAGGTGGCTGGCGCACCCTGTGCTCAAGCCTGCACTCGGGTAATCCCTACAAAATACTTTCATATTTTCGTCTATCTTACGTTGTGTAAGAATTTGGGGCGGCGTAGGAATCTGGTCAACAACGTCGTCATACAGGCGATCTGCACATCACTTCGTACGAGTGGGCAGTGGCAGGTGAATGCGAAGCTGTCGGCGACCTGGTCGTGGCGCAAGGAGAAGGTTCGATGGAAGTGGGCAAACGCATCGAGAGTGCCGGAGGGGCCGTCGATCAACCAGCATCGAGTGTCGAGCGATTCCGGCAGTGCGTGCATGGCGAGGTCGTCCTGCCGGTGGATGCTGGATATGAGCGCGCCCGTAAGGTGTGGAACGGTGCAATTGACCGCCGACCAGCGATCATCGTCTATTGCGCCGACGCGAATGACGTCATCGAGGCGGTTGACTTCGCGAGGTCGGGCAACTACGTTGTGTCGGTTCGCAGTGGCGGCCACAACGTGGCGGGTCTGTCGGTGTGCGACCAGGGCATCGTGATCGATCTTTCGCGCATGAAGCGAATCGAAGTCGATCCCGTGCGCCGGATCGCACGTGCGGAAGCCGGCCTGAACCTGGGCGAGTTCGACGCGGCGACGCAGGCTCATGGACTGGCGACGACAATGGGCGTCAATAGTGACACCGGCATAGCCGGGCTGACTCTGGGCGGAGGTTTCGGCAAGCTCGCCCGCAAACATGGGCTGACCTGCGACAACCTCATCGCCGCCGAAATCGTGACGGCAGACGGCCAGTTGCACCGGGCAAGTGCTTCCGAAAACACCGACCTGTTCTGGGGCGTACGCGGAGGCGGCGGCAACTTCGGTATCGTGACCGCATTCGAATACCGGCTTCATCCAGTTGGGCCCATGATCCTCGCGGGCTCGGTGTCTTACCCGTACGGTCAGGCACGCGACGCAATGCGGTTCTACAGGGATTTTTCCGGCAATGCTCCAGATGAGCTGAGTCTGGACGCGGCGCTTGTTACGGCGCCGTCCGGCGAACAGTTCTTCAGTGTCTCTGCATGTTATATCGGCCCCCTTGCGCTGGGCGAGCGCGTCATCGGACAGCTCAGGGAATACGGCACGCCGGTGGAGAGCCGCTTCGGTCCAGTGCCTTATCTGCAGATCCAGACAGCCAGTGACGGCATCTTCCCGCGGGGGCGGCGCTATTACTGGAAAGCCCAGTTTCTGGGCGAACTCACCGACACCGCCATCGACACAATGCTCAGCGTCTACGCGAACGCGCCCTCCGTCTCATCACTGCTCGTGTTGCAGCAGGTTGGTGGGGCGATCGCGCGGATCTCAAAATCGGAGACGCCCTATGTGAACCGTGATGCGCTATACGACTGCTTTCCGATTTCGATCTGGGACGATCCCGCCGACGACGACCTGAATATCCGTTGGGCGCGCGACGTATGGGACGCAGTCAAACCGTTCTCCACTGGCGGGGTCTATGCGAACAACCTCGGCGAGGAAGGTGAGGATCGGGTGCGCTCTGCCTACGGCGAAAACTATCCGCGGCTGATGGAACTGAAGAAGAGGTATGACCCGACCAATTTCTTTCGCCTTAACCAGAACGTTCGACCCGCGCCGCGGTAGGCCGATGGCTCGATGCCGCATCGATGGCCACGGGCGCCGTGGCTCGCGTAAGTCGCGGCGATGGCCGCGTCCGTGCCATGCCTGAATTCGAGCGACGGCGCATACAACAGCAACACCAGAGCTGAATTGACGAGGTGCATATGTGGTATCACGACCATGCCATGCAGGAGCTGTCGCATATCGAGACCATGATTGTGCAGCTGGAGCGCCTGATTCGCTGCCACGACATCAACCCGTCGGCCACGGTGACGACACCGGCCTACTGGCGCGCGCGCATCGATACGGTGCTGGCGACTCCGGGGTTGCCTCGCGCACTGGGCAGGCGCGCTTCGATGCTGTTGACGAGGCTGGACGGCCTGCCCGCCGCTTCGCGCAAGCGTTGAACGCAATCGAATCGCGATCGGCCGCGAACCCGGCATAGGTAGCCGCGCGTCCCGCTGACCAGTACAGTTCTTATCGAATTGTATCTTCAGGATTTCCGTCTGATGGATCATGCTAGTCGGACACGTTGATAGCGAACCATCATGCATCCCGACCTGAAACACGATCTCGACCGTATCGCCCAGATTCTGTCCACGACGCAGGAATACGCGGCTCAGCTGCTTGCCACTGTGGATGACCGACCGGTTGCGCAGGCACCTAAAGCGCCCGCATCGATGGCCTTGCCGGCTACAGGACGAGGCTTCGATGCCGCCCTCGCCGACTTTCGCGCAAGATGGGCGCCGGGATTTTCAGGCAGTGCCGGGCCGCGTTATCTGGGATTCGTGACCGGCGGCACGACACCTGCCTCGCTGGCAGGCGACTGGTTGACCGGCGTTTTCGACCAGAATCCAACCTCCGGCCTCGACTCACTGGCCCCGGATCTCGAGCGTGAGACCGTAGCGTGGATGCGGGAGATGTTCGGTATATCGACTGCGCACACAGGGACGTTCGTCAGTGGCGCGACCATGTCGAACATGGTGGGACTGGCCATCGCGCGCGAATGGGTCGGCGAGCGATCGGGCGTATCCGTCAGTGAGCAAGGTCTGGCCGCACTGGGATCTGTGCGTGTGTTGTCGGGAGCGCCGCATTCGAGCATCTACAAGGCGGCATCCATGCTGGGTCTCGGACGGCAGGCCATCCAGCGTGTACCGCTATTACCCGGACGTGAGGCAATCGATGTGGTCGCGCTGGATGAAGTGTTGACCAGCCTCGCGGGCGCCTCAGCGATTGTCGTTGCCAACGCCGGCACAGTGAATACCGTCGACTTCGACGATCTGGATGCGATTGTTGAACTGAAGGGCCGGCACGATTTCTGGTTGCACGTCGATGCAGCCTTCGGTGGATTCGCCGCATTGACTGCAGAGCACGCACACCTCGTGCGCCTGCTTGACGCGGCAGATTCGATTTGCATCGACTGCCACAAGTGGCTGAACGTGCCTTATGACAGTGCGCTTCAGTTCACGCGGCGTCGCGATCTGCAGGTACGCGTGTTCCAGAACAACGCGTCTTATCTTGGGTTTCCACAGGGGGAACCCGATTTCGTGCACCTCACGCCCGAAAACTCGAGACGTCTGCGGGCACTCGCGGCATGGTTCGCCCTGGCTAGCTACGGTAAAGCAGGGCATCGTGACATCGTCGAACAGAACATCGCCGCGGCGCGTGCGCTGGGAGAGCGTATCGCCAACGAACCGAGACTCTTGCTACTGGCGCCGGTTCGAATGAACGTGGTCTGTTTTACGCTCGCCCATGAACCGGGTGAAGAGCGAATTCAAACGCTGATAAGGCGTCTGCGCGACGATGGGCAGGTATTCCTGTCGCCCACGGTCCTGCACGGCACGTGGGCTATCCGTGCCGCATTCAGTAACTGGCGCACCAGTGAAGAGGACGTCGAACGCGTATTCGCTGCGATTACGAACGCACTTTAAAGAAGCAATAGCGCCAGTTTTTCTGCCGGTGCGTGAGCAGGCCCGGGAACTCGCGGGCCTGCTCACCACCCGCGCGGCGGGTATTGCATACTGCTTGCGTCACACCTTCGAGGAACGCCCGGTCTCGTCGAGCCACTGAACGATGTTGCGAACCGTATCGCCATAGAACGTACGATACAGCTCCTTCGACACGTAGCCGATATGCGGGGTCCCGAATAGATTGGGCAATTCGCGCAGCGGATGCGGATTGTCAAGAGGCTCGACATCGTAAACATCCAGCGCGGCGCCGGCGATCTGACCGCTCGTCAAGGCCTTGACGAGCGCGGCGGCGTCGACGATCGGACCTCTCGACGTATTGATCAGCCGGCTGGTCGGCTTCATCTGGGCAAATTCGGCTGCGCCAACCAGATGATGCGTTCGCGGGCTCAACCGCACATGGATCGACAGGAGGTCCGAGCTGGAAAACAGTTCGTCCTTGCTGACCCGTTGTACGCCTTTCTCTTGCGCGCGTTCCGCCGTGAGATTCTCACTCCACGCAATGACGTTCATTCTGAACGCACGGCCGATCACACCGACGGCGGACCCGACGCGTCCCAGACCGAGCAGGCCGAGCGTCTTGCCGGCGAGTTCTTCTCCCAGCGACAGTTGCCAGCCGCCCTGCCGGAACGACTGGTTCTCCAGCGGTATGTTGCGAACCATGCTCAAGATGAGCGCCCACGTGAATTCGATCGTCGGCGTCGAGCTGTAACCCGTGTGACGCACCTCGATACCACGTTCAGCAGCGGCGTCGAGATCGATCGACGCATTCGCCGCGCCGGTCGACGCGATCAGCTTGAGGTTCGGCAGCTTTTCGATGACGTCGCGCGTAAGCGGCGTACGCTCGCGCATCACGCACAGCACGTCGAAGGGCTTCAGACGATCGATCAGTTTTTCAACGTCGTCGATGTGGTCATTGAACACAGTGATGTCGACGCGGCCGTCCAGCGGCGACCAGTCGGCCATCGTCAGTGCGACATTCTGATAATCGTCGAGGATCGCCGCCTTGATACGGGGCAGGGTGGACATGCTGCATTCTCCATGTCTTGCGTGGTTGGGAGGCCGAGGCGCCGCGCGCATGACGTGCACGCCCTGGCTGCCGGTGAACCGTCAGTTTGACGCAAACCGGCTTTGCCTGCAGAGACGCCAGCAATCGCCGCACTGCGCTTCAGTCCTCGAGCGGCGACAACGCCTCGACAGGCACCTTCTTTGCGGGTCCTATGTGGATCGCGGGCACAAAGGCCAGAAGCACGACGACAAAGATCGCAATCGCGAAAATCGACAGGAACGTCAGGTGAAGCGATTGATGCAGCACCTGACGGATCGCATCGCCACTGGCAAGACTCGCTGCCTGATTTTGAAGCAGTGCCTTCAGCTGATCTGACGTGACCGCCACGCCGTGCCCTGAATGACCAAGACCGAAGTTCAGCACCGCGCCGAACAGCGTGGCGCCAAGCGTGCTGCCGAGATTGCGCGAGAAGAGATTCGATGCGGTCGCGCTTCCGCGCTGCGCGGCATCGACGATTTCCTGGATCAGGACGAGCGAACTGACGCTCGACGTTCCCATACCGAAGCCCATGATGAGCGAACCGAACGCGGCGACGAGCGGCGAGCTTCCGGGCGACAGCAGGAGAAGCAGCACCGCACCCACCGGAATAAAAGCGCTGCCGCCGATCAGGATGGGTCGCAATCCGGTGCGGTGAAATGACTTCGCTGCGAGCGTCGCGCCTACGGGCCAGCCGACCATCATCATCGTGAGCGCAAGGCCGGCGACCACGGGCGAACGATGCAGAACGCCCTGAACGTACATCGGCAGGAACGTGGTGGCGCCCATCAGAATCATGCCGGACAGGACCGTCGCGCCGTTGCAGGCAGCGATGGGTCGGCGGCTCCAGAGCGCAAAAGAGATCATCGGTTCGGCGGCGCGACGCTCCTGCAGCACGAAGCACAGCACGCTCACCACAAACACAGCGCCGGCGATCGATGCCCTGGTGATGTCGTCGTCACCGGCATAGGTCAGCGACATCATCAGCGCTGCAATCGCGGCCATGAAAAGCGCCGCGCCGGCAAAGTCGATCGAGGGACGGGCGTGTCGCTCCGATTCCCGCAGGAAAGCGATAAAGCCCGCGGCCGACGCGAGCCCGATCGGCACGTTCATCCAGAAGATCCATGCCCACGACAGATTGTGGATGATGAAGCCGCCGACCATCGGCCCGACGACCGCCGAGATTGCCCAGACGCTCGCAAGGTAGCCTTGCACCTTGCCTCGTTCGCGCGCGGGATAGAGGTCGGCGACGATTGTCAGCGTGACCGGCTGGATCGCCCCCGCGCCGATTCCCTGAATCAGCCGGAAGACGATCATCGCCGGCATCGACCATGCGAAGCCGGCGAGCACGGAGCCGATCAGGAAGATCGCGATACCGGCGAGGATGACGGGCTTGCGTCCATACAGGTCGGCGAGCTTGCCGAAGATCACCGTCATCGCGGTCTGCGTGAGCAGGAACGAAGAGAAGACCCAGCTGTAGAGGTGCAGATCGCCCAGTTCGGCGACGATTTGCGGCATGGCGGTGGAAACGATGGTGGCTTCGATGGCGACCATTGCCATGGAAGCCATGACGGATGCGATGATGAGAGGGCGCGACGACTGTGGGCTGCGGGACATGGGGACAGTTAGAGTGAGAAACGACAGCGCGTCGCAGATCGCTCCGTGGCGACGCTTGCGTCCGCTGGCACCAGTGCGGACGGCGTCGATTATGCACCTCGCGAAAGATGTCTGCAGGCGTCCCGGCCCCTGAGGACGGGCGCCGAAGCGGGTTCAGGCAATCCATCAGCCCTTCCTGCATCGAAAAAATGCATGGCGACGCGCCGAACGGCTTCCTATCATTGTCGAGCGGGCGGACGACGCAGAGTGCCGACGGCTTCACCCGCTGGACGTGACACTCACGGTGATGCGCAGCAGCAACGGCCGATTCGGCGTAGATGGAATATGCTTGTCACTCGCGATTGTGAACATTGCCGGAACCCTACATATGAAGATTCTGTTCCTCATCCCTGTTTTCTCAGCGCTATTCATTTTCGGCGGCGCGGCCTACGCGCAGGTCGACCAGTCGGATCCGCAGGCGCTGATCAAGACCGTAACCCAGCAGGTACTCGACGAGGTGCACAGCCGGGCGATCGAGCCGACCGATATCCCTCGCATCAAGGATGTCGTGGACAGGGACATCCTTCCCTACATCGATTTTCACCGTACCACGCAGCTCGCGATGGGCCGCCACTGGAGGACGGCGACGCCGACGCAGCAGCAGCAGATGGTCGACCAGTTCCAGACGCTGCTGATCCACATGTATTCGGGCACGCTTGCGCAGCTTCGCCCGGATCAAAAGATCGATTACCCGCCGATGCGCGTCGCGCCGACCGATACCGACGTCGTGGTACGCACGGTCGCGATCAACGAGGCCGGACCCGTAGAAATCGACTACCGTTTGTACAAAACGCCGCAAGGCTGGCGCGTGTATGACCTGAATGTGCTCGGCGCGTGGCTGATTCAAACGTATCGGCAGCAGTTCAACGACAAGATTCAGCAGGACAGCGTAGACGCCTTGATCCAGTTTCTTGCTGAGCGCAACCAGCAGCTTGCTTCGGGCAAGCAGTAACTGTCCGGTGGGCAGGATGATGTTGGACGTTCCTTGACAAGACGTTAGGGCCTGTTCACGCAGGCCATAAGAGCGGACCTACGTCGAAGTCGACCTGGCGGCGCGCTGCAATACGGTCATCGGGCCGAGTCTCCGGACCGTTTCCATCTGTATTTCGTCGCGAACGAAGAGGGACCCCGCGAACCCCAGGGCATTGACCGCGATTCCCTCGACGCACTCTGTCGATCTCGGCACGAGCAGCATCCACTGGTTCGTGACCAGCAGGTTATACGGCGCCGACTGCCGCGGTTCGCCATCGACAACCATCCCCGGCATACCGGCTTTGTCGAGCAACGCGAGGTAGCGCTCGAATGCACTGTGAGCCGTCTCCAGCGAATTCGTTGCGCCCAGCGGTTCCAGCCGGGCAAACGCGTGAGGAAAAGCGAGGCCGGGTACGGAACCGATGAATCCGTCCATGCATGCAGCCGCAAGGAGCGGCTCGATCGGCAAAAGCGGGTCCAGTTCGTCGAGCGGCAAGGGCACGATCTGCAGATGCTTATGACGTTGGCTCGCGCCGGCGGCCGGACCGCCATTGTAGAAGCCGAGGCCATCGAACTGGGCCATGCAGTTGAACAATGCGCCAAAGTCTTCCAGATTGAGTAATGCCTCCTGCAGTTCAAAGCGACGCGTGACGATGAGGAGGTGATGATCGATGACGTTGAACTTGTTGAGGAGAGCGAGGTGCGTCTCCGAGATATCAGCGACGAAGAGGTCCGGGTCGTAAGGGAGGAAAGGGTTAGGTTTGCGACCGTCCGCAGTCCTGGCCATGCGCTTTTGCTGGTCCTCATCCTTGCGCGCGAGACTCGACACCTGGCGAACGAGGAAGCGTACGCCGCCATCTTCGATCGTCGTGCGGAGTGTGCCGATCGGGTGCAACGCGCCACAAGCCAGCGCATGCGCCGTTTGGCGCAGGATGGCGGGCCACAAGGTGTCGGGTTGGAGAGGGAGATTCATTGCAGACGTCCCGACACCTTGAACACCGGGTTGAAGGGTATGCCTTCAAGATGGTGCTTCAGCTGGCGCATCAGGCACCCCCAGGTCGTGTTGCGCTCGGCTATCGCCTTCGCCGCCGAGTGTGCGTCGGTGTGCAGGAAAGAGACTTGGGTCTTGCCTGCCTCGAGCGTCGCCAGCTCGAAACTGAGCGTAGTGCCGACCCAGTCCGGTGGCCCGTTGACGCAGGACCACACCAGCCTGTGCGGCGGATCCAGCTCGTCGACACGCATGCGGAAGACGACGCTGCGTTCCCAGAAACCAAACTCGGCCATGCCGCCCGGACGCGCTTCGAAGACGCTATCTTCCGTCCACCACGCCTGAAGTCCTTCCCGGGTGGCCAGCGCGGCGAAGACGCGCTCGGTCGCGGCCTCGATCGTGATCTGATGATAGAGATCGGTCATCACTACCTCCGATGGCCGCGTGCTCCTTTCGCGTGGCCCCTGAGAACGAGGGCTGTGAATTCCGCGGCGTCGAGTTTTCTTTATACACTTGGCTGGGCACCGGTGATGCATGCGATGCGGTTCGTCTTCGGTCGAAGAAGACGCCCGTCAAGCTGAGGCTCACGGTCGAATGCTAAACGCGTAGATCTTGCCGTCACCCGCGACGTAGAGTTTCCCTTCTGCGGCGAGGATGGTCACGAAATGCCGCAGCCCGGGCATGACATCGTCAGGGCCGCCGCCGACGAACACCGGCTGGCCGCTATCGCCCCGGAAACCATGCAGACGGTTGTCGCCCTCCGCGCCAGCGATCCACACGATGCGGTCCGCGCTGCCGTCGCTGGTTGTCGTGATCGGGCTACCCGCACCGTCAATATTCGCGCACCAGGCCGTACTCAAGCCGCCACGAGAAGCCGCCCCGATCCGCAACACGACCAGACCATTCGGGTCGCTTCCGCCCGGACATGCCGACCCGGCGCCTGGGAATGCGACAAAAACCCCATCCGGCGTAGAGTATGACGCAGGCCCGGCGCGGATCGGCCCGCGCGACACCTGCTGCACGTCGAGCGCACCGCCGATGCCGCCCAGATTCTCCCGGTCCAGCAGATAGGCCTTGCCGTCCTTGCCCAACGCTACGATCAGGCGATGGCCGTGTAAGTCGATCGGCATCGGGTTGGCGCCGTCCAGGTCGAGGTCGGCCTCGTCCAGCTCGTGCCAGTCGGCGGGCGCAAACGCGTCGTGCTGGCTTGCCGATCGGTGAAGGTCGGGGGCGAGGTGGATGACTGCCTCGCCATCCGCCCAGCTATCGGCGCCGTCGGTGTTGCCGGTCGAGACGAACAGGGCGCCGTCGGCCGTGGCGATTCCTCCGGGGGCCCAGATGCCGCCCTTGCGTCCGCGAGTCGCCCATCCGTCGAAGACCGCTGGCGTGTCGCGTCGCAAGCCGACTACCCAGCCGTGGTAGTCGCCGCAGTCGCCGTAGTGGCCGCCGTATGGGACGAACAGCCGCCCATCGAGAAGCGTCAGCGCCCCTCGCTGGTTCTGCAGGCGCGGCGTGAACGACATTCCTTTCGCCTGCAGCCCTGCGGCGATATCGACCGGCCAGCCGGGCAGCACCGAGCCGTCGCGCAGCGACAGCGCGTACACCAGGTGCCTCGGCTCATTCTGGCGGACCACCAGCGCGTCGAGGTATAGCGCGCCCGTCGCGGAGTCGATCACCGGCGTGCCAGTGATTCCAAGTGGATGGATGTTGCCGCAAGGCAGGTCGGCGGCAGGTGCAGGCGTTCCGAGTGCATCGCGCCATACCACGTGACCCGTTACGGCATCCAGCGCGTAGACGACGTTCGCTTCAGTCGCGACGATCAGCAGTCCGCCCGTCGCGCCGGGAGGGCGCCAGTAGAGCGGCTGGGCATAGACATGCCCTTCGACCGTGCCGTCGAAGCGCACGTCCCGATGCAGGCGTGGCGCACTCTGCCAGGTGAGGCCCGCCACGACATACTGGCCGCTTCGGTTGCCGGTGTGGTGGTAGGCGGGCACTGAATCGCCGCTTTGCGCGCACGCCGAGCCGGCGTACGCGCACATCCACAGTACGGACAGGTTGAGAAGCTTTAGCATCAGTCTGGCGATGGACATTGGCCCCTCCATCCTGCGCTGGCGGACAACGCTTGCGCGAGCGTGAAGTCGCGACGCGGCATGCCCTGGGCGTTGAACGATCCTCACGTAAGGTTTCGATCGTCAAGGGAAATGCTGGCGTCGACCTGGAAAAACAGGAGTTCCGCGGTACCCGTTCCGGTAATGGCTTTTGAAGCGCTGTCGATGGTCGCGTCGGCATACGGACGCGCGGGCGAGTCTGCCCCTTGCGGAAACGGGCAGGGGGCGGCGCGACCATTCGAAATATAGTCGGATATTTCCCGGTTGGTTAGTGCGAAGTGTTTGAGCCGAGAGACACGGCGTCTACAACCGTGCGTAAGGCTGCGATAACGACTTCGAAGACCTGATGAGATCCTCCAGCATCATCGCGCGCTTTCCCGGATCCGTGTCGCGGCTCGTCATGAAGCAAAGCGCAGCGACGGGAAGCCCCGTCCGGTCGCGTATAGGCGCCGCCATGCACAGTCGAAAGGTGTGAGAAAGGCCTTCGGTGCAACAGTACCCCAGCTCGGCCGCCTGCTCGACGTCGTGCAGAAAGTCCTGAAATTCAACGCGCCTGCCGTTGTCGAGGATAAAGTCCTCGTCCGGGATCAGGCTGCGAATCTCCTCCGCGCGCAGATGGGAGAGCAGCAGGCGGCCCGATGCAGTCCACGGAATCGGCACTTTTACGCCGATGTCGGAACTGATGTTGAAGGGCCGCGAGCTGTTCTCCGACAGGACCACGGTGTACTTGTTGCCTTCGAGCATGCACAACTGCGCAGTCTCATCGTGGGTCCGGACGAGCGCGAGGATCGCCTGATGGGCGCGACTGATCAGATCGTTATGTACGGCATAGTCGGAGCCGTAGTAATGCATCTCGCGGCCGAAAAACACGCTGCCGTCGGCCGTTGTCTCGAGCCATCCGGCTTCCGTGAGCATGGTGACCAGTTCGTAGATGCTCGAGCGCGGCGCGCCGGTCGCTTCAATCAGTTCGCGCATCGTCATCGGACGCCGCGCGATATGCAACTGCTTGAGAATGCCGATGACGCGGTCGACTCCCCTGGCCCTCGATGATTCTGGTGCGGACATTCCTTCAACTCCGTCGGCGAAAGGGTTCGCAGTTTATCGTTTGTGTGACGCAAGTTCAGCGCGTGAAGGGCGACGCGCTGTCAGCCTGCGGCCTGAAGACGACTGCCGCCTCTTCGGCGGCGCGCTCAATGGTCGAGCACACGATGCAGGAACTGGCGCGTACGTTCGTTCTGCGGGTTCACGAAGATCTGCTCGGGGGCGCCCTGTTCCGCGATCACCCCCTTGTCCATGAACACGACGCGGTCGGCGGTCTTGCGCGCGAAGCCCATTTCATGCGTGACGACGACCATGGTCATCCCGTCGCGCGCCAGTCCTCGCATGACTTCGGTCACTTCGCCGACGAGTTCCGGATCGAGGGCGGACGTAGCCTCGTCGAAGAACATGATGCCTGGCTCGACCGCCAACGCTCTTGCGATCGCGACACGCTGCTGTTGGCCGCCGGAAAGCTGGCTCGGATAGTGCTCGGCGCGATCGGCAAGGCCCACCCGGTCGAGCGCGTCCATCGCACGCTTCTTCGCGTCCGCTGCGCTCATCTTGCGTGCCTTGATCAGCGCGAGCGTCACATTGCCAAGCGCGCTCTTGTGCGGAAACAGGTTGAACTGCTGGAATACCATGCCGACATGACCGCGGATTTCCTTCGCCCGGCGCGCATCGTGCAGCGGCACTTCGTTGACCCAGACTTCGCCCGTGTCGGCCGTTTCCAGACCGCTCATGATACGCAGCACCGTGCTCTTGCCCGAGCCCGACGCGCCGATCAGCACGAGCACTTCGCCCGGCCGCACATCGAGGTTGATCTCCTTCAGGACCTGCGTAGCGCCGAACGACTTGCTGACGCCGGTGAGGTTGATGATGGGCTTCGACGTAGCGACAGTGGTCATGACAACAGGCTCCTTCTTCGGTCATGGTGGCGCACCCACTGCGACAGTGGAAAGCACACGATGAAATAAAGCACGGCAACGAGTCCATAGATTTCCACCGGTTTGCCGACCCGGTCGACGATGGCCTGACCACCATGCATCAATTCCGACATGCCGATCATGCTGACGATCGACGTGTCCTTGATAAGCGATAAATACTGGCCGACGAGCGGCGGCATCACGATCTTTCCGGTTTGCGGCAGGATCACTGAAAAGAAAGCCTGAGTCTTGCTGAGCCCTAGGATCTGCGACACCTCCCACTGGCCTTTCGGAACGGCTTCGATGCCCGAGCGGAACACCTCGGCGATGTAGGCGCCCTGATATACGCTCAAGCCTACGACACCCGCCGCGAATACATCGATCGCGTAGCCGAAGTACGACACGCCGAAATAGATGAACATCAGCGTGATCAACACAGGCGTGCCGCGAAACAGTTCGGTATAGAGCCTGGCGACGCGCGGCGTGCCCCATGGCCCGAATGAGCGCAATACGGCTGCCAGCAGCCCGATCAGCGTTCCACCAACGATCGACGCCGCAGAGAGAAGCAGGGTCGCCAGCAGTCCCTGAAACAGGATCGCCAGGCTGGTCATCAACAATTCGCTCGACATGTTCGGTCTCCGGTTTGAGCGCTCAGGTGCGATCGGCCTGTCGTGCGACGAGGAACGGCCGGCGCGTGCGTTTCTTCATGACGAGCGGCGGATGAAAGACACGCACACCGATCTGGCCCGCCAGCCACGACAGCAGGTTGCTCAGGAACAGGTAGGCAATCAGCGTGATCGAGAAGGTCTGGATATAGAGCAGCGTGCGCGCATTGATCACCGTTGCCGTTCCGCTCAACTCCGGCAGCGCGATCGCCGACAGGAGCGACGTGCCGAGCAACAGCTGGATCAGGTTGTTGACGATCGCGGGATAGACGGCGCGCGCGGCCTGCGGCAGAACCACCTCGATGAAGATCTGCGAACGTTCCAGACCAAGGATAGACGCCGCCTCAAGCTGACCGCGCGGCACGGACTGGATACCCGCGCGAAACACTTCGGCCAGATACGCGCCGACGTTCACCCCTAACGCGATGACGCCGGCGGTATAGGCATTGAGCGTGATGCCGAGCGAGGGCAAGCCGAAGAACACGATGAAGATCTGCAGCAGCACCGGTGTATTGCGGATCGCTTCGACATACATCCTCGCGATCGCCTGCAGCAGCCCGACGCGCGATGAGCTTGCGAGTGCGGTGAGCAAACCGAGCAGCATCGCGAGGACGAAGGCCAGCAGCGTGACCTGGAGCGTCAGCCACGACGCGCGAACGAAATCGTTCCAATAACCCGCAAGGGTCACCCATTCATAGCTCATGGTTCCTCCGTCGATCGAGCAGCGCGGCGCTAGCGGGGTTTCAGTACTGCGGGTTCAGCGGGAAGCGCGGCTCGGCGCCGAACCACTTCTTGTATAGCTGCGCGTTCTGCTTCGATGCATTGACCTGGAACAGGAACAGGTTCAGGTAATTGAGCCAAACCTCATCCCCTGCCTTCACGCCGAATGCGTTGTATTCGAGCGGAACCAGCGCTTCGTTGGTGACGGTCAGATCCGGATCGAGCGATGCCTGATAGGCGAGAAAGTTGTTGTCCTCAATCATCGCATCGGCCTGTCCCTGCTTGACGGCAAGGATCGCGGCCTGCGAGCTGTCGAATTCCTGGATCTTGACCTTCATGTTCAGCGAGCGCACCTCGTCGCCGTTCGTCGAGCCCTTGACCGTCGCAATCGTGCGATTCGACATGTCGTTGATGGACTTGATGCCGCTGCTCTTCTTGACCAGAAGCGCCTCGCTTGCGACCACATAGGGATTCGTGAATGCGATTTCCTTCGCCCGCTCCAGGTTGCGGGTGAAGTTGCAGAACACGACATCAACCTTGCTGGTTTGCAGGTTCGGAATGCGGTTGGCGCTCGTCGTATTCACGACTTCGAGCTTGACGCCCATCTGCTTCGCCAGTTCTTTCGCCAGGTCGACGTCGTAGCCGTCAGGTTGGCCGTCCTTGTTGTAGAAGCCGAACGGCGCAAAGGTCAAACAGTCGCCTACGCGCAGCGTGCCCCGTTGCAGGACCTGCTTCAGCGTCGAATCAACCGCGGCGCCTTGTTCCGGCGGGGCGACCTTCGTGCAGCCGGCGAGCATCAGCAGACCGGCTACCGCGAACAAGCAACTGAATTTTGCGCTTTCCCTGACAAATCTCATTTTTCGATCCCGATCTGGTGTGAGAACTCCGTGCGTGGAGGAAACGGCGATCAACATGGCCTTCCCGGCATGCTCCGATCGGTGAGATCGAACGAATCGCGCGCTTATGCCCGGCTGTCTGATATATCGGAATCATGTCCGACACAGCAGATGGAGGGAAGTGTTTCACGGGAAAAAAATAGTTGCAATGGGGTATACACGGACGCGGATAACGCATTGCGCGTGAACGTGCGGTGCTTTCAAAGCGAAAGAAATCGCGGGCTTTTTGCTGAATCCGCCCGGAGGTGAAGCGCCTGGTCTTCGATGGGGTTCTTTACGCGTATTCGGCGATAAATATGGAATGCGAAATATTGTCGACGGATTTTTTTACTGTCGGCGATGCGGTGGAATCGAACACCGATAAGCCGGGAATTGACATGCATCAGCGATCACCTATCCCGCAGCCGCCCAACCCGGTGATCCAGGCCGGCTCCGACCTACGTGGCTGCGATGAAATCCGGATCTTCGAACAGTTTGCGAAGCAGATCCTGGAAGATGGCTGTGGTTTGATTAAGTCCGTTCGACGCGGCGAGCACGCCAAGGAACTCCGAATCCCAATGGGTGTCCACGCGCAGCATCTTGTCGTAGCGGACGGTCTGATCGCGTCTGACGACAAAGTGCGCCGTCAGTTCTGCCTTGCCGTCTGTCACCCGGACTTCAAGGAGCGTCGCTTCCAGTGTTGCAGTTGCGCCAGCGTCGTAATTTCCCGAGGTCGACAGTTCGGTGCGGATCGCTTCGTTCAGGTATGAGGACCACGAACCGCTTCCCGGCGCGGAGAAGCGAACGGCTCGCACCGAGGTCTGAACGTCGGCGGGTTCTGCGCCAGTCGTTACCCGGTAGCGTGCTGCATGAGGGAGACGCGCTAGCGTCATCTGGTTGGACACGCTCACCTGATAGGGCAGCACTTGCTGCGTGACGCACCCGCTCAAGCTCAGCGCGCCAGCCAGAATCGCCGGTACGGCAAGCGACCTGGCCAGGCGCCGACGGGCTTCGAGGTAGCGAATCACTGGGCCAGGTCCGACGACTGATCGATTTCTTCCAGACTCCTGGCCACGATCTGTTTGATCATCGTGTCGGAGGCTTGCTGAATGGGCATCGGTTGAAGTCCCGCCGGGCCGGATGCGTTGCCGATTGTCGTGTAGATAGCGTGCTTGACTACCTTGGTCACCGCATCGTGGCCAGGTTCGACGTAGTTGACGGTGCAGATGTACCCATCGGTGACCATCGTGCCTACGAGGCCGAAAGTCAGTCCTACGCCGAAGCCCTTGGCTGCAACGTTGTCCGTCAACGCGATGTTGTTGATGGAAATGGACAGCTTGCGGCCAGACGGTACAGGGTCGTACGACACCTGGCTAAACAGGCCGGATTGCGATACCTGCTCGTACACGCGGGGTCTGACGGCGTCAGTGGCCCGTGCATTGGTTACGCCTTTGGTCTGGAACTCGACCAGCAACTGGATGGGCTGTGGGCTTGCGGACTTTTTCAGATCTGCGTAGTGCGGTTCGCCGAGCGACTGGTCCACATAGGAATGAGGCGTCATGCAGGCGGAGAGCGATAGCGCAAGACCGATTGCACCGGCAAGCGCGATTGTGCGTTTTGTATTGAACATGAATATCTCTTGTTTCTACTTTTTCGGATTATCTCGAACAGAAGCTGGCCCCGGTAGCCGTCACTCGATGGATCAGACAGCATCAGATGCGTCGAACGACGAGAACACGTATTCTCTTTTACGGCCCACAACTACGATTCTTTAGATTTCGTGGCTGGTGTTATTTTTCTGCAAGGCACTGGACGGCTAAGCGCTCGATGCCCTGTGTATTCTGGACATTAAGCCTTTCTGTCTGGATGGCAGTATTGGACTTCGCGACGGAATGATCGCCGCGACGGGGAAGGGTGAATGGCCGTCACAGCCGGGCAAGGGTCGCTAGCCGCTTCGGGTCGCATTTGACTTCGCCGTGATGGCACAAGACGCCGTTGCCGCGCTCCTGCATTGCAGTACAGTATGTGTGTTGCAGCACCGTCCGCGCCTTGCCGGACGGGATAAACTTTGAAAACATTCAGGGCTCTTCTGCCGGCCACTACAGGAGCGTTGCCGTGAGACTGTTCAAAGCGATACCGTCTTCGACATCGATTGTATGGATGGTCTTGTTGATGCTTCTGGCGCCACCGACGTTTGCACAGACAGATGACGGAAATACCGCCAGCGACGCAAGTGTTCCCGCATCAAAGCCAAAAGTGGACTGGAAGGAGCGATTGCGGGAAGCCACCGTCAAGGAAGGCCAGCCTGTCCTGCTCGTTGTGCATTCGGCGAAAGACTGTATCTATTGCACGCGCTGGAAGGGCTCGCTCGGAGGGAAGGGTGAATTCGAGTCATGGGCTCAAACTCATCCTGACGTTCATCTTGTCATCGTGGATCGGCAGGCCATCGCCAGTGCAGAAGTAGCCGAGGATTATCATCCCGACAGCGTGCAATGGCTGTTCAAGAGGAATCAGCAACGCGGGAATCTGCAGCCCGGGACACCGCTGTTCGAAATCGTCGTGGCGCACAAGACCGTGTGGCGGTCTTATGGCTACCATTCCTGGGATCGCGACGTGTTCCCGGCGATAAAAGATCTGGATGGCCGCCGCTCGGCTTCCGGTTCGGCTGCAGATTAGAACCTGACATCATCGTCATGCCATCCTGCGCCCGTTCGACCATCCTGTCGAGCGCGTCATTGACCCTCCCCTGACCCGGCGGATGTGCAGAGCAGTTCCACGATCGCGTTAGCCACCACTTTGCTCGCGAGCGAAAGCGTCGCAACGGGTACGCGTTCGTCCGCGCGATGGCCATTCGCCTCCAGCAGCGTGCGCGGTCCCGCGCCGTACATGATGGTCGGGACACCGGCTTCGACGTAGAGCCGGGCGTCGGCGTACAGCGGGACACCGTTGGTCGGCACCTCCTCGCCCATCACGAGGCTGGCCTCGCGGCAGAAGATATCGGCGAGCCGTTCGGCTCCCTCGATTGGCATGAATGGCCGGGCGAGCAGGATCTGCGTGATACCGACACGAATGCCGGGCAGCTTTGCGGCGCTCGCTTCGATGAGCGCGCGCAGTTCGGCTTCGACCGCTTCGGGTTGTTCTTCGGGAATGATCCGCCGGTCGAGCCGGAACGTGACTTCGTCGGGCACCACGTTCGTATTGATGCCGCCTTCGATCAGGCCGACCACGAGCGTCGGCGTGTCGATGCCGGCAACCTTCGAATGACGCTCGCTGAGGATCGCGCGATGCGCGTACAGGTCGGCGAGGATACGTGTCGCGGCCTCAAGCGCGTCGTGTCCCGTGTCGGGTCGCGCCGCGTGCGCGGACTTTCCGCTGACCTTGACTTCGAGATGAAGGCAGCCGTTGTGGGCGATTGTCACGTGATACGAAAACGAAGCGCAGACGGCGAAATCGGGGCGCGTGATGCCCTCTGAGAGCAGCCAGCCGGGTCCTGCCAATCCACCCGTTTCTTCATCGTGGGTGAAGTGCAGTTCTACCGTGCCGGCAAGCGGTGCACCGCAATCCTTGAGCGCGCGCAACGCATACGCATAGCTTGCGAAGTCGGACTTGGATACCGCCGAGCCGCGCCCATACATCCAGCCGTCGCGTATTTCCGCGCCGTATGGGTCGGTGCTCCAGCCGCCGCCGGCAGGCACCACGTCGCCGTGCGCGTTAAGGGCGACGGTCGGGCCTCTACCGAACCGCTCGCGCACGACGACGTTGATCACGCTGCGCATGCCGTGACGCGCGAGGACTTCGTCAGGAACACGATGACGCTCCACCGCGAAGCCCAGCTTTTCCATCTCGCTGGCGGTGAGTTCGCCATGGGGCGCGCAATCTCCCGGCGGGTTGTCCGATGGGCAACGGACGAGTGCTGCAAGCAGTGCCTGCTGTTCGTCGCGATGCTGGTCGAGCCATCCGGCGATACGGTTCTTCAATTCGGTGTGGTTCATGGCATCTCTCGCATCTATCACATCACATCCGCAGCCTGCAAAATGAAATGATCAAGGCGATAACGGGCTGGTCGAAAACGGGGCTCCCTTACACACTAGAGAGAAACACCTGATCGAATCATAGCCCCGTCGACGGGTCGTCTGCTGTCTTTGTCTTTGTCTGTGACATGTTCATCTGCTCTCCCAACATGTCCGTCATGCCTGGTTTCATGCTGTCAGCTTGCTGCGCCGACGCGTCGACAGCGAACAGGGATATGGCCAAAGTTGCTGCGATAGTAACCAGACGATGAATATGATTGATCTTCACGACGATTCTCTCCGAGACTGAAACGCGATCGCCAGCGCGACTTCGTGTTTGCCACGCTGTCGGGTCCAGTTTCAACATTCCCACCGCTGGAATGTCAAGGGCGGCAGCCTCGACATCGTTGTGGTCTGGATAAGGTAGGCGCAGCGCAGGCCAGGTTCCATGCTGCGAACGCCAGTCAACGCTGTGTATAGTCGCTACACTTGCCCCGAATGCCAGGTGATCGCTGCGGCGCCAGCGGCGCTGGTTATTGCCCGGCCACATCTATCAGGGAACCAGGCATGAACGACACATCCTCTTTTCGCCTCGCGCTTGAACATGCGCTAAGCCACTCCCTCGCGCATCTGGAAAATCTGGAACATAGTCCAGTCGCCGCCAGCGCAAGTCTGCATTCGTTGCGCGAACGCCTGGCGAAACCACTCAACAGCGAGAGCATGCCCGCCGAGCGGGTGATTGATGAACTTGTCGCCGACACGGCCGGGGGCATCATCGGTAGCGCCGGCGGCCGGTTTTTCGGCTGGGTGATCGGTGGATCGTTGCCCGCCGCGTTGGCGGCGGACTGGCTGACCAGCGCCTGGGATCAAAATGCCGCATCGTATTCATGCGGACCGGCAGAAGCCGTCATTGAAGAAGTATGCGGAGACTGGCTAAAGGATTTGCTCGGCTTGCCCCGCCACGCCAGTTTCGCTATGACCAGCGGTTGTCAGATGGCGCACGTCACCGCGCTGGCGGCAGCGCGCCACGCATTGCTTGCGAGCCGCGGCTGGCAGGTCGAGCGCGACGGCCTTTGCGGCGCACCAAAAATCCGTATCCTGAGCAGCGATCAATTCCACGGCAGCATCCTTCGCGCCATGCGCTTGCTGGGGATGGGAACAGGAGCGATGACAGGGCTGCGGACGAATCAGGCCGGTCAACTGGATGCTGCAACGCTCGAACAGGCGCTGCAGGAAGCGCCCGACACACCCACTCTCGTCCTGCTTCAGGCGGGCGATCTGAACATCGGCGCCTATGATTGTTTCGCCGAACTGATTCCTCTCGCGCATCGCTACGATGCGTGGGTTCATGTCGATGGCGCTTTCGGCCTGTGGGCGAACGTCAGCGCGCGTTACAAGTATTTGCTGGCCGGCGTCGAGCAGGCCGACTCATGGGCAACCGACGGGCACAAATGGCTGAACGTGCCGTATGACAGCGGTTTTGCTTTCGTCGCGCATCCGCAGGCCCACCGCAATGCGATGTCCTACGAGGCAAGCTACATCTCGCACAACGATCAGGTGCGCGAGCAAAAGGACTGGAACCCGGATTGGTCCCGGCGCGGGCGCGGTGTCGCGGCTTATGCCGCGCTACGTCAACTCGGCCGCCAGGGCGTCGGCGCTCTGATCGATCGCTGTTGCGACGCAGCGCATAGCCTCGCGACTGGCATCGCCGCTCTTCCTGGCACGGAGTTGGTGTGGGAGCCGACAATCAATCAGGGATTGGTCCGTTTTCTGGATCGACGGCCTGACGCCACCGAGGCCGACCACGATGCATGGACCGATGCTGTCACAAGTGCGGTGCTGGCAAGCGGCGAAGCGCTGTTCAGCAACACGACCTGGCGGGGGAAGCGTTGCATGCGGGTGTCAGTGTGCAACTGGCAGACCAGTTCTCAGGATGTAGCGCGTGCAGTGGCAGCAGTAGCGCAAGTGTTGCGAGCGCAGAACGGGTAAACATCGCTTTATCGCGCAGTTTTCGCGGATTCGTTCACGGCAGCAGGGCCGGTGCTTCCCTATGCACGCCAGTTGCGCGATGGATCGCGCTGTCCCCGGGCACGCGGACAGATCAGCCGGTGATCGACCGTGCCTGGGTAAGCCGTGCCTCTATTGTTGGATACCGGGCGGAATCCGGCTGCGTTGTGATCTAATCTGGCAGCTAACCCATACCGAAGGGGATGTCATGCGAAGCATCGCAATTCTCCTTGTGGTTTCCCTGACCGGCTGCGGCGCGATGGTCAACCACACGCGGACAGCGAGCGGCCGCGAGGGTGCGATCATCTCCTGCGGCGGCCTTCTGCGGACCTGGCACGACTGCGACAAGGCGGCCGCGAACGCCTGCTCCAGCGGATACGACGTGGTCGACCGTCAGGAGAAGAAGACCTATACCGACTCGGGCAGCTTCGTGACGAGGAAGCTCGTGGTGAGCTGCAGACCATGATTCAGGCAGGTGCCTGCCTGGAGTCCCGCGACCATGCCAGGTCTCTTTCGGTTTGCACTGCGTTTCCTGCGTACGCGGGTTTCGACACCCCCTCGTTCGTCCACCTAAAAGCGGGTTGCCTGTCGCATAAAAAATTGAATGGGGGTTATCCCGCGTTGACCCTGTGCTAGCGGATTCATTACAGTTCGGGCCGTTCGCATCAAGAATGCGAGTTCGGTATGCGAACAGAGACGAAGGCCAAAGATTTGACGACCGGGTCGCCAGACCAGCAGCCCGGTCGATACGGGAAACGATCAGTGTCGCGCAGTACCACCAGCTCAAGCTGTCCGGGTACTATTCGATTTCGAAGCGTACCGGCATGTACGCGTCGCAGGCGTTCCAGCGCGCGCGTGGCAACACGCCCGGCACAGATGCCAGTTCATCAGCGCCACCGCGACGATCGGCGACGGCACCCAGACCACGCCGTCTTCATCGGGTAGACAGTTTGCCGCCGGCGTCGGCATCGTGCACCCGTTCTGAAGCGGCACGATCGTAAAAAGGACGGCGGCCCTCGTGCCTGCCGCACGCAAAGGAGACAAGCCATGAGCCGTAGCAACGCCGTCAACATACAGACCTTCATCAATGAGCATCCGTTTTCCGGATTTCAATGGCTCATCTTTTTCATGTGTTTCGTCATCGTCCTGCTGGATGGTTTCGACACCGCGGCGATCGGCTTCATTGCGCCGTCGCTGATTACCGAATGGGGCATCAGCAAGCCGGCGCTTGCACCGGTGCTCAGCGCGGCCCTGTTTGGTCTCGCGTGCGGCGCGCTCGTCTCGGGGCCGCTGTCTGACCGCCTTGGGCGGCGCTCGCTGCTGCTTGGATCGGTTTTGCTATTCGGCGTGGCGTGTCTCGGCTCGGCGTTCTCCAGCAGCATCGAGCAATTGACGACACTGCGCTTCATCACCGGCGTGGGCCTTGGCGCGGCGATGCCGAACGCGGTGACGATGATGGGCGAATACTGCCCTGACCGGCGCCGTGCGACGCTGATCAATCTGATGTTCTGCGGCTTTCCGCTGGGTGCGGCGTTTGGCGGTTTTCTCGCCGCGTGGCTGATCCCGCATTTCGGCTGGCGCAGCGTGCTGGTCCTTGGCGGTGTCACGCCTTTGCTGCTGCTGGTCCTGCTTCTCGCGAAGATGCCGGAATCCGTACGCTACATGGTGGCGAACAGTCACCCGGTCGAACGGGTCCGCGCAGCGCTCGCGCGTATTTCAGGCGATGCCGTGCAAGCCGGCTCCTTCGTGATGACCGAGAACGCTCCGCAAACGGGCAGCAAGGGCCTCGGCGTCGTGCTGTCGCGCGCGTATATCGTCGGTTCCGTGATGCTGTGGGTCGCGTACTTCATGGGCCTCGTGATCTTCTATGCGTCGATCAACTGGATGCCGGTGCTGCTCAAGGACGCCGGCCTCACTCCGCAGCGCGCCACCCTGATTTCCGCGCTGTTCCCGCTCGGCGGCGTCGGTGCTGTGCTGTGCGGCGTGCTGATGGACCGCTTCAACGCCAACCGCATCATTGCGGCGTGCTATGCGTTGACCGCGGTGAGCGTCTACTTCATCGGTCAGGCTGTCGGAAACGTCGGCGCGCTGGTGTTCATCGTGTTCGTCGCGGGCGTGCTCATGAACACGGCGCAGTCGTCGATGCCTGCGCTGGCCGCCGCATTTTACCCAACGCAAGGGCGCGGCACCGGCGTGGCGTGGATGCTCGGGGTGGGGCGCTTTGGCGGCATCGCCGGATCGTTCCTCGTCGCAGAACTGACACGCGAACACTTCAGTTTCTCCGCCATCTTCGCGATCGTCGCGGGCGCGGGTGTGATTTCGTGCATCGCGCTGCTGATCAAGCAGGCCGCACGGCCGCACACCGTCACCGGTTCCTCGCAGGAGGCCGGATCTTTCGGCCACTGATCAGCCACGCTCGAAACGGATGCCCGGCCCGCGCTCGCGATGAGCGTGGGCCGCTGCGTTTGCGGGGTGTGCGATCACGCATGACAAAGCGGCGTACAAACCGCTAGCGAATATCGCTTAAGCATAAAGCGATTCATGAAAATCGCGCGCTGGCTGCGCCCGCACGGTTTTCGCAACGTATCGCCGGATATCAGACGCTCGCGGACTATTCCCGTGACGCCCGGCCGCCTGGGCAATCCGCGAAAAAATACCCTTGCTGCAGCGCGCAACGTCGCCTATACCAATATAGCCGGAGCGCTTTGACGTATCGAAAAGCGCTCCAGGAAACGGTTACGCCGCGTCGTCAGGCTGGCGGGTTGCTGTGCGGCTACGGGTGTTGTCACGGGGAGATGCTGATGGCGAGCGATACCGACAATTCGCGCATCGTCCAACTGGGCACGTACAACGTCAAGAAGGGCGAGAGTTCGGTTTCCGGGCTTTCTTCGGGAGCCTTCATGACGGTGCAATTGCATCTCGCGCATTCCTCCAGTTTTTCCGGCGTCGGCGTCGTGGCCGGCGGCCCGTTTCGCTGCGCCGAATCGTTCCGCGGGGCAGCGGTGCTCGCCGCGGATGCCTACGTGCAAAGTGCGGAATACATCTGCATGAGTCCCTTGACCGCGCAAACCGGGCCGAATGCCGGTCATCTTGCGCAGTTGGCCCGCGAGACGGCGCAGGCAGGCAGGATCGACGAGATCGCAAACCTCGCCGACGACCGGGTGTACATTTTCACGGGCAGTCGCGACACGGTCGTGTATTCGGACGTGGTCAGGTGCACGCAGCAATTCTACGAACGGCTGGGCGTGGCACCCGGGAACATCAAGTTTGTGGACACCGTCCCTGCTGGCCATTCGATCATCACGGACAACCCTGAAGATTCGCTGCTGGGTGTGAACCAGCCGCCGTACATCAATCAAGGCGACTTCATGCAGTCCCACGAGATTCTGAAACACATCTACGCCGGCCTGAATGCACCGTCGAAGTACCTGAACGGGCGATTGATACGCTTCGACCAGCGCGAATTCTTCGACAAAAACGAGCGGGCAAGCATGAGCGATTTCGGTTACGCCTACGTGCCTCGCGCGGTCGAAGAGGAAAAGAAGCCGGCGCGGGTGCACATCGTATTGCACGGCTGCAAGCAGGGCTACGGCTACGTGAACTACGTCTACGGCCAGGCCGACGTCGCCAACCAGGCGCCTTACGGCAATCGCTATATCACCACGACGGGCTACAACGAGATGGCGGACAGCAACGACATCATCGTGCTCTATCCGCAGGCGAAGGGCGCGGACGGCGGCGGTCTGCAAAACCCGGATGGCTGTTGGGACTGGTGGGGCTATACCAGCCTCGACCCCGAGCAGCCCGACTACTACTCGCGTGACGCCATTCAGATCAAGGCGCTGTATCGCATGTTGAGCCGGCTTGGCGGTTAGCGCCTCCACCTCAAACAAACCGAGCCTGCCATGGACGACTCTCCGACGCCTCCATCCACCTCGCTGGTACCCGCTGCGTCGGCATTGCAACGGTCTGTGCCGGCTGCACATGCCGCCGCCGTGCAGGACTCGCTGAAAGCCCCCGTCCTGCTGGGCGGGTGGGCGGTCCGCGCTGCGGGTAACGGGATCGACACCGGGAAACTGCTCGCCTTCGGCATGAATCTGCAAACCTGGGACGAACTCTTCCAGATGCAGCAGGCAATCCTGCAACGGCTGATGCAGCAACAACAGGACTGGCTGCGAGGCTGGACAGTCTGGAATCAGGAGCGCGCCAGCATCAAAGGTGCGAACACCGTTTCCAAGCTCGTCGAGCAGGAGTTCAACCTCATGGCCCAGATCGGTCAGTTGTTCTTCAACCAGACCACTAATCTGGTGGCATTGCAGGAGAACGTCGAGGTCGCTTACGCCTATTGGCTCAACGAGAAACTCGGGCCGTTATCCAGCTCCGTCAAGGGCCGGTGATCTGACGGGCGAGGCAAGTGCAAAGCCGCCGGGGAGCAGGCAAACTTGTCTGCTCAGTCTCCCCTGCAGTCGGGCGGCTCAACTGCCGAAGAACACGTTGCAGAAGCTGACAGGGCCGACGCAGGACGATTGTTCGGCTGCGTGTTTCGGCGTGCCGGACGACGTCGTTCCAGTGAGAGGCATACCGCCCACGGCATCATTGGTGACCTGTGCGTGATCCTGCGCCGCCACCCTGGCTTCGGCCGCCTGGATGTCCGCCGGGTAGTCGGCGTCATCACTGCGCGACGGGTTGTAACCCGCCTGCTCGACACGCACCAGATCCGCGCGGACCTCGGCGCGTGTGATCTGGGCTGGGGCGGTTTGAGCAAAGCTGAGGACCGGGGCTGCCAGTGCGCTGGCAAGAGTGAGGCAAGCGAGCATCTTCATGATTGATAGTCCTTGATTGACTGGTAGTGAGCGGTTGAGAGATCAACTGCCCGTTGAAAAGTGAAACGCCTTAACTGCCGAAGTACGGCGTGCAGAAACCAGCCGGACCGACGCAGGCGGTGGCCGGACTGCCCGTATTGCCGGCAACGCGTGTTGCTACGCGTTGGCCTGCCGCGCTCGAACCCGACATGCCGGAGCCATAACCGCTGTCGTTCTGCTGTTTCTGATGTGCCGCCTGTTGCACGAAGACCGGATTGACGTCGGGGTATGACGTCTCGGTCACGAAGCGGGAGCCGTTGTTTTCCGCCTGGATCAATTCCTGGCGGACTTCTGCGCGGGTCTTTTCCTGCGCCGACGCGCTGGTCGCGATTCCCGCCGAAGCAAGGAGGAACATCGATAGAGCGATTGTGAATTTGCTGTTCATGCCGTACTCCTAAATTATGCTGGATTGATTCCGTCTAACTTCTGAAGGGAAAACCACCCGTGCTGCTTCTTTTCCGTGCCTGGAAAATCTGATTCGGGTTCTGGCAGCGCCCCGCTGGACTATGTCCGTTCGCGTTAGCGTCTACATGAGGGCGAACACCTACCTCCGACGCTTATTCCATTTTTTTTCGCGATCGATCGTTCGCACGGCAGTCAGCCCGCGGAAGGGCGGGAAAGCGGCTTCTGGCCGGTGACCGGCCCCTGGTCTCTTTCGTTGCAGGTTTCGCGATGCGGAATAATTCGGACGTGCAGTCACGCTCGAGTCGGTTCATCATCGGAAGTGTCATGAGGCAGACGTGCCGTATGCCTTACGTCGACTGGCCGTGCCGGTCGTCATGGCGGTCAGTGCGCGGCGCACAGTTACACATTTTTCAGCCACAGTGATTTGCAGCGTGTCGAAATCGATGTCCGATCCCAGGAACATTCAAGGAGACTGCGATGATCAGCGGAAAGACCACTTTGATTGCCCACCTCGGTTACCCGACCGAGAATTTCAAGGCGCCGTTTATCTACAACCCCTGGTTCGAGAAAAAAGGCATCGATGCGGTCGTCATGCCGATGGGCGTGCTGGTCGACGACTACCCGACGGTTTTTCCATCGCTGTTCCGCCTGACCAACATTCGTGGCGCGCTCGTCACGATGCCCCACAAGATCACGACCGTCGGGCTTGTCGATGAAGTGACACCGACCGCCAGTATTGCCGGCGCGTGCAACGCGGTTCTCAAACGGGAAGACGGCACGCTGCTCGGCGACCAGTTCGACGGTGCGGGCTTCGTACGCGGTGTCGAACGCAAGGGACGCGCGCTGAAGGGCGCCCGCGTGCTGGTGCTCGGCAGCGGCGGGGTGGGCTCGGCGATCGCGGCATCGCTGGCCGGGGCGGGCGTGGCGGAGATGGCGCTCTTCGACACCGCCCAGGCTTCGGTCGAGGCGCTCGCGGGGCGTCTGCGCAAGCACTACCCGCAACTGGTGGTCACCACCGGCTCGAACGATCCCGCTGGTTTCGACCTGATCGTGAATGCAACGCCCCTCGGCATGAAGGAAGGAGATCCGCTGCCGTTCGATATCGACCGTATCGCGCCGACCACCTTCGTCGGCGAGGTCGTGATGAAGGCGGAATACACGCCGTTGCTGCAGGCGGCGCTAGCCAAAGGCTGTCAGGTGCAGGTCGGTACCGACATGCTGTTCGAGATGATTCCAGCTTACCTGGAGTTTTTCGGCTTCGGCACGGCCACGCCCGATGCACTTCGAGCGGTCTCCGAGATCAAACAGTAGCTGGGCGCGCCGACGTGAGCTTGCAGCACCGGGAACCGCCCGCCTGCGCCCGGAGTCGGGCCATGGCAGGCGGCATCAAAGCCGCGCCAGTACCTCGCGGGTCTTGTCGAGCGCCATCGTTGCGCGTTCCAGTGCGCTGACACCCTGTTCGAGCAATTGTCGCGTGGGAATCTCGAGGCTTAGCGGCAGGTCGGCGGGCAGCGCGCGCAGAAGGCCGGCCAGGTCGCAGTCGCCGTCACCGGGAAAGCGCCGTTCGTTGCGCGCCTGCCGCAGGATCTCGGCCATGTCGTCGGGCCGCGGGCCGGCTACATCGCACAACTGGGCGTAGTGAATACGCGAAGCCGGGAGCTTGCGCAGATCGTCGAGACGCGATGCCGAACGGTCGAAATGGAAGGCATCGACGAGCACGCAGCCGTTCTCCCGGCCAGCACCTTCGACGATGCGCACGGCCTGGGTCAGGTCGCGGGCGTCGGTCCACGGCATGAATTCCAGATGCGGGCGAATGCGATACCGCGCGGCCAGGTCGCACAACGCCGCAAAGTTTTCGGTGAGCCTGTGCTCATCGGAATCGTTGCCTGCAACCAGCAATTCGCTCGCGCCGAATTCGGCACCGAGCGCGAGATGCGGTTCGAAGTCGGCGACGACGGTATCGGGCTTGAGCCGCAGGATTTCGATGTCGAGCACCTTGATGCCGGTGTCGCGAAGGCGCGCGGTGGTCTCGCGGCGCAGATCGGCATCGCGCAGCAGCGGGAAGTGATATTCCTCCGGCGTGGCGGGCTCCGTGCGCAGACCGACGTGGCTATAGCCGGCGCGGGCAGCGACGTCGATCATTTCGGGCGGCGACAGCTCGAGCACGGTCAGAGCTGCAAGCGACATGATGCGTTGATTCATGAGCAGTTACCCTTGGCGTCTGAGGATGAGGACGAGTGTGGCTATTCGTATTGCGTGACGCCGGCCATATGACGCGCGGCGATATAGCCGAACGTGGCGGCAGGCCCGAGGTTGATGCCGCCTGCCGGGTAATAGCCACCCATGATGCTGGCCATGTCGGTGCCGGCGGCATACAGGCCATCGACAGGCTGACCGGAGGCGTCGAGCACTTGAGCATGCTCGTTGGTTTTCAGGCCCGCGAACGTCCCAAAGCTTCCTGCCTCTACCTTCACCGCATAGAACGGACCCTGTTCGATCGGCGCGACGCATGGGTTGGGCTTGTGCAACGCGTCGCCCTGCTTGCGATTGTAAGGAGTCGAACCGCGGCCGAACTGCGGGTCCTCGCCGTTGCGGGCATGGCGGTTGAAGTCGTCGACGGTCCGGCGCAGGCCGGCAGCGTCGATGCCACAGGCGATTGCCAGTTCTTCGATGGTGTTGCCCGTCTTCAGGTAGCCGGAGCGGATGAACGGTCCGACCGGCACCGGGAACGGACGCGAAATCCCCAACCCGTAGCGGCGCTGAAAGGGATGGCTGCAGATCAGCCAGGACGCCACTTCTTCACCGGGGGCGGCCTCGACCATCGCGCGGGCATAGTCGTAATACCCGCCGGCTTCGTTCACGAAGCGCTGACCATTGGCCAGCACGCCGATGATTCCGGGTTTGCCGCGCTCGATGATGTGAGGGAAATGCCCGAACGTCCCATCCTTGTACGGCACCTTTGAAACCGGGCACCACGCCGCGGGCGACGCCAGATCCTGCGCAACGACGCCGCCGACGCTTTCGCCCAGACGCAAACCGTCGCCGTTGGCCGCGAGCGGCGGCAAGGCCAGATGTTCGCGGCCGGTCGGCGTGCGCGGGAACATGGCCTTGCGCCGTTCGATGTCGTTGGGAAAGCCGCCGGCGGCCAGCACGACGCCTTTTCGTGCGCGGATCGCGCGGCGGCCTGTAGCGGTCTCGACCACGGCGCCTGCTACGCGGCCATTTTCGTGGATCAGGCTTTTGGCAGGTGTCGATTCCCGCAACTGCACGCCCAGCTCTTCTGCCGACTTTGCCAGCCGCGCCACCAGGGCCACGCCGTTCACAAGATGCATGGCGCGTCCGGTCAAGGCCAGATCGAGAAGGTGTTGGCTAAAGCGCTTCGTCACGTGGAGCAGGGATTTCCACGAGCGGGTCATCGTCAGGAAGGCGGTGAGGTCCGCGCCCGCCATGATCGGCATGCCCATGAACGACGTTTCGCGCATGGTCTTGCGCAGGCGCTTGAGCAGCTTGCCGACCTCGTAGGCGTTGTACGGCGCTGCGATCACCGAGCGCCCGCCCGTGCCCGCGCCGGGCGTGTCGCCATGGATGTCGGAAATCGCATTGCCGTCGGCGAATTGCAGCGAGGTGTGCTTCTCGAAGAAGGACACCATGTTCGGCGCCGCATCCAGAAACGCATCCACGAGGGCTGGCCTGAAACGGTCGCCCAGTTCGTGTTCGAGGTACGTGCGAGGCAGCGAACGATCCTCGACGATGCCCGCCCGTCGTGCGAGCGGGTTGCACGGCACCCACATCCAGCCGCCGGACCAGGCAGTGGCGCCGCCGAATACAGGGTCCTTCTCGACCACGATCACTTTCAGGCCATGCCAGGCGGCCGTCACCGCTGCGGCGAGGCCGGCCGCCCCTGAGCCGATGACAAGGACATCGCAGTGTTCGGTGGCTTGCAGGGGGGCGTCGGCGGACATGCAGCGGATTCCTTGCGGCGGTGCGGTTGCTCAGGCAAATGAGGCGGAACAGGGGCTGATGGTGTGTCGATCTGATAGCGGGACACGGTGTAGCGCCTCGTTGCAGCCGCGGAGCGATCGCGGTACGGCGAGTTCAGCGCGGTCGACAGTTTTGCACAAAACCGGAACTTTCGTAATAAAATTTTAGTGTGGAATTGTATTCAACTAAATGATACTCGTCGCAGACCTCGATGATCGCCAGCGCCTTCGTTGCGCCGGCGACCCGGTCTTTCGCGTTCATGTTCTCGCTCCGTATAAACCCGCCTTCAGGGCGAAATTCGCGCGCGGTGCGCGAATAGCGCCCATTCTATGTTGAGGGCCGTTGTTCAAGATCAAGCTATCGCGTACTTTCTGCACATGCCTTCCTGCCACGCGGCAGCGGCGCAGGTTTGGGTCTACCCAGTGTTTCGACCACCGGTCAACTATCTAGTGTGTTCTGCTAATTGCGCATGATGAATACTTTGGACCCGGCTTCTCGCGTTGCGCTCGTGACCGGCGGAATGGGCGGAATCGGCCGGGGTATCGCGCTGGCGCTCGCAGCACGAGGCTTCGATGTGGTGCTGGCGGATCGGCAGATCGATGCAGCGCGCGCCGACGAATTACGCGCGCAGATCCCGCCACTGGAACTGCAATCCAGGTCGACGGCGGCATGCATATCCACTATTACTAATACAGACCGAACGTACCTGCAGGATCGGTGAAGCAGGCGCAGTTGCACCGCATCGCTTTTCGCTGACGCGTGGGGGCACACCCACCGCAATTCATTGTCAATCTTGGAGACGCAAAATGGCTAGCCTGACGGATCACGAGCCACACGGCATACATCAGACGAAGAAGGCGACCGCCAGCGGATGGATCGGCTCGGCGCTGGAGTATTACGACTTCTTCATTTACGCCACGGCCGCGTCGCTGATTTTTCCTCAACTGTTCTTTCCCTCCGGCAACCCCAGGATCGCCATCATTGCCTCGCTGGCGACCTACGGCGTGGGATATGTCGCGCGGCCGATCGGGGCTTTCGTGCTTGGGCACTGGGGCGACACCAAGGGGCGCAAGACAGTGCTGCTGCTGTGCATGTTCCTGATGGGTTTTTCGACGATGGCCGTAGGCCTGCTGCCGACGTACCACCAGGTCGGCCTGCTTGCTCCGGTACTGCTCGTCGTCCTGCGTCTTATCCAGGGCTTCGCGGTGGCAGGGGAGATCTCCGGCGCCAGTTCGATGATCCTCGAGCACGCACCATTTGGGCGGCGCGGCTATTTCGCGAGCTTTACGCTTCAGGGTGTGCAGGCCGGACAGATTCTTGCCGCCGCAGTTTTCCTGCCACTTGCACATTACATGCCCGAGGACGCGTTCAACTCCTGGGGCTGGCGTATTCCTTTCCTGCTGAGCGTCGTTGTCCTCCTCGCCGGCTACATCATTCGTCGTGAGGTCCGGGAAACGCCTGCCTTCGAGACGGAGGGCGCGGTCCCGAAGTCGCCGATCGTGGAAGCCTTCAAGTACAGCTGGAAGGAAATGATCGCCGTCGTCTGCATGGCCCTGATGAACGTCATTCCGGTCGTGACCACCATTTTCGGCGCGGCATACGCGGTTCAGCCATCGTACGGCATCGGCTTCCACAAGAGCGTCTATCTTTGGATCCCGGTGATCGGCAACATCGTGGCGGTGGTCGTCATTCCGTTAGTGGGCAACCTGTCGGACAAGATCGGCCGGCGGCCGCTGATCATCGGCGGTGCACTGGGGTCCGGGCTGCTGTCGTTCGGCTATCTCTACGCCATCAGCATCAGTAACGTGCCGCTGGCTATCCTGATGTCCGTGCTGATGTGGGGCATCGTCTACCAGGGCTACAACGCGATTTTCCCGAGCTTTTATCCCGAGCTCTTCCCGACACGTTCGCGTGTCTCGGCCATGGCCATCGCGCAGAATATCGGCACCACCATTACCGCTTTGCTGCCGGCGCTCTTCGCCGCCGTGGCGCCGCCGGGATCGACCGGCATTCCGACGACGGTCGGGGCGATGGCCCTCGGCATCACGATAATCGCGGCGATCGCGGCCTACAGCGTCCGGGAGACGTATCGCCTTCACCTTAACGACCTCGGCGAACGAGGCTCGGTGCCGGTCGACAAGCAGGACTACAAGCGGATGCGTGCGCAGACGCTTGCCAACGCGCACGCCAAGGCGGCCTAGGCCCTCCAGGGCACGGCACGCGGACGACACGGATTGCGGTGGCGGGGGCCGGCTATAGCGGCCTGCCACCTCATCGCCGCACCTTCGGCTCGTTATCCGTGCCGAGCATGCGTTTAGAGACCTGCGCCAGCGCGGAAGAGCGCGCCTGGTGGAGACCGTTCGACGTCAGCGTCGCGCGGGTGGCGCGCCAAATCCTTCAACAAACGGAGCACTCGTGAAAAAGATCCTGATGCTGCATGGCATCAATCACAACATGTTCGGCAAGCGTGACCCGGCTCAGTACGGCACCGTGACGCTGGCCGAGATTGATGGTCAGTTGCAGTCGCTTGGCAAGGAGCTGGGGGTCGAAGTGGAGTCGTACCAGACCAACAGCGAAGGCGACATGTGTCTACGCATTCACCAGGCCTTCACCGACAACGTCGATGCCGTGCTCATCAATGCCGGTGCCTGGACTCACTACAGCTACGGCATCCGCGACGCGCTGGCGATCCTGACCGTGCCTGTTGTCGAGATACACATGTCGAACATTCATGCGCGTGAGGCTTTCCGTCATCAGTCGGTGTTTGCCGAGATCGTCAAGGGGCAGATTTGCGGCTTTGGCGTCGACAGCTATCTGCTTGGTTTGAGGGCCGCGGTCGCTGCAATCAGCTAGCAGACGTAACGCGGTCAATAAAAATGCATTGAAAACAACTGTTCAGGTCTGGAGGTCTTAAATGAAGTGGAGTAAGCAGCTCAAGAGTCTGATGCTGGCGGGCATCGCGATCAACGGCGCGTCGGCGTTCGCGCAAAGCAGTGTCACGCTGTACGGCATGGTCGACGATGCGCTCGTCTACGCGAATAACCAGAGGGGCCTGAACTCCACCAGCTCGGGCCATGCGAACTGGTATCTGCGTCAGGGCAACCTGTACGCGTCGAAGTGGGGCCTGCGCGGCGCTGAGGACATCGGCGGCGGCACCAAGGTCATCTTCGATCTGCAGAACGGCTTCGACCTGAATACCGGCGCGCTGTCGTCGTCCACACAGATCTTCAACCGCCAGGCCTACGTCGGTGTCCAGAACAACACCTACGGCACGTTCACCGCGGGCCGCCAGTACACGCCGTACTACCAGTTCGTCGGGCCGCTGGCCTCGAGCAACTGGCTGACCGGCGCGACCGGCGCACACCCGGGCGATATCGACGGCCTTGATACGACGATCCGTATCAACAACGCGATGATCTATTCGACGCCGATCTGGAACGGCCTCCAGGCCAGCGCGATGTACGCGCTCGGCGGCATTGCCGGCCGCACCGGCGCAGGCCAGACGATCAGCGGCGCGCTGCGCTACTCGAACGGTCCGGTCGGCGTGGCCGCGGGCTACCTGAAGATGGACAACGCGCAGACCAATCTGCCAACGGCCCCGACCGCTACCTCGCTGTTCGACCCGGCCTCGACGGGCAGCTTCGGCGTTTCCGCGCTGAACAACGGCTACCAGTCCGCGGCGTCGGTCGAGCATGCGTCGGTGGCCGGCAACTACACGCTGGGCGACCTGATGCTGGGCCTGAACTATTCGAACGTCAAATACGTGCCGAACGCCCGCTCGATCTTCACCAATACGGCGGTCTTCAACACGTATGCGGCGCTGGCGGTGTACCGCTTCACGCCGGCCTTCGATGTGGCCGGCGCGTTCGCCTACACGCTGGCTTCGAAGGCGAACGGCATCAACGACGCGGCGCATTACCAGCAGTACTCGCTGAAGGAGGCCTACCACCTCTCGAAGCGCACCACGCTCTACGCGCTGCAGGCCTATCAGCACGCGAGCGGCCAGACGCTTGGCCTCAAGGGCGCGGGCAACATCATCAATGCTGCCCCGGCAGTCGGCGACTCGCAGAACTCGACGCCTTCGTCGACGAACGGGCAGTTCGTCGGCATGGTGGGTATGGCGTTTACCTTCTGACACGGACGCCATCGGGGATGCGGTCGCGCCGGCCGCGTCCGTTGGGCCCGCAGCCAGACGGTTGCAACCTTTATTTCCGGCGCTGCGACGCGCTGCGCGTTCCCGGTGCGCATCGCGTCTGAACTGACTAGACTTTGTAGACGAACGCCGGGCGCCCACAAGCCCGGCGCGCCGGCAAGTCGGCTGGCAGACAGACCGGATGGAACGCTGTTCGAGGAGTGTCACTCATGATCCAACCCTGCATTATCTCGGTCGCTATTACCGGTTCGGTGCCCCGCAAGAAAGACAACCCGGCCGTGCCGATCACCATTTCCGAACAGGTCGAAAGCACTCACGAGGCGTACGAGGCAGGCGCATCGCTCGTTCACCTGCATGTGCGGGACGAACAGGAGAACTCCAGTTCCGACCGGTCGAGCTTTGCGGTGCTTCAGGAGGGCATCCGCAAGCATTGCCCCGACATCATCATCCAGTTTTCGACCGGCGGCCGAGGTCGCTCGTTCGAGCAGCGCGGCGCCATGCTCGACCTGCGTCCGGATATGGCGTCGCTTGCCACGGGCTCGGTCAATTTCCCGACCACCGTCTATGAGAATCCGCCAGACTTCGTGCGCTCCCTCGCGAAGATGATGCTCGATTACGACGTCAAGCCGGAAATCGAAATCTTCGATCTGGCGATGCTCTACAGCACGGTGGACCTCGTGCAGCAAGGGCTGCTGAAATCGCCCGTGCACGTCCAGTTCGTCATGGGCGTGAAGAACGCGCTTCCGGCGCGGCGCGAGATTCTCGAATTCGAGGTGCAGCAACTCAACGCCCTGTTGCCGGATGCAAGCTGGACTGCCGCAGGCATCGGGCGGCATCAGCTTGAAGTGAATCACTGGACGCTTGAGATGGGCGGCCACTGCCGCACGGGTCTCGAGGACAACGTGCGCTGGGACAAGGACACGCTGGCGAAGAGCAACGCGCAACTGGTCTCGCGGGTCGCATCATTGTGCGGCGAGTATGGGCGGGAGGTGGCAAGCGCTGCCAGGGCACGCGAAATCCTGGGTCTGCTGCCTTTATAGTGCGACGGGTTGCCGCCGCGGCCCGACCCGGGCGCGGCGGCTGAAGTGAACCGTGCCCGCGCGGCGGCGGGCACGCAGACATCATGCGGGGCTTCGATAACGTAAGACGGAATCACAATCATGCGCCGAACCATTGCAACCGTATCGCTTAGCGGGACGCTGCCCGAAAAGCTGGAGGCCATTGCGGCCGCGCGCTTCGACGGAATCGAACTGTTCGAAAACGACTTCATCAATTACAAGGGCTCCGCGGCGGACGTGCGGGCCATGGTGGCCGACCTTGGCCTGACCATCGATCTGTATCAGCCATTCCGCGATTTCGAAGGGATGCCCGAAGCGCAGTTCCGGCGCTCGCTCGAGCGGGCCGAGCGCAAGTTCGACCTGATGCAGGAACTGGACGTACCGATGATGCTGTGCTGCTCGAACACCTCGCCGCTCGTCATCGACGACAGGGAACTCGCGGCCGCACAGTTGCACGAGCTTGCCGAGCGCGCGGCAAAGCGCAATCTCAGGGTAGGGTTCGAAGCGCTGGCGTGGGGGCGTGCGACCCACCTCTACGGCGAAGCGTGGGAGATTGTGCGGCGCGCCGCGCATCCGCACCTTGGGTTGATTCTCGACAGCTTCCACACGCTATCGCTGAACGATGACCCGTCGGGTATCGCGGACATCCCGGGGGACAAGATCTTCTACCTGCAGATGGCCGACGCGCCGTTATTGTCGATGGACGTGCTGCAATGGGCGAGACACTACCGGTCATTTCCGGGCCAGGGCCAGTTCGATCTGGAAAATTTCTTCGAGAAGGTGCTGCTGGCGGGTTATACCGGGCCGCTGTCGCTGGAGATCTTCAACGATGTTTTTCGGGAGACGCCCAATCGGCGCATCGCGGTGGATGCGATGCGCTCGCTGCTGTATCTGGAAAGCCAGCTGCGCCTGAAGTTGCAGCGGCCGGCGCAGGAGCAGGACAACACCGAATTCGCGGCGCGGCGCGAGCGCGTGCTGCAACGCGTCGAACTGTCCAGTCCGCCGCCCGTGCCCGATATCGCGGGACTGTCCTACATCGAGTTCGCCGCTGACGAAGCGTCTGCCGAAACGTTCGGCATGCTGTTGCGTCGATTCGGTTTTCGTCGCGCCGGCAAGCATCGCTCGAAGGCCGTCGTGCTGTACCGGCAGGGCGACACCAACCTGATTGTCAACGCGCAGCCGAACTCGTTTGCGCGACGGCGCTTCGAAGAACATGGCCTGTCGGTATGTGCGCTCGCCGTGCGCACGACCGATCCGGCACGCGCGGTGGGCCGCGCCAACGCGATGCATTCGAAGCGGTATGACGGACCGCTCGGGCCGCATGAACAGCAGGTCCCCGCGATCATTTCACCCGGCGGCAGTTTGATCAGCTTCGTGTCGTCCGCGCTCGGAGCGGATGGCCTGTACGAGGCCGACTTTGTGCTGGAGGACGAGCCCGACGGTGCCGCAGCGAGCGCGGGGCTGAAGCGCATCGATCATGTGGCGCTCGGCCTCGCTGTCGATCAGCTGGATACCTGGGTCCTGTTTGCGCGCGCGGTGCTCGGCCTCGAGCCGGGCGAGAGCCTCGAGCTGGCCGACCCGTTTGGCCTTGTCCGTAGCCGCGGCGTGTCCAACGCGGACCGGAGCGTGCGTCTTGTGCTCAACGTTTCCTTGAGCCAGAGGACACGCACGGCGCGCACCGTGAGCGCCGGTGGCGGAGTGACGGTGCATCACATTGCGCTCAGCTGCGACGACATCTTCGACGCGGTCGCGCGACTGAAGTCCAACGGCGTGCGCTTCGTGCCGATTTCGGGGAACTACTACGACGACCTGGTCACGCGCTTCGACATCGACGATGATCTGCTGGCGCGTCTACGCAACGCGGGCGTGCTGTTCGACCGCACCGCAAACGGCGACTATTTCCATATCTACACGGAGAGTGTCGAGGACGGTCTGTTCTTCGAGGTCGTTCAGCGCGTGAACGAGTACGACGCCTACGGCGCGCTCAACGCGCCCGCGCGGATGGCTTCGCAGGCTCAGGGGAACTGATTTGATGTCGGATTCGGCGCGCAGGAATTGACCTGCGCGCGCGAATGTCGCCTGCGACCGGTTCAGCAGACGCGGACGGGTCGAATGCGCGCCTGCGGGGCTGGGGCGACAAGGGCGTCGCCCGCATCAGAGGATCACATACACCTTGCGCATGGCCGCATCCACTTCCCACAGTCCTTCCGTGTTGGCTTCGAAGAACAACGTATCGCCGGCCGTAAAGTGAATCGTCTCTTCGCCATCGGGCGTGAAGCGGCCGGAGCCAGCCAGAAAGTGCATGACTTCGGCCTGTTTGACCGAGCGCCGATAGGTGCCGGCGCTGCATTCGAAGATGCCGGTATCGATCCCCTCGCGGCCTTCGATCACGCGCTGAACGCCCGACACCTTGACGACGGGTGCACCCGGAAGCCCGGCCGTGCCCCAGTCTTCGAGACCTTCCAGGTTGACGCTTTGCCTGATTTGCTGAACCTTCACGAGCCTGTTCCCTGGTGGGTGTTAGCGGATCCGCCTTGAGGGGCGGCTTCGACGGTGCGTTCGATCTTGCCAAGCCGGACCACGGTTACGCCCGGACGCAATTGTCTGAGCGAAGGCATCACGAGCACGCAGTTGTCATAGGGCGTGCGCACTGGCTGTCCGTTCGACCACCCAATGACGCTGCCAGCCTCGGCGATGGTTTCGAGCCCTGTGAACGGCTGCGCAAAGGCGAAATCGAGGCTGGTCGCAACCACGGGCTCGGTCACGCGCACCACGCGCATGACGGGCGGCAAGGGGGCGATCCAGCCCTGCGGCAGATCTGTCCCGTCAACGATGCCGGCCAGCAGCAGAAAGCGCGCAGTCGCGTTTCTTGCGACATCGACGGCACGCTGTTCCCAGTGTTGTCCGCATTCGATAAGCAGTGCGTTCTTCGGGCTGCTGTCCGCGCCGAACCCTTCGTAATCGCGCATCCTGCGGCCTTCCGGATGGCCCTCGTCGCAGATGACCGTATCGGGTGTGCCGAGGCGCAACGCCAGATCGATGCCTTTCTGCAACGGACCGGAGACGATCAAGGGCGCGCTTTTCTCGTGCATCGAGTGCAGGTCGAGGAGGACATCGACCGTATCGATGACGGGCCGCATCTCGCGCGCGCGGCTGAGCTCGGAGGACGTGCGCGAGGTATCGTCGAGGACCGCGGCGGTCCAGACCCGGTTGAAATCCTGATCGACGAAACGCGACGCGTCGGGCTTCGCTGGATCGAAGGATAGATACGCGGCGACGTTGGCAAACGACAGCGTGAGCTTGCCGCGACGAGGCCGCAATGAATGGCGCAGCAGTTCGTCCACCACGATTGCGCCGCACACTTCGTTGCCGTGCGTGAGTGCGTTGATCATCACGTGCGGCCCCGGCATGCCGGAGTCGAACGTATGAACATAGGGCACGCCGCAGTCGGACTGTTCGTGCGCGGAGATGTCGGGAAACCGGACTTCGATGGGATAGGCGTCGCCTGTCATGCCAGATTCCCCTGGCAGAGGTACTTGATCGACAGATAGTCGTCGAGGCCGTAGCGGGATCCTTCGCGGCCATAGCCGGAGTCTTTCACGCCGCCGAACGGTGCGGCTTCACTCGCCACCGCGCCCTCGTTGATGCCGACGATGCCCGCTTCCAGCGCCTGCGACACCCGATCGATCCGCTTCGCGTTTTCACTGTAGAAGTACGACGCCAGCCCGAACGAGGTGTTGTTAGCCGCTGCAACGGCTTCGGCTTCGCTTTCGAAGCGGAAGAGCGGCACGACCGGCCCGAAGGTCTCCTCGGCGTTCAACAGCATGTTGGGCTTCGCATCGGCGAGCACGGTCGGTGCATAGTAGTGCGGGCCCAGTTCAGTGAGGCGCTTGCCGCCCGTTACGATACGGGCGCCGTGCGTGAGGGCATCATCCACATGGCGGGCGATCTTGTCGACCGCGCGTGTGTTGATCATCGGACCGATCTGCGCGTCCGGGTCGGTCGCGGGCGCCACTTTCAGCGCGGCGACGCGTTCGCCCAGCAGCGCGGCAAAGCGCTCGTAGACACCGGCCTGCACATACACCCGATTGGGACACACGCAGGTCTGCCCGCCGTTGCGGAATTTCGAGGCGAGCAGGCCCGTCACGGCAGCGTCGAGATCGGCGTCGTCGAACACGATGAAGGGCGCGTTGCCGCCGAGTTCCAGCGACAGCTTCTTGAGCGTCTCCGCCGATTCACGCGCGAGGTACTTGCCGACCGCGGTCGAACCGGTGAAGGTGATCTTGCGCACGCGCGCATCGTGCAGCCAGTCGGCAACAGTCGCGACCGCATGTTCGCGTGACGCCGTAATCAGGTTCAGCACGCCCGCGGGCACACCCGCTTCGTGCGCGAGCATGACGAGCGCCGACGCTGTCAGCGGTGTGTCTTCGGCAGGCTTGGCGACGACCGTGCAGCCCGTCGCGAGAGCCGGCGCGATCTTGCGCGCGATCATGGCGAGCGGGAAATTCCATGGCGTGATCGCAGCGACGATGCCGATCGGCTCCTTGACGGCCATCATGCGTTTGCCGCGCTGTTGCTGCGGAATGATGTCGCCGTAGATGCGCGTGGCTTCTTCCGCGAACCACGCGACGTAGGACGCACCGTACGCGACTTCGCCACGCCCTTCGGCAAGCGGCTTGCCCTGTTCGAGCGAGATCAGCGCGCCCAGCGTTTCCTGATTCGCGACGATCAGATCGTGCCAGCGGCGCAGGATGGCCGCGCGCTCTTTGGGCAGCGTGTCGCGCCAGCCGGGAAAGGCGCGGGCGGCGGCGTCGGTGGCGGCGCGGGCGTCGGCCTCGCTGCTATCCGCGACCTGGGCGATGGTGTTGCCGGTCGCCGGGTCGGTGACCGCAAAGCGCGCGCCATGGCTGGCCGGTGTCCATCGGCCGTCGATGAAGTTGTCGGAACGGATGAGTTCGTCCAGTTCGAATCTGCGTGTCATTGCTTCGCTCCTTTGTTACGGGCGTGGCGGGTGTTGCTGGTGTGACTCGTTTTGCCGGTGTTACAGGAGACGTTGCGCAATCGCCTCGCCGACCTGGGTCGTGCTGGCCTGCCCGCCGAGATCGCCGGTACGTGGGCCTTCTTTCAGCGTCGCTTCGATGGCGGCGAGAATCGCGTCGTGCGCGTCGCGCTCCCTGCCTTCGTGGTGGCCGAGGAAGTCCAGCATCATCGCGGCCGACCAGATCATGGCAATCGGATTGGCGATGTTCTTGCCCGCGATGTCGGGCGCCGAGCCGTGCACGGGTTCGAAGAGCGACGGAAACCGGCGGTCGGGATTCAGGTTGCCTGACGGCGCGAGACCGATCGTGCCCGTACAAGCAGGCCCCAGGTCAGACAGGATGTCGCCGAAGAGATTGGTGGCGACGACGACATCGAAGCGGTCGGGGTTCAGCACGAAGCGCGCGCAGAGAATGTCGATGTGCTGCTTGTCCCAGCTGACGTCGGGATAGTGCGCCGCGACTTCTTCCGCACGCTTGTCCCACCACGGCATGCTGATGGCGATGCCGTTGCTCTTCGTCGCGACCGTGATTTTCTTGCGCTCCCGGCGTTGGGCGAGATCGAACGCGAACTTCAGCACGCGCTCGCTGCCATGCCGCGTAAAGATGGATTCCTGTACGACGAATTCCCGCTCGGTACCCTCGAACATCACGCCGCCAACCGACGAATACTCGCCTTCGGTGTTCTCACGCACGATCCAGAAGTCGATGTCGCCTGCGCGGCGCCCGGCGAGCGGAGAGGGGACGCCTTCAAAGAGACGCGCGGGACGCAGATTGATGTACTGGTCGAACTCGCGCCGGAATTTGAGGAGCGAGCCCCACAGCGAGATGTGATCCGGCACCTTCGCAGGCCAGCCCGCGGCGCCGAACAGAATGGCGTCGCAGTCCGACAGCTGCGCCTTCCAGTCGTCCGGCATCATCTGGCCGTGCTTTTCGTAGTAGTCGCAGCTGGCCCATTCGATGTGCTTGTAGTCGAGCTCGATGCCGAAGCGTTTGCACGCTGCGTCGAGCACGCGCAAACCCTCCGGCATGACTTCTACGCCGATGCCATCGCCGGGTATCACTGCGATCCTGTATTTGCTGGTCATGTCGTCCTCTCTCCCTGAATGCATGCGAATAACAGAGCCCATTTTATTCCCATCGAAACGGCTTAAAATGAGTCTTTTGGTTAATCCACCATGCACGATTCGTGCATAAAGATATCCGCCGATGAACGCGCCTCGAACGCCAGAACTCGACGACCTGCGCGTGTTCTGCATGGTCGCACGCAAATCCAGCTTTAGCGCGGCGGCGGAAGCCCTCGCGGTATCGCCGGCGTATGTGAGCAAGCGCGTGGGCGTACTCGAAGCGAGCCTCGGCACGCGGCTCCTGCATCGTTCGACGCGGCGTGTGGCGATCACCGAGGCCGGCGAGCGGGTCTACGCATGGGCCGAAAAAATTCTCGACAACGTCGACCAGCTCGTCGAGGACGTCTCGACGACGCGCCGCATTCCGCGCGGCACGCTGCGTGTGTCCAGCAGCTTCGGCTTTGGCCGGCATTTCGTTGCTCCCGCGCTCGCGCAGTTCTCCGACCGCTATCCGCAGATCAGTGTGCGGCTGGATCTGTTCGACCGGCTGGTGGATGTGGCCGGCGAAGGTTTCGATCTGGATATCCGCATCGGCGACGAGATTGCCTCGCATCTGATCGCACGGCGGCTCGCTCCCAACCATCGCGTGCTGTGCGCGTCGCCGGGGTATCTGGCGCGCCACGGCACGCCGAAGCAGGTCACCGATCTGCCGTCGCATTCGTGTCTCGCGATCAAGGAGCGCGACCATCCGTTCGGGCTGTGGCGGCTCGATGTGCGCGGCGAAGCGGTTTCCGTGAAGGTGACCGGGCCTTTGTCCACGAATCATGGTGAAGTGGCCGTGCAATGGGCGCTCGCCGGACGCGGCATCGTCCTGCGTTCGATGTGGGATGTCAGGCCGCTGCTCGAAAGCGGGCAGTTGCAGCAGATCCTGCCCGATGTCACGCAGCCCGCCAACGTCTGGGCGGTGTATCCGGCGCGCCTCGCGCAGTCGGCGAAAGTGCGCGTGTGTGTCGACTTCCTGTGCGAGGCGTTCGTGCAGGCGGGCCTCGCCGTGGGCGCCGAGGCGGATACGTCGCGCTAGCCCTGATGCGGCGAAAAGAGGATTTCCAGCGGATAGTGATTCTTCACGAACGGCGATTTGATGATCACGTAGCTGAAGTACTTTTCGATGCCGATATCGCGCTCGAGCAAACCCTCGATCACGCTTTGATAATGGCTCACGCTGCGGGTGACGAACTTGAGCAGGTAGTCGTAGCCGCCGCTCGCGAGATGGCATTCGATGATCTCGTCGACGTCGCGAATGGCGGCGACGAACTTGATGAAGTCTTCGCGACGATGGTCCGCCAGCGTGACTTCGGTGAAGACGATCTGAACGTCGCCAAGCTTCTCCAGCTGGATCTGCGCGCCATAGCCGACGATATAGCCCGCTTTCTCCAGACGCTTGACACGGATGAGGCAGGGGCTGGGCGACAGGCCCACCGCGTCGGCAAGCTCGACGTTCGTTATGCGGCCTTTCTTCTGAAGTTGGGAAAGGATACGCAGATCAATCCGGTCAAGCTTGCAGTCGCTGCTCATTGTCACGTGGTCGCTCGGGCCGTCGGCCGCTTCGTGTCTAGGTGAACTCTACTTTAGCATGCGATGACACCGGCTCTATGGTCCAGCGCGGCCCTTACATCGGGTGCTGCGAGGACGTCGTCGAGCGTTTTTTCGAGGCGTTCAAACAGCAGATCGAACTCGGCCGCCGTATAGGACAACGCAGGCGCAAAGCCGAGAATGTTGTCCCCGAATGCGCGGAACACGAGCTTGTTGCGGTAGGCCGCGCTGGCGATCCGGTCGGACAGTTTCAGCGATGGATCGAAGCCCGCCTTGCTGTCCTTGTCGGACACCAGTTCGAGCGCGCCGAGCAGGCCGCGATGACGTGAGTCGCCGACAAGCGGATGCGCGAGCAGCGCATCGAGTCCGCGGGCGAAGCGCGGCGCGAGCGCGGCGGCGTTCGCGAGCAGGCCGCCTTCATGATAAAGCCGCATGACTTCGAGGCCGATCGCCGCGCTGACCGGATGGGCCGAGTACGTGTGGCCATGACCGACGATGGCGCCAGGATCGGCGTCGGCGATGCCTTCGTAGATCTCGTGCGACATCAGTACCGCGCCCATCGGCGCATATCCGGAGGTCAGCCCCTTCGCGACCGTCATCAGATCGGGTTCGACGTTTTCCGCCTCGCACGCGAAGAGCGGCCCCGTGCGGCCGAAGCCCGTGATGACCTCGTCGGCGACGAACAGGATGCCGAGCTTTCGGCACGCGTCGCGCATGGCTTTCAACCAGCCGACCGGCGGCACGATCACGCCGCCCGAGCCCTGAATGGGCTCGCAAAAGAAGGCCGCCACGTTATCGGCGCCGAGCGCCGCGACCTTTGCTTCGAGCGCGGCGACCGAAGCGGCGATCAGCGCGCCGTCGTTGGCGAACTCGCTGCGGTACGCATACGGTGACGGGATGTGATGCTGGGTCGGCAACGGCAGGTCGAAATGGCGATGAAACGCGGGCAGCGCGGTCAGCCCCGAGCCGATCGCCGACGAACCGTGATAGCCGCGCTGCAGCGCGATGAAATGCTTCTTCGACGGTCTGCCGGTGGCATTGAAATAGTGTGTGATGAAGCGCAACGCGGAATCGACGGCGTCCGAGCCGCCGAGCGTGAAGTACACATGCTGCAACGAAGCGGGCGACAGCTCGACCAGCTTCGCTGCGAGTTCGATCGCCGGTGCCGAGCCGAAGTGAAAGTAGCCGGTCGCGTAGGGCAGCCTGTTCATTTGCGCCGTCGCGGCTTCGACGATGCTCTGCTGGCCGTAGCCGACGTTCACGCACCAGAGCCCCGAGAAAGCATCGAGTAATTCGTTGCCGTCTGCGTCACGCAGGAACGAGCCGGAGGCGGATTCGAGAACGGTGACGCCGCGCGCTTCGTGGGCGCGGTAGTTGATGACGGGATGAATCAGGTGCCGGCGATCGGCTTCGATGAGTGAGGAGTTCGGCATGGTGGCTTCTCGTGCGGGTGGGCTGTGGACGGGTTCATACTACCGACCCATCGCCTTCACACGTTGCGCTAAAAAAACCGCTGAAAAGCGCATGCCACGCGTTTTGCTGCACCCGCGCAGCATTTTCTGCCGCGCGCTTCAGGTGCCTTCTGCACCCGGCCACCGGATTTCAATAGCCCTGACTCCGGTCGATCTGGCCTAGCATCGGCAGTCCGGCGCGGTATCGGCGCAGATTGTCGAGCACGACTTCGACCGCCGTTTCGGGGCGCGTGGCACTCGCGATGTGGGGCGTGATGCGCACGCGCGGGTGCGTCCACAGCGGGTGATCGGCGGGCAACGGTTCGGGATCGGTCACGTCGAGAATCGCGTTCTGCAACTGCCCGCTATCCAGCGCCGCGAGCAGGGCGGCCTGATCCAGATGCGGACCGCGTCCGGTCTGGATCAGCGACGCGCCGCGCGGCAGCGTGGCGAACAGCTGCGCATTCAGGATGCCGCGCGTGGCGGGCGTGAGCGGCAGCAGGCAGATCAGGATGTCGGTGCGCGCGAGAAACGCGTCGAGGGTCTCGATGCCTGCATGGCATTCGACGCCTTCGATGTCGCGCGGCGAGCGGCTCCAGCCCGCGCATGCGAAGCCGAACAGACGCAGCCGTTCGAGCACGGCCGTACCGAGCACGCCGAGCCCAAGCACGCCGACACGCCGCGAGGCAGCGGCGCGCACAGGCAGCTCTTTCCAGGTTTTGTTCTGCTGCTGAAGACGGTAATCGAACAGGTCGCGGTGCACGGTCAGGACGGCCTGCGTGACGTATTCGACCATGCCCTCGACGATCCCCGGCTCGATCATCCGCACCACCGGCACGTGCGGCGGGACGCTCGACAGATCGAACTGATCGACACCCGCGCCGACGGAAAACACCACTTCGAGATTGGGCAGCGTGCGCGCGGGGTCCTCGGGCGGTTGCCAGGCGGCGAGATAGCGGATTTCGGCAGGGTCGCCGACATCCGGCCAGAGGCGGAAGGACAGTTCTGGCGCCCGTTGCGCGAAGAGTTTCGCCCACTGTTCGCCGCGTGCCGGATCGGCCTTGTAGAGAAATGCCATGGGGGTCAGCAGACAGCCTGGTTGATGATGCCGTACTGGCGGAAGTCGGGATCGTCGGGATGCGTTTCAGACCCGTTGCGTACCATCTTGATGACGGTGTCCACGCGCAGCAGTCCGAGTTCCTCGAGCCAGCCGGTCAGGCCGCAATCGCCGGGCACATCGATCCTGACGAACATGCCCGCGTTCAACGCAAGCCAGTGACTGATCAGCGCCCTCGCACGCGACGCATCGACGGAAGCCGGCGCCACCACGGGGCCGATGGCATGCCCGCGGCCGAAGCGGCGGAAGAGCGCGAAGCCGATGAGTTCGCCATCGCGGTCGAGCGCAATACCGTCGGCGGTTTCCATCAGCGCGGGCAGGATCGCGCTGCGGTCCAGCCCGCTCGCCCGCGACGCCAGTTCGATGAGGCGCGGCATGTCGCTCGCGCCGAGCGGCCGGAGACGCTCACCCGGCGGCAGGGAGACGAGCGGCGGCTGGAAGGCCGCGCCTTGATGCTGGTCGAGTGTGCCGACGGCTCGAAAGCCCAGCTTTTCATAGAGCGGCTGCCCGGCAGGTGTTGCGTGCAGAAAGGTGATGCGCGGGCCGAGTTCTTCGAGCAGGCTTTCCATCAGCTTTTTGCCGATGCCCTGCCCCTGTTGTGCCGGGGACACGATGACCATCCCGAGCGACGCCGTTTCGTCCCCGTACTTCCAGCACAGCGCCGTGCCGATCACGCTGCCCGCCTGTTCAGCGACGAACCCGGTGCCGGCCTCTGCGACGAAGCGCCAGTCATCCACGCGATGCGGCCATTTGAGCTCGACCGTGAGCGCGTGCGCGGCTGCAAGGTCGTCGCTGGTGAAGCGTCTGTAGGTTATTGGAGCGGACACACCTGACCCCTCGATGGCTGGAACGGCTCCACTCTGTCACCCGGCGCGCGGCGTGACTAGGACGATCTTTCTATCGCCTGTCACCTGCGGCCGGAAACGGGGAATCGATGCAAAACGTGCTGTTCGGGCCACCCACGACGCGTGCGATGTGCTGAACGCGGATTTTTGTCGGCGAAATATGCTGGGTGAACAGTCCTACGATCCTGTCATGCCGATCACGTTGCTCCCGTACACGTTTGCGGTCGGCCTGCCAGCGAGGACCTTCTTTTATGGACAGCTTCAATCCGGCCGACATCGTCGTTCGAGGTGGGCATTTCATCGGCGGCGAATATGTCGACGAATATGGGCGCGGTATCGATGTCCTCCGCCCGTCCGACGGCGTTGCCTACGCGGCCGTGCCGCTCGGCGATGCCGCGCTCGTCGACCGGGCCGTCGCGAACGCATGGCACGCGTTCCGCACGAGCGGCTGGGGGCGCATGGCGCCGCGCGAGCGGGCCAGGATCCTGCGCCGTTTCGCCGATCTCGTCGCGGCCGATGCGGCGACGCTGGGTCCGCTGGAGGCGCTCGGCTCGACCCGTCCCGTGCGCGATGCCATTGCATGGGACGTGCCGTTCACGGCAGAAGGCATCCGCTTCTACGCCGAATTCGCGGATAAGGTGGGAGGCGACGTCACCGCGACCGATCAGGATCATCTCGGTATGACGATTGCCGAGCCGTACGGTGTGATCGGCGCGATTGCGCCGTGGAATTTTCCGCTGGTGATGGCGTCCTGGAAGATTGCGCCCGCGCTGGCCGCGGGTAACGCGATCGTACTCAAGCCGTCGGAGATGACCCCGTTCTCCGTGCTGCGTCTCGCTGAACTCGCGGTGCAGGCGGGCGTGCCGGCCGGCATCTTCAACGTCGTGCAGGGCGATGGCCGTACAACCGGCGATGCGCTTGTGCGTCATCCGAAGGTCGGCAAGATTACCTTCACCGGGTCGACCCGAACCGGTGCGGCGATCATGGCCGCCTGCGCGCAGACCGGAACGAAACCCGTCACGCTGGAGCTGGGCGGAAAGAGTCCGCAGATCGTGTTTGCCGATGCCCCGCGCCTCGACGACGTCGCCCGCCGCATCGCAGCGGGGATCACGACCAATGCGGGCCAGGTGTGCGTGGCAGGCTCGCGCCTGCTGGTCGAACGCAGTATCGCGGAGCCGCTCGCCGAGCGCATCGAGCGGATTTTCGCCGGGCTGAAGCCTGGAGCGACCTGGCAGGCCGGCACGACGCTGCCCCCCATCATCTCCGAAACCCAGGCGGCCCGCATCGACGCGATCGTCGGGCGCACGCTCGATTCGGGCGCGACGCTGCGCTACGGCGGCCAGCGCGCAGACGCCGCTACCCCGGGCGCCTTCTACATGCCGACCTTGCTCTCCGGCGTCACGCGGGAAGCCGAGGCGGTGCGCGAAGAAGTGTTCGGGCCTGTCCTGACCCTGCAGACCTTCGACACGGAAGAAGAAGCGCTCGAACTCGCCCAGCACCCGGAATACGGCCTCGCGGCAGGGGTGCATACAGCGGATCTCGGCCGGGCGCTGCGTTTCGTGCGCGGGCTGGAGGCCGGCACGGTGTGGGTCAACCGCTATGGCCGCAGCGCCGACTTCATGATCCCGACGGGCGGCTACAAGCGCTCCGGCATCGGCAAGGACCTGGGCAAACAGGCCTACGAAGCGAACCTGCGCTTCAAGAGCGTGCTGATCGATCTGCACGGCTGACGAAGATGTTGCGGCGCGTCAGCGAACAGCCGTTCCGGGCGCCGCAGACTCTGCTGTCAGACGGCATCAAAACGCGTGCTTTGTGTCATTCGCGGCGCCCTAATCAGAGACATCTTTGTTTTTGCGCTGATTAAATCTTCTGCAGGCACAAGCCTTTGTCTACGCAACCGGATGGCATCTGCCATCCACCACCACGACAGGACTGACCACCATGATCGAGTTCGAGCCGAAATACATTACCTTCGACTGCTACGGCACCCTCACCAGATTCCGCATGGCGGACATGACGCGCGAATTGTACGGCGACGAGTTGAGTACCGAGGACCTCGAAAAGCTGGTCTCGTTCTTCGCGGGCTATCGCCGTGACGAAGTGCTCGGGGCATGGAAACCGTATCGCGATGTCGTCGTCAATGCATTCGAGCGTGCCTGCAGGCGCGTGGGCGTGAAGTTCGACGAAGCACGGGCCGAAAAGATCTATACCGCAGTGCCGACGTGGGGCCCGCATCCGGACGTGCCGGAAGGTCTGTCGCGCCTTGCGAAGAAGTACAGGCTGGTGATCCTGTCAAACGCTTCGAACGACCAGATCCAGAGCAACGTCGACAAGCTCGGCGCACCGTTCCACGCGGTGTTCACGGCGCAGCAGGCGCAGTCGTACAAGCCGCGCATGCAGGGCTTCGAATACATGTTCGACCAGCTCAACTGCAATCCGGAAGACGTGCTGCACGTCTCGTCGAGCCTGCGCTATGACCTGATGACCGCGCACGATCTGGGCATCAGGCACAAGGCTTTCGTCAACCGCGGCCACGAACCGTCGACGCCGTACTACCAGTATTACGAAGTCAACGACATTCCGCATCTGGCGGCCGAACTCGGCCTGTAATCACGACGGGTCGCCGCAGGCGGCGGCCCTGGATACGTCATCGCCCACTTTCAGGACGCACCGGATGAAGCTCGATTCCTACTGGCTCGATACCGCACCGCCCTTGCTGTCGGCGAGTGAGGGTCCGGTCGACGGCCAGACCGACGTCGCCGTGATCGGCGGCGGCTTCACAGGCCTGTCGGCGGCGCAGGCACTGGCCAGCCGGGGCGCCTCCGTGACGGTGCTCGATGCCGGACGGATCGGCGGCGGCGCGTCCGGCCGCAACGGCGGACAGGTCAATACCGGCGTCGCACAGGATTTCGCGGCGCTCGTCGGGCAACTGGGACTGGAACGTGCGCGAGGCTGTTATCTCGCGTATGCGGCGGCGGTCGATACCGTCGAGCGGCTGATTCGCGAAGAGGGCATCGATTGCAACTATCTGGCGTCGGGAAAGCTGAAACTCGCGTCGAAGCCGCATCACTTCGACCACCTTGCGAAAACCGCCGAGTTGATTCGCCGTGAAGTCGATCCGGATATCGACCTCATCGGTCCCGAGCGCATTCGCGACGAAGTGCAGTCCGACAGCTTCCACGGCGGTCTGCTGCAACGGCATGGCGGCCAGATGCACATGGGCAGGTTCGCAGTTGGCCTCGCCGAAGCGGCCGCACGCAAAGGCGCGAGACTTTACGAGCATGCGGCGGTGTCCGCGATCGTCAGGAACGGCCATGGCGGTTACCGCATCGTTTCGGCGCGCGGCGAGTTGCAGGCGAAACAGGTGTTCGTCGCAACCGGCCCGTCGCGGCATGGACCGTTCGGCTGGTTTCGCCGGCGGCTCGCGCCCGTCGGCTCGTTCATCGTCGTCACCGAGCCGCTCGATGCGGCGTTGCTCGCACGCATGTTTCCCAACCGGCGCGCGTACACGACCACGCGTCTGATGCACAACTACTTTCGCGTGACGCCGGATGCGCGCCTGCTGTTCGGCGGCCGGGCGCGCTTCACGGCGTCGGAGCAGCCGTCCGACGCGAAGAGCGGACGCATCCTGCAGGAAGGGCTGGTTGCATTGTTCCCGCCGCTCGCGTCGGCGCGCATCGACTATTGCTGGGGCGGGCTCGTCGACATGACGGCCGACCGGCTGCCACGCGCCGGCCAGCACGAAGGCATCTATTTTTCGATGGGCTACAGCGGCCACGGGACGCAGATGTCGACCCACATGGGGCAGGTGATGGCCGACGTGATCGAAGGCCGCGAAGACGCCAATCCATGGCGCGATCTCAAATGGCCGGCGATACCGGGACACACCGGCAAGCCCTGGTTTCTTCCCATCGTGGGCACGTACTACCGCATCAAAGACGTTTTTTACTGATTCCAACGATGGATTGGCGCACAGCCATCCCTGCTTACACTCGCGGAGAAGTTCGATGAAAAAGGAAGACTCGCAATTTGCTGCTGTAGAGCCCGGTTTCGAACTGGAGCGCCTGACGAAGAAAGGCGCGTCGCGACGCGACGTGCTGCGCGCGTTGACGGCCGCCGGCATGATGTCGATGACGGGCGCGGGTCTCTTCGCCGCGAGCGGCGCGGCCTTCGCGCAGGCGAAGCCGAAGCAGGGCGGCAAGATCCGGGTGGCGATGCAGTCCGCTTCGGCCGCCGATACGGTCGATCCGGCAAAAGGCGCGCTGGGCACGGACTACGTCCGCTGCAACATGTTCTACAACGGTCTGACCGAACTCGATTCGCATCTCGGCGCGAAGATGGCGCTGGCTGAATCGCTCGAAACGAAGGACGCGGTGGTGTGGGTGGTGAAGCTGCGCCCGGGCGTGCAGTTCCACGACGGCAAGTCGCTCGCGCCCGCCGACGTCGTCTACTCGATCATGCGCCACAAGGATCCCGCGACGGCCTCGAAAGCGAAGACGCTCGCCGACCAGATCAAGGAAGTCAAGGCGAGCGGCCCGAACGAAGTCACGATCACGCTCGAGGGTCCGAACGCCGACCTGCCGGTGATTCTCGCCACCTCGCACTTCCTGATCATCAAGGACGGCACGAAGGACTTCAAGACGGCAGTGGGCACGGGTCCGTTCAAGGTCAAGGAGTTCTCACCCGGCGTTCATACGGTCGGCGTGAAGAACGAGAAATACTGGAAGCCGGGTCTGCCGCACCTCGACGAAATCGAACTGATCGGCATCGGCGACGAATCGGCGCGCGTCAATGCGCTGCTGTCCGGCGACGTCCAGCTCATCAATGCCGTGAGTCCGCGCTCGACGGGCCGTATCAAAGGCACCAGCGGCTTCACCGTGCTGGAAACGAAGACGGGTCAATACACGGACCTCATCGTGCGCGACGAAGGCGGCATTACCGCCAACCCGGATTTCCGCATGGGCATGATGTACCTGCAGGACCGCGAGCAGATGCGCCGCGCGGTGTTCCAGGGGTACGGCGCGATCGGCAATGACCAGCCGATCGATCCGACCAACAAGTACTACCTCGCAGGTCTGCCGCAACGCACGTTCGATGCGGACAAGGCGAAGTTCTACTTCCAGAAGGCGAAGGTGGGCAGCGCGCCCGTGCAGATCTTTGCGTCGCCGGCAGCGGACGGCTCCGTCGAAATGGCGATGCTGCTGCAACAGGCTGCGCCGCAGGCGGGCCTGAACCTGCAGGTCACGCGCGTGCCGGCCGACGGTTACTGGTCGAATCACTGGATGAAGCATCCGCTTGGCTACGGCGCGGTAAATGCGCGTCCGAGCGCGGATGTGCTGTTCACCCAGTTTTTCAAGTCCGATGCCCCGTGGAATGAAGCAAACTGGAAGAGTCCGAAGTTCGACCAGATGCTGGTTGCCGCCCGTGGCGAACCGGACGATGCGAAGCGCAAGAAGATCTACGGCGACATGCAGGTTCTCGTGCACGAAACGGGCGGGATCGGCATTCCGATGTTCCTGAGCTCGCTCGATGCGCACACGACGAAACTGCAGGGCCTTGGCTCGATTCCGCTGGCCGGCCTGATGGGCTTCACGTTTGCGGAGAACGTCTGGCTCGAAGCCTGACCTGCTGGCCGTTGCAGGAGCCTGAATGAACCCCAGGCCGGCAAACGGCTCACGGTCGATCAGCAGCAACGCGCACGCTGGCATTCCATGAGCGTGCGGCTTTACCCCAGGAGGCAATTTCGATGAAAGCATACGCGCAACGACTCATTGCCGCGCGGCTCGGCCTCGCGCTACTCACGTTGCTGCTGGTGTCGGCGGTGGTGTTCGCCATTACCGGCCTGTTGCCGGGCGACGCCGCCCAGGAGGCGCTCGGCCAGGCCGCCACACCCGAAGCCGTCGCGGCACTGCGCCATCAGTTCGGGCTCGATCAGCCCGCGCTGCAACGCTACGTCGAATGGCTTCTGCATATCGTGCGAGGCGACTTCGGCATATCGCTGTCGAACAGCATGCCGGTCAGCCAGCTGATCGCGACGCGTCTGCCGAACTCGCTCGTGCTTGCCGGTCTGACGACACTGGTGTCGGTTCCGGTCGCGCTCGCCATCGGGATCCTGTCGGCGATGTTCCGCGGCTCGCTGCTCGATCGTGCGCTCAACGTGATCACGCTTTCGGCGGTCGCTGTGCCGGAGTTTCTGATTGCCACCATCGCGGTGCTGGTGTTCGCCGTGAAGCTGCGCTGGCTGCCGGCGCTCTCCTATCTGTCGGAAGTATCGTCGTTCGGCGGACTGCTGCGCATCTATGCGATGCCTGTGATGACGCTGTGCTGCGTGATCGTGGCGCAGATGGCCCGCATGACGCGCGCTGCCGTGCTCGATCAGCTCAATTCGTCGTACGTCGAGATGGCCGTGCTGAAGGGCGCAACGCCCACCCGCGTCGTGTTGCGGCACGTCGTGCCGAACACGATCGGCCCGATCGCCAATGCGGTCGCGCTGAGCCTGTCCTATCTGTTTGGCGGGGTGGTGATCGTCGAGTCGATCTTCAACTATCCCGGCCTTGCCAGCCTGATGGTGGATGCGGTCACGAACCGCGACATGCCGCTCGTTCAGGGGTGCGTGATGGTCTTCTGCGCGGCGTATCTCGCGCTCGTGCTGATCGCGGACCTGTGTCAAATCGTGTCTAACCCGAGGCTGCGTCAACGATGAACCGTCCAGTCAATCCCCATCTTCCTCACGCCGGCACGGAGATCTACGACGTGTCCCGCGACGACCCCTTCGACGAACCGCCCGCAACCGAAGCCGCGACGGCCGCGCCCCGGCTGTTGCGACGGCTGGCGCGACGTCTCTCGGTGCTCGGACTGATCGGCCTCGTGATCGTCGTGTTCTGGCTCGCGGTGGCGTTCATCGGACCGCTTGTCGCGCCGTACAAGGGTGGTGCGCTGACCTCGACGGAGATCTTCGGCACCTATAGCGTGGCGCATCTGCTCGGCACCGACTATCTCGGCCGCGACATGCTGAGCCGGATTCTCTACGGCACGCGCTACACGGTCGGCCTGGCGCTGGCCGCGGCGGTATTGGCCAGCCTCATCGGAACCTGCTTCGGGCTGCTCGCCGCGGTGTCGAACCGCTGGATCGACGAGGTGTTGAGCCGGTTGTTCGACGCGCTCATCTCCATCCCGAGCAAAGTGCTCGCGCTCGTCGTGATTGCCGCGTTCGGATCGTCGATTCCGATGCTCATGGGGGTTGCCGCGCTGGCCTACATTCCCGGCGCGTTCCGCATTTCGCGCTCGCTCGCGGTGAACCTGATGACGCTGGAGTACGTGCAGGTCGCGCGGGCGCGCGGCGAACGGCTGCCTTACATCGCGCGCGTAGAACTGCTGCCGAACATGATCCATCCGATGCTGGCCGACTTCGGCCTGCGCTTCGTTTTTATCGTGCTGTTGCTGAGCGGTCTGAGCTTTCTGGGTCTGGGCGTGCAGCCGCCGAACGCGGACTGGGGCTCGCTCGTGCGGGAAAACATCGGTGGCCTGTCGGAAGGCGCGCCTGCGGTGCTGATGCCCGCGGTGGCGATCGCGTCGCTGACCATCGGGGTGAATCTGCTGATCGACAATCTGCGCCGTCGCCACGGTCGCGGACAGGGAGGCGCGCAATGAATGCCGGCAACATGATCGAAGTACGAGGTCTGCGCGTCGTCGCGGGCGCGGCACCCGACCCGGTCGTTGAAATCGTCAAGGGCGTCGATTTCTCGGTGAAGAAGGGCGAGGTGCTGGCGCTGATCGGCGAGTCGGGCTCGGGCAAGACGACGATCGCGCTGTCGCTGCTGGGCTACGCCCGCGCAGGCTGCTCGATCAGCGGCGGCAGCGTGCGGATCGGCGAGGTCGATGTGCTGTCGCTGGATCAGGCCGGCCGCCGGGCGTTGCGCGCACGGAAAGTCGCCTATGTCGCACAGAGCGCGTCGGCGGCCTTCAATCCCGCGCGAACCATCATGGACCAGGTCATCGAGCCCGCGCTGCTGCATCGGCTGATGACGCGCGATGTGGCATGCAAGAAGGCAATCGCCCTGTTCCGTTCGCTCGCGCTGCCGACCCCTGAAACGATCGGCGAGCGCTACCCGCATCAGGTCTCGGGCGGTCAGCTGCAACGGCTGATGGCCGCCATGGCGCTCATCACGGACCCGGCGGTCGTCGTATTCGATGAGCCGACCACCGCGCTCGACGTCACGACCCAGATCGAAGTGCTGGCCGCGTTCAAGCGTGTCATACGCGAGCTGGGCACGACAGCGGTGTATGTGTCGCACGATCTCGCCGTCGTGGCGCAGATGGCGGACCGTGTCGTCGTGCTGAACGGCGGGCTCGTGAAAGAGAACGGCGAAATCGCGCAGGTGCTCGATGCGCCCGTCGATGCGTACACGCGCCAGCTGCTTGCTGCGTCGCGCCATCCCGACGCGCCGGCCGATGCACGCCCGGCCACCAGCGCTGCTGTGCCTCCGCTGCTCGAAATCCGCGGCCTGTCGGCGGGCTATGGCCGGATCGACCGGACTACCGGCCTGCCGGCCGCACGCATCCTGGATGACGTGAGCCTGTCGATACCTCGCGGCAGCACGCTGGGTGTGATCGGCGAGTCGGGATCGGGCAAGACCACGCTCGCGCGCGTGATTGCAGGGCTGCTCGGGCGCGCCAGAGGCGAGGTGCTGTTCAACGGCGAACCGCTGCCCGCGGAGCTTTCGCAGCGCACGCACGAGCAGTACCGGCAGATCCAGATCGTGTTCCAGAATGCCGACACCGCGCTGAACCCCAGTCACACGATTGCAGACATCCTTGGCCGGCCGCTGGCGTTTTATCACCGTCTGCGCGGGGCGGCAGCCAGAAAGCGGATGCTGGAACTGCTCGATCTGGTGAAGCTGCCAGCTTCGATCGCTGAACGTAATCCGGCGGGTCTGTCGGGCGGCCAGAAGCAACGGGTCAACTTCGCGCGGGCGCTGGCAGCGGAACCCGCGCTGATTCTCTGCGATGAGGTGACCTCAGCGCTCGATACGGTGGTAGGTGCAGCGATTCTCGACCTGCTGGGCGAACTGCGCCGCGAACTCGGCGTGTCATATATGTTCATCAGCCACGATATCTCCACGGTGCGCGCCATCTGCGACGATGTAATCGTGCTGTACGCCGGGCATCGCGTCGAGGCCGGGCAGCGCGATGTGCTGGCCGCGCCGCCGTATCACCCTTACACCGGTCTACTGGTCAATTCAGTGCCGGCGCTCAGGCCCGGCTGGCTCGACGCGCGCTGCAGCGTCAGCAGCGCTGCTTTGCCGCCCCTCAGTGCCAGCGACGACAGCCCGGAACTGTGCAGCTTCCGCGCGCGTTGTCCGGTGCGCATCGAAGGAAAATGCAACGCCACGGCGCCGTCGCTCAGGCGGCTCGAGTCGGGCGCCGAGATCCTTTGTCACCATTCGAGCGAGGAGCTTGACCGTCTGCAGCGTCTGGAGGTGATTCCCGCATGAACGCACGATTCGTTCGAGTGGCGGAAACCGGGCGCAAGACCTTTCCGGTGACCATCGATGGCGTGGTGTGCGAGGCCGCCGAAGGCGACACGCTGATGGTTGCGCTGCTGACCACGGTGTCCGCGTTGCGCGATTCCGAATTCGGCGACGGACGGCGCGCCGGCTTCTGTTTGATGGGTTCCTGTCAGGATTGCTGGGTGTGGACCACCGGCGGCGAGCGGCTGCGTGCATGCAGCACACCGGCTGCGCCCGGCATGTCGATCGTGACGCGGCTCACCGAAGGAGAGGGCATATGGCCGCGCGGGTAATCGTGATCGGCGCCGGTCCGGCCGGCGTGCGCGCCGCGCAGGCGCTCGCAGGAGCGGGGCTCAGGCCCATCGTCATCGACGAAGGGCGGCGCGACGGTGGCCAGATCTATCGCCGGCAGCCGGAGGGCTTTTCGCGCACCTACGACGCGCTGTACGGAACCGAGGCCGCCCGTGCCGCATCCGTTCACGCGACGTTCGACGCGCTCAGGTCTCGTATCGACTATCTGCCGGAAACGCTCGTCTGGAATATCTCGCCCGGCATGGTGCATCTTGTCAGCGGCACGCGCTATCACGCGCTGAAGTTCGATGCGCTCATCGTCTGTAGCGGGGCGACCGACCGGCTGATGCCGGTGAAGGGCTGGCAACACGCGGGGACTTACACGCTCGGCGGCGCGCAGGTCGCGCTGAAGTCGCAAGGGTGCGCGGTGGGTGCGCGCACGGTGATGATGGGCACCGGCCCTTTGCTGTATCTCGTGGCCGCGCAATACGTGAAGGCCGGTGCGCAGGTGTGCGCCGTGCTGGATACGTCGACCGCGCTGCAGCGGCTGCGCGCGTTGCCCGCGCTGCTGTCGATTCCCGCGGCGCTCTGGAAGGGACTCGCGCTGATGCGCGTGCTGCGGCGAGCGAAGGTGCCGGTCCATCGAGGCGTGCGGCCCGTTGAGATCAAGGGAACGTCTCAGGATGGCGTGACCGGCGTCGCGGTGAAGCTGCAGGACGGCGCGTTGTTCGAGCGTGCGTGCGACGCCGTAGCACTCGGTTATCACCTGCGCCCGGAGACCCAGCTCGCCGACCTGGCCGGGTGCGAGTTCCACTTCGACGAAGCCTCGCAGCAATGGCTGCCACACACCGACGAAGACGGACGAAGCAGCGTCAAGGGCGTCTATCTCGCGGGGGACGGCGCGCGCGTGCGCGGCGCCGATGCGGCTGAGCGTTCCGGACGCCTTGCCGCGCTTGCGGCGATGCGCGACGCGGGCATGGCCGTCGAGGGTATCGATACGCTACGCGCGGAACTGCAGCGCTTCACGCGCTTTGCCGCTGGCTTGCGCACCGCGTTTCCGTGGCCGGCGGAACTGGCGGCCGCCGTGCCGGACGACACGCTCGTCTGCCGTTGCGAAGCCATCACGGCAGGCGAATTGCGCCGTGTCGTGCGTGAAGCCGGTGCGCGCGAAGCCAACCGCGCCAAGGCATTTTCGCGGGTCGGCATGGGACGCTGCCAGGGGCGCTATTGCGGGCACGCCGGCGCCGAGATCATCGCGGCCGCGGCGTGCGTGCCGCTTTCCGCCGTAGGCCGGCTGCGCGGCCAGGCGCCCGTCAAACCGTTGCCGATGGCGCTTGTCGAGGACACCTGCGAATGACTGCGAGCGAAGCGGATGTGATCGTGATCGGCGGCGGCATCATGGGCGCCACCACGGCATTTTTTCTGAGCCGCCGCGGGCGCTCGGTGCTGCTTCTCGAGCGTGGCCAGACGGGCCAGCAGGCGAGCGGGGTGAACTTCGGCGGCATCCGTCGTCAAGGGCGCGCGCTTTCTCAACTGGCGATGGCGAATCGCGCGCTCGCCACCTGGCGGCAGGCGGCCGAATGGCTGGGAGAGGATATCGAGTTTCTGCCGTCCGGGCATACGCGAGTGTGCTATCACCCGCACGACGCCGCGTACTTCGAGACCTATGCCAAAGAGGCACGCGCCTTCGACCTCGAACTGGAAGTATTGCAGGGCGAAGCGGTGTTTCGCCGCTTTCCGTTTCTTGGGCGGGAGGTATTGGCCGCATCGATCTCTCCACTCGATGGTCACGCGAATCCTCGCCTTGCCGCGCCAGCTTTCGGGCGTGCAGCGGCGAGGATGGGGGCACAGGTGCTCGAGAACGTGGAGATCGTGCGAGTCGAGAAGGAGGGCGGTGGTTTCCGGGTCGAGAGCGCGGATGGCGTCGTCTATCGGGCAGCGCAGCTGGTGATCTGCGCTGGCGCGTGGGCGGACCGGTTGAGTGCGCAGTTCGGCGAACCTGTGCCGCTTGCCGCGCGCGGTCCGCAGATGGCCGTGACCGAACCCGTGCCGTATGTGTTCCGCTCGTCGATGGGTGTCTATACGTCCATCAAGGAAGAGAGTGTTTATTTCCGCCAGATTCCGCGCGGCAACATCGTTCTCGGCGGCGGTCCTGCCGGGCCGGCGGATGCCGACACGCAGCGCGCGTCGGTGTTGCCGCTCAACACGGTGCGGCAGCTTGCGCAGTTCCGCAGACTGGTGCCGGCGCTCGCGCCGCTTCATGTCATTCGTGTGTGGAGCGGCGTGGAAAGCTATCTCCCCGACAGCGAGCCGGTCATCGGGCCAAGCTCGAAGCAGCCGGGACTTTTCTATGCATTCGGCTTTAGCGGGTCGGGCTTCCAGATCGGCCCAGGTGTCGGCGAGACGCTTGCGGAACTCGTCGATACGGGCAGCACGTCGATTCCGCTCGAGACCTTTTCGATTTCACGCTTTGCAGCCCAACCCGCGGTTCCTTCCGAATGTGGCACGTCATGAAACACTCCGAACCACTCGAAGAAGCACGGGCGTTCATCGAAGCGCATTTCAACGAGCCCGTCACGCTCGCACAACTGGCGGCGCTGTCGGCGCTGAGCGTGTCGCGCTTCGCGACTGCATTCAGGCAGCGATTCGGTTCTTCACCGTATCGTTACCTGTGCAGACTGCGCATCCAGCATGCGCAGTCGCTGCTTCTTGCGGGCGTGCCAGGATCGGCGGTGGCGACCGAGGTGGGCTTCTTCGACCAGAGCCATTTCGGTCGGCATTTCAAGCGGTGTTGCGGCATGACGCCCAGCATGTTCGTCGAGCGTGCAGCGGCGCGCAAAATCATGCGAGGCGCACCGGCCGTTCGGCAGCCAATGACGGCGGACGCGAACGCATCGGGAGCGACGATGTCGTGAAGCGGGTCAGCCGAGCGGGAGTCCGGCGCGTTTGAGCGCCTCGCGAATGCCGAGCGCGGGGCATGCCCGATCCACTTCGCGGATGTCCCCGCGCGTTTCGTCGATGATCCAGTCGCGCAGACGCGCCACCACCGGCCGCATCGGCTTGTTCGGGGGCGCGACGAGACAGCAGCGGCGGCTCGTGACGACAATCTCTTCGGTTGCCGGCAGCAGTACGCCTTCGGTGATCCAGTGCGCGACCACGTTGAGCCAGCCTAGCCCTATCCCTTGCCCGAGCAGCGCTGCCTGAACGACGATCGCATAGTCGTTCAGTCGCAGCGTGGCGGCGTTGCGCCGCCGCTTGTCCGGAAACGTCCTGAAGCGGTCCTGCCAGCCGCGTTCGTCATCGTCCATCACGATGAACGTATCGCTCTCGCCGTTGTGGCGGTTCTGCTCAGCCTGCTCGCAATACCTGCGGCTGCACACCGGCAGCAGCACCTCGGGCATGACGAGCGCGGCGGTGTCGTCGATCTCGTCCTCCGCAAGAAACCGCATGCCAAGATCGACATCGATCAGCGGGCCGCCGATGCGGCCGGAAATCAGCTGAAACCGCAGATCGAGGTTCGGAAATGCGCGATTGAGACGGTCCATGCGCGGCATCAGCCAGTGGGTCGTGAACGCCGTGGACACCGAAAGCGTCACGCTTTCCACGCCGGTCTCACGTGCTTCGATCTCGGCGATCGCGCTCTCTATGCCGGCAAACCCCTCGGAAATCTTGCGATAGAGGATGCTGCCGTTCTCGGTCAGTTCGATGCCGCCGCGCACGCGTTCGAACAGCCGGACGCCCAGGTGGTCTTCCATGCGCGCGAGCATCCGGCTCACGGCAGGTTGACTGACGTACAACTCGCGTGCGGCATGCGTGAAATTTCCGCAGCGGGCAGCCGCTTCGAAAACGAACAACGCGTTCGCACTGGGTAATTTTCGGCGCAGATTTGGCATAACGCGATGTTATGCCGGATCCAGTCATTCGGGAATTTGCGTTTTGCGATTGCATTGCATGACGGCAAACTGGTCTGGTTCAGCCCGCCAGAACTCAAAATCAGGCAAAATTCGGTATTACTGCCGGTCTGTGACGCAGCCGGTGGCGTTCACCACCCTGTTTTCTGATCTTGAGACGAGCAATGAGCAGCCAGAAACCTACCATCATTTACACGCTGACCGACGAAGCCCCGCTGCTGGCCACGAGTGCCTTCCTGCCCATCATCCGCACCTTCACCGCGCCGGCCGGCATCGACGTCACCACCAGCGACATTTCGGTGGCGGGCCGTATCCTGGGCGAGTTCCCCGAATTCCTGACCGAAGAACAACGGGTGCCGGACAACCTGGCCGAACTCGGCCGTCTGACCCACCTGCCCGACACCAACATCATCAAGCTGCCCAATATCAGTGCGTCCGTGCACCAGCTGGTGAGCGCGATCAAGGAACTCCAGGCCAAGGGCTACAAGGTGCCGGATTTCCCGGAAGACCCGAAGACCGACGCCGAGCAGGCCATCCGCCAGCGCTATTCGAAGTGCCTCGGCAGCGCCGTGAACCCGGTGCTGCGCGAAGGCAACTCGGACCGCCGCGCACCGGCAGCAGTCAAGAACTACGCCCGCAAGAACCCGCACAGCATGGGCGAGTGGAGCATGGCTTCGCGCACGCACGTCGCTCACATGAAGCACGGCGACTTCTATCACGGCGAAAAGTCCATGACGCTGGACCGCGCCCGTGACGTGAAGATGGAACTGGTCACGAAAAGCGGCAAGACCATCGTGCTGAAACCGAAGGTTGCGCTGCTGGACGGCGAAATCATCGACAGCATGTTCATGAGCAAGAAGGCGCTGTGCGACTTCTACGAAGAACAGATGGAAGACGCCCGCAAGACCGGCGTGATGCTGTCGCTGCACGTGAAGGCCACGATGATGAAGGTCTCGCACCCCATCGTGTTCGGCCACGCGGTCAAGATCTTCTACAAGGAAGCCTTCGCGAAGCACGGCAAGCTGTTCGATGAACTGGGCGTGAATGTCAACAACGGCCTCGTCAACCTGTACGAAAAACTCGAAACGCTGCCGAGCTCGAAGCGCGAAGAAATCATCCGCGACCTGCACGCCTGCCACGAACATCGCCCCGAACTGGCGATGGTGGACTCGGCCAAGGGCATCTCCAACCTGCACGCCCCGAACGACGTGATCGTGGACGCGTCGATGCCGGCAATGATCCGCATCGGCGGCAAGATGTGGGGCGCGGACGGCCGTCCGAAGGACACCAAGGCGGTGATCCCGGAGAGCACGTTCGCCCGTATCTATCAGGAAATCATCAACTTCTGCAAGACCAACGGCAACTTCGATCCGGTCACGATGGGCACCGTGCCGAACGTCGGCCTGATGGCGCAGAAGGCTGAGGAATACGGCTCGCACGACAAGACCTTTGAAGTGCCGGAAGCAGGCGAAGCCCGCATCGTCGACCTCGCCACCGGCGAAGTGCTGCTGGTGCAGAACGTTGAAGAAGGCGACATCTGGCGCATGTGCCAGGTCAAGGACGCGCCGATCCGCGACTGGGTCAAGCTGGCCGTCACGCGTGCCCGCAACTCGGGTATGCCGGCCGTCTTCTGGCTGGACCCGTACCGTCCGCACGAAGCCGAGCTGATCAAAAAGGTCGAGACCTACCTGAAGGATTACGACACCACGGGCCTCGACATCCAGATCATGTCGCAGGTGCGCGCCATGCGTTACACGCTGGAGCGCGTCATCCGCGGCCTGGATACGATCTCGGTCACCGGCAACATCCTGCGCGACTACCTGACCGACCTGTTCCCGATCATGGAACTGGGCACCAGCGCGAAGATGCTCTCCATCGTTCCGTTGATGGCAGGCGGTGGCATGTACGAAACGGGCGCGGGCGGCTCGGCTCCGAAGCACGTCAAGCAACTGGTGGAAGAAAACCACCTGCGCTGGGATTCGCTGGGTGAGTTCCTGGCGCTTGCTGTGTCGCTGGAAGAGCTGGGTCTCAAGACTGAAAACGCGAAGGCCAAGATTCTCGCCAAAACGCTGGATGCCGCCACGGGCAAGCTGCTGGACAACAACAAGAGCCCGTCGCCGAAGACCGGTCAGCTGGACAACCGTGGCAGCCAGTTCTATCTGGCGATGTACTGGGCCCAGGAACTGGCGGCGCAGAAAGACGATGCAGCGCTTGCCGCACAGTTCGCACCGCTCGCCAGGCAGCTGACCGAAAACGAGCAGACGATCGTTGCAGAACTGTCGGCTGTCCAGGGCAACCCGGCAGACATCGGCGGCTACTACAAGCCTGACTTCGCGAAGCTGGACACTGTGATGCGCCCGAGCAAGACGCTGAACGCGGCGCTGGCTGTTGTTCACGGTTAAGAACCTGGCAGCACGGTCAGTCGACGTAGCGTGTTGTACTTGATTCGCTGAACGCCACCCTTCCGGTTGTGAGCCGGAAGGGTGGTTTGTACAGAAGGCGCGAGATCTCTGATTGCCAAGGTGGTCGATTCTGACGAGGAGATCGCCCGATGCATGAATTGCGGGGCAGTGTAGGTTGATTCACGCGGCCCAAAGAATCAGTAATCCTGATTATACGGCGACCGGGTTCACGTCATATGAAACAGTCAGGGTCGTCCGCCCGGAGATCTTCACGCCGGGGATGCACCATCCCACGCCACCCCGTTCAGCGCGCTTTTTTGCGCATGGGCACCGGATAAGGCAGTATTAAGCCCCGGCCGACGCGCTGCACACGCTGGCAAGCGACCGTCCCCGACCGGAAATACGCATACAAAACCGTCGCGAGCGGTCGGCGACAGCCAGTCCGGCGATCACGTCATATCGACCCGTGCCAGTGGCAGAATCACGGGAATTGAAGTGTCCACAAGGGAGTCGAGCAATGGGCAAGAAGACGCGTAGCGAGCGTGACGATCCGCCACCTGATCAGCAAGCCGCCTGCCCTGACATTCCCGGACAGGTCGTACTTGTCTTTCAGGGCGGCGGAGCGCTGGGTGCGTACCAGGCTGGTGTCTACCAGGCGCTTCACGATGCGAAGGTCGAGCCCGACTGGGTCATAGGCACATCGATCGGCGCGATAAACGGCGCGATCATTACGGGCAACCGGCCGGAGGATCGGCTGGCGCGGCTGTCCCAGTTCTGGGACGGCGTCGCCCGTCGCGATAGCGGGACGGCGGGCTGGCTGCCGGGCTTCGACAACTGGATGCGCGATCTGGCAATCGTGACGCAAGGCATACCGTCATTTTTTGCGCCAAGGCCAGCGTCGTGGGCAGGCCTTCACGCACCTGTCGGAGCCGACCAGGCGGCGTTCTATTCGACCCACCCGCTACGCGAAACGTTGGCGTCGCTTGTCGATTTCGATTATCTGAATCAGAAAAATACGCGGTTGACAGTGGGCGCCGTCAATGTCCGCAGCGGACGTATGCGCTATTTCACGAATCGGGACGCCCCCATGGATGTCGATCACGTCATGGCATCCGCGGCGTTTCCGCCCGGCTTTCCTTCGGTGCGACTGGACGATGAGCCGTACTGGGATGGCGGGATCTATTCCAACACGCCGCTCGAAGCGGTTCTAGACGATCATCCTCGCCGCAGCTCGGTGATTTTCGCGGTGCAATTGTGGCCGGCTAGCGGGCCGGAACCCGCGTCGATCTGGCAGGTGATGAGCCGGCAGCGTGACATCCAGTATTCGAGCCGCGCGGAAAGCCATCTCGAACGGCAGAGGCAGATTCATCGGCTGCGCCATGTGATTCGGGAACTCGGCCGGCACATCCCGGAAGCACAGCGCGAATCCGCCGAAGTTAAGGAACTGCTGGGTTGGGGATGTGGCACAACGATGCAGGTGGTGGAACTCGACGCGCCGAGATTCGAGGGCGACGACCTCAACAAGGATATCGATTTTACGTCGAGTGGAATCAGGCGCCGCTGGGCCACGGGTTATGAAGACACGGCACGCGTGCTGCAGCAGTCACCGTGGCGCGACGCGCCCGACCCGATGGAAGGCATCTCGATCTACCGGATGAGTACCCAGACAGGCTGACGTTATTCGAGCGACTTTTCCCCGGCAGGCTGGCCGCCGCTGTTCTAAAGAATTCTGGCCGCCTGTCGATAATCTTTTCATGGAAAAGCATCTCGAGCGAAGACTAATGGAATCTGCCGGCAGTCCTGTTGCGGGTGAAATGGCCGCGAGTTCCGCCCGGTCCGGGTTGGCAGGCGCATTGCCCGATGCGGCGAGGCAGACACACAGGCTGCCCTCCCTGAACGAGGAAGAGGGAGAGGCGCTCGTCTTCATCGCGCGCATGGTCGAGCAGGGCGAACTCGACCCGATCGACGGAATCGACCTTTGCTGCGCGAGGCACGATTCGGCATAGCAGATAGCCCCGCATGAGCCTTGCCTGAAAAAGGCAAAGCGGGAGCGTTTCGTCAGAACAATCGCTCGAAACGCATCGTGCATCCATCAATACCCGATCACCCGCTCGCACACCTTCAGTAATGTGCGCGCAGGCCGTAAATGCAGGTGTCGCGATTGCACCTATGCCCACAATCCGGGCGCGTCTCAGGAAGCCGTTAATGATGAAAGTAGCTGAAGTAACGTTCCCGACCTCCGTTGGAGGATCAACCGCTCACGAGGTCGCGAAGGGACGCGTGGTGAAGATCTTTATGCTGGACAGCGCCGTGCCGTTGTTCAATGTCGTGTTCGGAGGCATGCGCTTTCTGGCAGACAAGCAGCAGACGCTGAAGCAGATCGAGGCGTGCAAGGCGAGTGGCGGCGAGCAGATGCCGTCTCCTGCGTGGGAATGGAAGTTCGATTCAGGGTTCGAGCATTCCGTCGATGGACACCGGAATAAAGGCTGGGTGCTCACTTCGCTTTGAGCATTTGCCCGTGCCAAAGATGCCCGGCAGCGAATCGATCTGAACCCGGCTCGACCGTAGCGGCACCGAGCTGTTCGGTGTGCCGGGTCAGGGGAGCTTTCAGCGCATGAATAACGCGCAGATCATCAGGCTATTGAAAGGTGCGGGGCGCGCTTTCATGCTACGATCGCCTCCGCTTTTCCGAGGCAAACGACATGTTCCGCAGATGGTTTTGCGCCCTGTTTGCGCTTCTGACGTGCTGGCCTGCGTTCGCTGCCCACACTGATCAGGCATTTTCCATGATGGGTCTCACGCATGAGGGAGACACGGCCGTGTTGCGCTTCGACCCTGCTCCGTCCGCGACGGGCAGGCTCGTGATTCTAGGCGACCGCACGCATTCCGAAGCCAGGACCGTGGCGTTTTCTTACCGGATACTCCCGGTTACGCCTCACGCACCCGGCAACCCCACGGTGGAAATGACGTTCGCAGACAAGCAGTCTCTGACCATCTTTTGCGATCCGCTTTCGGATAACTGCCGATCCACCGATTTCGTGACGGAGGATGGCATAACGTTCTCGTTGCTCTGGCGCATCGAGAGGCACTGAGCGCAGGCGAATCGCTGGAGTTCGTGTGTCAGTACGCCCGCGACTGACGCATCCCGACACGGTCTACCCCGCAGTCACGCCCGCGCATCACTCCCCCTTCGACGCGATGAGCGTCACCGTCACGCCCTGGCAGCTCTCGTTGCGTGCAACCTGCAGGTCGCGCCAACGCATGGTATTACCGTGCCCGAGTATCATCGGATTGTTCCGTTCATCCGGACGTAGCACGTTGAACGGCCACGATGGACGCCGTAACCGTTCATGTACGACCGAGCCGAGCCAGATGGGTGTCGGCGGCAGGCCGCCAGGTTGTTCGACTGCGTACATCGTGGGCCAGAGCCGAAGCACATCGCGTTGGTCGGCGGTAGCGTACGCGCGCGCAAACACGAGCGTGGAAGGTTCGCCGTTGTTCAGCTTCGGCAGCGCGGGAAGATCGATGGCCGCGACGTTCGGCGACACGAGCGACAGCACGCTGCGCGTGGAAAGCGGCGCGCCTCTCGTCCAGCCGCGTGCCAGCAGTTTTGCCGTTATCTGTGTCGAAGTCGCGGCCCACTGGATGGTGATCGGTTCGCGCGGGTCGCCCTCCATGTTGGATCGATAGCACGAGAACAATTTCCAGACCGTATCGGTCCATTGAGCGGGCGTGACGACAATGGCTGACGGCGTCTCCACGGCGGCAGGTTGTTCGCGTCGCCTCGTTCCCGGCTGCGCGGCGACGCTCGCGCAGATCACGACCAGAACCGCCATCGGCATGAGCGGACGCCCGGCGGGTTTCGACGGAAAGCGCCAGACCGCGGTCAGCGCGACGGCGAAGACCCAGACGGCCGCGAGGGCCGCGCCCCCCACCGCGTCGGTAAACAGAAACCGCCCGTTATAGAGTCCGGCAAGTGCCACCCCGGTTACGATGGCGACGGTCGCGGTTGCAACCAGCACGCCCGTCAGGAGGCCTACGCGCCGCACAAGCAAAAAGGCGAGAAAGCCGTAAATGACCACGGTCGCGGCCACATGGTCGCTGGGAAACGTATGAAAGCCGGGTCCGAACGCTGTCAGTTGCGGGCCTTCGCGCGCAACCTGGATCGAGAAAACCAGCAGCTGGGAAAACCCGACGGCGATGAGCCAGTAAGCGACCGTGTGCCAGCGGCGCTCGAGCACCATCCAGACGACGACCAGAACGACCAGCGATGCCAGCGTGGGTACGCTGCCGAGCATGGAGACCACCGACAACAGCGCGTCGCCCCACGAAGAATGAAACGACTGCAGGAACCGGTAAACCGACATGTCCATCTGGACGACCGGATTGCCCTGCGTCACGTCCCGCAGCGTCGAAAAGAACACGGCGCCGGACACGAGTAGCAGCACGGAAATCGTGACGATGAGTCCGGTGACGGGATTGGCTGGGTTGAGAAAGCGCAGCACGAGCCGGCGGGCCCGTGAGCGTGGCTTACGGCGCGCCCAGTTGAGCACACGCCGCCTTGAAGAGTTGGTCCAGGCTTTCGCATGAGACAGGCCAAGGCGGGCCAGCTTGAACGTTATCCATCCCGCTGCAACGATAATCGCGACTACGACCGCAAGTCGGAAAGACACCGCGCCGGCCAGTTCGATCGACGCGCCGAACACAACGCCTGGAAGGATATGCACCGGCGCCCACAGCAGGGCCGAAGCGATATTGACTGCGAGGAAGCGCGCGGGCCGCATGCCCAGCATCCCTGCTACGACGGGAATAATCGCTCGCAGCGGCGCAATGAACCTGGCGAACACCACGCTTTTGGCGCCATGCATTTCGAAATACTTTTGCCCTGTGACGAGCAGGCCCGGATGGGTGCGAAATGGCCACAACTGCGTGATGGTTGCCCTGTAACGGGCGCCGAACCAGTAGCTGGCGGCATCGCCCGCCACCGCGCCGACGATGGCGCAGACCATGACCCACCCCAGATTCAGTGCGCCCGCGCCGATCAGCGCGCCCGCCAGGAACATCGCGGTGCTGCCGGGAACGAACGTGCCGATGAACGCGACGGATTCGAAGGAGGCCGCGAGAAACACGACCACGAACGCCCAGCCCGGATTGGCGGCCAGAAGATGCAGCAGTTTGAAATAGGCGTGCTCCATCAGCGCCTCCGCAGCTGCGCCGTGCCAACCATGCGCCTGTCAGGCATCCGGCCGCGTGTCACATTTGCTCCCGTCCATAGGCAGATAGTTTGACGAGATCGAGCACTTCGATCTGATTGTACGAAAGCCGGACCAGGCCGGCTTTCTCGAGGCCCTGCAAGGCCTGATTGATCCGTTGCCGCGATACGCCGGCCAGCAGCCCGACCTCTTCCTGCGAGATCGCGAGGACGCGGCCGGTCTCGGGATACAGATCCGGGTTGAAGAGTTGCGCGAGCGCCTGCGCCACTCTTGCATCGACATCGAGCAGGCGGCTGTTCTGGATCGACGCGATGAATTCGCCCATCCGGTTGTTGAGCTGGTGAATGACAAAGCCGGTGAAGGGCAGGCTGGTAGACAGCAGCTCATGGAACGTCGCGAGAGGCACGAACATCACAAGCGAGCGCTGGATGGCCACGACGTCGTATTTCCGGAGTTCGCGCTTGATCACGCTGCCTTCTCCGAACCAGCCGCCCGGAGGCACGCCGGACAGCGTGCAGCTGCGTCCCGACGTATTGTAGACGGCCAGTTTGAGAAGCCCGGAGTGGACCCCGATCCAGTAGTCGGAAGGCGCGCCGCGATGCGCCACCCACGCGCCGCTTTCGCGATACTCCGCATGCGAAGTCGCGAGCGCCAGTTCCTGATGCCCGGCAGCCAGTGTGCGGAACCAGGCGCATGAAGCAAACAGCGCGGCCACGCTGAACTGTCCGGATTCCTCGGGCACATCCGGCGCGTCGCAGGTTGAGACGGGCGGGTTGTCTGTATCGTTCATGGTTATCGGACCGGTGCAAACTGCAGGCAGCAATGCTGCGGCACTGCGAGGGTAGCGCAGGAGCAGTGCCGGGGATAGCAGCAACGCGGGCGCTGGACAGCCCCGGATGCTGCGGAGCAACGGGACTCTGTCATCGCGGTGACAGACAGCCGTCGGCGATGTCGCTACGCTAGATAAAATACCCGAAAAACACGAGCGTACGCAAAATCAACGGAGACAAGGTCATGCCGCATATTTTCGAGGACGGGCTAGGGCAGTGCGAGGCGAATCACGTGTCATTGACACCGGTCGATTTCATCGCCCGTGCCGCAGAAGTTTATGGTGAGCGTCTCGCGGTCGTCCATGGGGACGTACGCCGAACCTGGCGCGAAACGTACGACCGCGTGCGGCAGCTGGCCGACGCGCTGCGTCAGGCGGGCGTGCAGCGTGGCGACACCGTCGCCGTCCTGCTGCCGAACATCCCGCAGATGATCGAGGCGCATTTCGGCGTGCCCATGCTCGGCGCGGTGCTGAATGCGCTGAATACGCGGCTCGACGTTTCGTCGATGCTGTTCATGTTGCGGCACGGCGAGGCGAAGGTGCTGATCGTCGACACCGAGTACGCTGAACTCGCGCATCGGGCATCGCTTGATTTTCCGGACCTCACGATCATCAGCGTGAGCGACGTGATGCCTGCCGACCCCGAGCGCTTTGCTCGCGCAACCGATTACGAAGCCTTCCTCGCAAAGGGCGACGCGGCCTTTCACTGGACGCCGCCAGCGGACGAATGGGAGGCGATCGCGCTCAACTATACGTCCGGCACCACGGGCGACCCGAAGGGCGTCGTGTATCACCATCGAGGAGCGTATCTGAATGCGCTCAGCAATATTCTCGAATGGGACATGCCGAAGCATGCCGTGTACCTCTGGACGTTGCCGCTCTTTCACTGCAACGGCTGGTGCTTCGCATGGACCGTCGCGGCCCGGGCGGGCGTCAATGTATGCCTGCGAAAGTTCGACGCGAAGCACGTGTTCGAGCTGATTCGCCGCGAAGGCGTCACCCACTATTGCGGTGCGCCGATCGTGCAGAGCGCGCTTGCCAATGCACCCGCCGAGTGGCGTGAAGGAATCGACCACGTCGTGCGCACGATGGTCGCGGGCGCCGCGCCTTCCCCTGCGGTGATCGGCAAAATGAAGGAGATCGGCTTCGACCTGACGCACGTGTACGGGCTCACCGAGGTCTACGGCCCCGCAGCCGTATGCGCGAAACAGGCCTGCTGGGACGAACTGGGCGACGACGAGCGTGCCCGGCTGAATGCCCGTCAGGGTGTCCGTTATCACCTGCAGTCGGGTGTCGCGGTGCTCGATCCCGATACGCTTGAGCCGGTGCCGAACGACGGCGAAACGCTTGGCGAGATCATGTTCCGCGGCAACATCTGTATGAAGGGTTACCTGAAGAATGAACGGGCAACCAGCGATGCGTTTCGCGGTGGCTGGTTCCATACGGGCGATCTCGGTGTGCTGATGCCGGATAACTACGTCCGCATCAAGGATCGAAGCAAGGACATCATTATCTCGGGTGGCGAGAATATCTCCAGCATCGAAGTGGAGGACACGCTGTACCGGCATCCGGCAGTATCCGTCGCGGCAGTCGTGGCGATGCCGGATCCGAAGTGGGGCGAAGTGCCGTGCGCCTTCATCGAACTGAGGGACGGCGCGCAGGTGACTGCCGAAGAAATCATTGCCCATTGCCGGCTGTTTCTGGCTGGTTTCAAGCTGCCCAAGATGGTGTGTTTCGGCGAGTTGCCGAAGACATCGACCGGGAAGATCCAGAAGTTCGAGTTGCGCGCGCGGGTGCGCTCCGGCAGCGCGATCGATCTTGCCGGCGATTGCGGGAATGCTGCGCAGGATCAGGCGTCACGCAAGGCGAAGAGTTAAGCGGTGTGAGCGCGGCGGCCGCGCAACGGCCGCCGCCGCGTTCCCGAACGGCTTATCCCTTCGACCCGACCCGCCCGCTGCGTGGACGCTGCGTCTCTGCGATGCCGCGCTGAGTGCGCAGCACATCAAGCAACACAGCAAGCGCGGGATTCGTCGTGTCCGGCAGCCACGCCAGCGCCACCTCGATTCGCAGTTCGGCCTGCTCCTTCAATTCGCAATACACGACGCCCGCCCGCGCAATCGATTTCAGCGATGAAGGGATCAGTGCAATGCCTTCGCCGGCTGCGATCAGGCTGAGCAGCACGTGATGATCGGCGGGCTCGGCGACGCGGGACGGATTGAAGCCGCGCGCCTGAAACAGCTTCTCGAAGTGATCGAAGTAAGCAGGATTGATGCGTCGCTGCGGCCAGAATAGCGTGTCGCTGGCGAGTTCCATCAGCGAGATGCGCCGGCGTTTGCTCAACGCATGATCCGCGGGGAGCGCGACGACCAGCGGGTCGACGAGCAGACGCTCGACGATCAGGCCGTCGGTCTCCGATGGGAGGCCGATCAACGCAGCGTCGAGCGCGCCGCGGCGAATGTCCGCGACCGACTGCTGCGAGTACTGACGCTTCTGCACCAGTCGCAGCGACGGCTCGCGCGCCTTCAGCGCGGGCTGTAGCGAGGTGAACAACGCCGGATCCAGAACCGTTGTGATGCCGAGTCGGAGCTCGAGTCGCTGCTCCGCGCGCTGCCTCACGCGCACCAGCATCGCATCGGCATCCCCGAGCAGCTTGCGGGCCTCCTTCAGAAGATGCGTTCCCGTCGACGTCAGCAACACGCGGGCCCGGTCACGATCAAAGAGCCGTGCGCCGACGATCTCTTCGAGGGCCTGGATCTGCCGCGTCAAAGGCGGCTGCGTGATCGAAAGACGCTCCGCTGCGCGACGAAAACTCAGTTCCTCCGCGACGGCGACGAAATACCTGAGTTGCCAGAGCTCGACTCGAGCCTGCATGAACGTATTCACGGAGTATCTGATACCAGAAAGGTATCACGCCGAAGGCATTGGCGCATCCTGGACGGCATCGCTATCTTCCTTGTCAACGGGCCGGCAATGACGCACGGCACGACTTTCCCGAGGACACGATGAACGACGCTCAATCAACCATGGCGCTCGGCCGCGAATATCTCGCTGCGATTGAAAAGACCCAACAACCTTCGATCATCGATGCGCTGAAAGACGTTGCGCCGGATCTCGCCGGCATGGCCATCAGCTTCGCGTATGGCGAGATCTATGCGCGTCCAGGACTCGATCTGCGTGAACGTCAGCAGGTCACCGTGGCCGCGCTCGCATCGATGGGCGGCGCCGAGCAGCAACTGAAATTCCATATCGCCGGGGCGTTGAACGTCGGTTGTACGCCCGAGGAAATCGTCGAGCTGATGACGCATCTTGTCGTGTATGCGGGCTTTCCGGCAGCACTGAACGGCGTGTATGCCGCGAAGGCCGTGTTCGGCGAAAGGGGCGTTACGGTAAGCGCAGAACCGGTCGCCTCGGGGCAAACGCGTTACGCAGACGGCCTTGCGTGCCTGCGCGCGATCGATGGCGCAGTGGGCGAGCGTGTGATCGAGTCGCTCAAGGACATCGCGCCCGACCTTGGACGTTTCATCATCGAATTCGGCTTCGGCGAAGTGTACCGGCGTCCCGCTCTGGACCTCGTTTCGCGCGAACGGGTGACGGTCGCCGCGCTGGCGGCGATGGGTAGCGCTACGCCGCAACTCAAGGTTCATATGCATGGTTTCCTCAACGTCGGCGGCACGCGTGCACAACTGGTCGAGATCGTCACGCAGATCGCTGCGTACGCCGGATTTCCTCGTGCGATCAACGCCGCTCTCGCGGCGAAAGACGTGCTGAACGATCGCGAGCACGGTATCCACTAGTAGATCGTTTCACCAAAGACGTTACATATTAAGCGACGCCAAGATCGACCTTGTTCCGGCGGAAGACAACGGGTGAGGCATTGAATTCCGCGATGCCCCCCGAACTCGATGCATAAAGATCCAGTGAATCCATCGGAACGATTTGATCAACTGATCGCTGAAACTTGAATTGTCGCATCGGGCACGCATGTTGTTGCATGAACGGAAACACAGAGTTCGTTACGATTACCTGGTCGCCATGATCTGCGACCGGCGCGTCTTCGTAGTACGAATGTCTGCGCTAATAATCCAGCGATGATTTCATTCGGGTCCGGCGCCACAGTGTTCTTTGCGGTCGCTCCGATAGCCCGAAATCGATGTCCGTTACCGTGATCGACATCTCCGCGCCGGCGTCGAAGGCTGCCGCGTCGGCCTCGCGGTTAGCACGACAGGTTGTGTCTCCGAATCGGAACGGCTCACGATATTGATATCGCAAGCCGGGCGACCTGCCATGATTCATGGGCGTCATATCGTCAGATTTGCTTATGAGGTGGCCTGAGTGGCGAGACGCGACTGTTCGTCCTTTGAGGGGTAACCATGCCTCGCTCAAATACTTCCTTGTCCACGAGACCAGTTTTCTTCCCGCACAGTTCGCGATTTTCGCGTACTTGAACTCTGGCACGGATACGCAAGGTCTCTTTGCCATCGGGGTGAGACATCGGTTCTAGGGCAACGGAACCGATTGCACGGCGAGCGTTCGCCTCGGGGCCGGTGCGATCTTTGCTCCGGAATCATGCCTGTACCAACCGGCACAGATCTGACGCATGCTTGACTTGAAGGAACAATTGAATTGACACGGGCCACGATAATTCCGCGTCGAAACTCGTTCACAATAGAGCACATCCCCGATCACGACCGAAACGTCTGGGGCGCAGTTGTTCGGCAAGCGGTCGGGCAAGCATTTTCAAAACCGGCTACGGTGTGTGCGGCTGCTGTCCGCGTGTCGAACCGGTGACGCAACAGGTGTTCATCATCAGGAAAGCAATGAAACAACCGATCAAAATCGATTTTGTCTCCGATGTAGCGTGCCCATGGTGTGCTATCGGTCTATCCTCGCTGCAAGTTGCACTCTCACGACTTGGCGATGCCGTCGATGCCGAATTGGTCATGCATCCCTTCGAACTGAATCCGCAGATGGGCGAGGAGGGTGAGGACCTTGTCGAACATATAGGCAAGAAATACGGGCGCACGCCGCAACAGGTTGTAGAGGCGCAGGCCGAGCTCCGGCGGCGCGGCTCGGATGTGGGTTTCACCTTCGGCACTCGCAAGCGCATCTATAACACCTTCGATGCGCACCGCCTGATGCATTGGGCCCGTCTCAAAGGCAAACAGGTACAGCTTAAACAGGCGCTTCTGCAGGCTTATCATGGCGAGGGCAAGCCCACGAGCAGCCGTGACGTTCTGGTCGAAGCGGCGGAATCGGTGGGACTCGACGGCGCTGAGGCGCGCTCTGTTCTGCAAGGTGGCGACTATGCCAATGAGGTTCGTGCAGAAGAAGAGAAATACCAGGCAATGGGCATTCATTCAGTCCCGTCGATCATCGTTAATAACCGTTATCTGCTGACTGGCGCACAACCCGTCGAAGTATTCGAGCAAGCCATTCAACAGATCCTGGCCGAAGCGTAACGTGACTTCGGCATCGCAATGACAGTTCGTCGTTGATTTCAGGCGTTCATTACACGACGGTGAGCGGCTGCGAGAGGCAGTCGTTCACTGGCCCGCCTTGCAACAGAACGTACTCACCGGCGCAAACCTGGCGAAGCATACTACTGGTAAACGCGGGACCTCGCGAAGGCGCGAGGACTGTCAGATGCGGGCGGCAGATACCTCAGTCCAACGTGTGCGGTTGCGACGCGCCGAACTCACCGCGATCCGGTTGGCGGCGACACAGCAGCGATCGCACCGCCAATCGTCATCCCGGACGCAAGGTCGATCTCGGCGTCACTTAATATGTAACGTCTTTGGTGAAACGAACTACTAGCGTCTGGAAGTCCGCAAAGATGTGAGGAATCGGGAAGCTTGCAGGAAGCTTGTGCATTCACAGGCGGCATTCGTTCAAAACCTGAGGAATAATCCAACCGGCCCTTTGATAGCATGATTCAATTTGCATCCCGATGTGTTGCATCCTCTAATGAAGTTCCGCAGTCATTTCCCTGGATCGTCCAACCCCCGGAGAGCGCTCCCATGGCAAAGCCGAACGTTGAGGAAGTCGTCGAGGAAATTGCCCGGCAGACCAGTACGCCCCAGGAAACCGTGTCCAGAATGTATGCCGACACATGGGCGCAGTACAACGAGGGCGCTGTGATACGTGACTATCTCCATGTGCTCGTCGCTAAACGTGTACGCGAAAATCTTCGCAACGGCTCCGGCGGAAAACACTGACGCCCGCCGGTTGTAAAAGTACTTCGAGATCTCGCCTCAATACGCCGCGCTTTCCACGGTGTAATAGTCGGGCTTCTTTCAGACCGCAATACGATCCGGTTTGCTTGCCTCGCAAGCGGCACGATCAAGCGGAGGAAGCACTGGCCTGCCCGCAGCGCAGGCCAGTCCGACGCGCAATCAGTTGCTTCCCGTGGATGCCGCACCGCTTTTCGCGAGCGCGGCCGCATTCTGCTGGGCGTTGTGCATTTTATTTAAAGAGGATATCGAAATAAGTTGGACAAGGCGGGAATAAACCTCTGCGATCCTGAGCCAACCATCCACGTTGGGCGAGCGTCGTAAAGCGCGCGTGCATGGAAATCAACGCGAAAATGTGTCTGCGGAATGGAATAAATTGACCCGCGTCGTGTTGACACGGGTGACAGCAATTTTTTTCCAGCAAAGCAGACATGCGACCTTCCCGCTCCGCCGCCGAATCCGTCCTGTCGGAAACCGACATTCAGGCTTTCGTCGACGGACTGCTCCCGCCCGAGCGCGCCGCGCAGATACAGCGCTATCTGCACGACCGGCCCGACGAAGCACGACGCGTCGCTTTCTATGGCAAGCTGAACCGGCAGATGCAATCGAGCTTTCAAAATGCCGACGATGAAGATCGTGCGCCGTTCTCATCCCTCCGGCTCCATGGCGCGTCGCTGGCCGGCAGCCTGCGGCGCCGTGCGCGGGTCCTCGCGGCGGTCTTGCTGGTGGTGCTATTGGCGGCGGGTGCCTTCGTAGGGGCGGCGCACGTCCCGGACGACGCACTGGATGCGGCTGCGATCATGGCGCTCGAACGTGCCACGGCGATGAAAGCGCCGCCAGATCGCGGTGTAGATGGCGGGACCCTTGCCGCCGCGCCCGATCTCTCCAGCGTCGGTCTGCGCGCAATGGGCCCGATTTCGCAGAGAGTCGGTCCATTTGCGCGTGCCAGCGGATTCGTCTACCGCAATGCGGCCGGCGAGCTGGCGGTCCTGTTATCGGTGCCGGACCTGACTGCGACGGTGCAACCGCATTGGCAGGCGCGCCGGGTTGGCGCAAGCCGGGTGCTGAACTGGACCACAGTGCGTACCCGATTCGTGCTCGCCGGCCGCGCCAATACGCGGGGGCTGATGCGCGCTGCCGATCTGATGGCGCCGCACTGAGCACGGCGGCCGAGCGAAACAAAAAATCCGGAACGCGGGAATAAACGGCAAAAAACGGTGTTTGCCCGCTATCTATTCATGATGCGTCTGCGTGAGGCGGCGCCGGGGCTGACAGAGAAAGGAAGGACGATGAACGTCCGTGACGGATTAATGGATCACGTGCCGCGGCTGCGGCGCTACGCACGCGCGCTGATCAACAACCGCGAACTGGCAGACGATCTGGTTCAGGACACCCTGGAGCGCGCGCTCCGCAATGCCGGACAGTTCAGGCCGGAGACGGATCTTCGCGCCTGGCTCTTCACCCTCATGCACAACGTCTTCGTCAATCAGGTTCGCAAGGCCGGCGCGCGCGCAGTCCACGTGTCGGTCGACGACGAGGGCCTGCCGGAAGTCGAGTGGGCCGTGTCGGGTAACCAGTCGCAATCGCTGGAAGTGCGCGATCTCGACTACGCGTTGCAGCGCCTGCCTGATGACCAGCGTGAAGTGGTGCTGCTCGTCGGCCTCGAAGAAATGAGCTATGCCGATGTGGCGCTTGCCCTGGGTGTGCCGATCGGCACCGTGATGTCGCGTCTTTCGCGTGGCCGCGAGCGGCTGCGCGCATTGATGGCGGGCACGCAGCCGGGCGCGAAATTAAAGGTGGTGCGATGAACGAACAAGGAACCCCGGGCACGCCGGTTAGCGAGGAAGAACTGCACGCCTACGTCGACGGTTCGCTGGCTGCGCACCGTCGCGATGAAATCGACCGGCTGCTGGAAAGCAACGCCGAACTGGCTGCGCGCGTCAGCGACTATTTCGCGCTGAACAGCATGTTTCATGAACGCTACGACCGGATCCTCAGCGAACCGGTGCCGGCCCGCCTGCGTCCGCCGGCGCGCAGGCGCTGGCTCGACGCGGCGAACTGGCCGCAGTTCGCCGGAATGGCGGCGGCGCTGATACTCGGCATCGGCATCGGTGTCGGCACCAACATGGGCATGGGCCGCCAGGCGCCGTTTGCGGGCACGGGCGGCGATGTATCTGCCCGTCGGGTGAGTGCGGACGCCGCGGAGGTGTTCGCCCGACAGTCGGCGATCGCGCATGTGATGTACGCGCCGGAAGTGACACGGCCTGTCGAAGTGGGCGCGGACAGGGAACAGGAACTCGTGAAGTGGGTATCGAACCGTCTCGGCACCAACGTCCGGCCGCCCATCCTCACGCGCACAGGCTTCGAACTGATGGGTGGGCGGCTGCTGCCGGGCGACGACGGTCCGGTCGCTCAGTTCATGTATCACAACGAGAAGGGCGAACGCATCACGCTGTGCATCTCCCACCGCAAGGTGAGTTCGGATACGACTGCGTTCAAGCTGTATGAGGACGGTCCCGTGAACGTGTTCTACTGGATCGACGGCGATTTCGGGTATGCGGTGTCGGGCGGTATCGATCGCAAGGTGCTGCTCGAACTCGCGCACGATGTCTACGCACAGTTGACCGCAGAGGGCACCGTGCCGGCAGATTCCGCCACGCCGAAGAACACGGATTGAAATAGCCTGTGGTGAACCTGCAGCGCGTATGGAAAGCGCATCGCTGAAGCACCCGCTTCAGCGATGCGCGATGCGCTCAAGACGCGATATCGCGCACAGGGCTGCCGGTCAACTGCACGACGAAATCGAAGAAAGCGCGGACCTTGGCGGGCGGATGATGTCGCGACGGGTAGAGCGCGTAGAGAGGAAACCGTTCGTCGGGCCAGTCGGGAAAGAGGTCGACCAGCTTGCCGCTCGTGAGCCATTGTTCGGCTCCGGGCGAGAGAATCTGTGCGATGCCATGGCCACCGAGACACTGTGCGTACATCGTGCCGACGTCATTGACCATCAGGCGGCTGCGCGCCTTGATGACGATCTTCTTCCTTCCCCGATGAAATTCCCACGGATATGGACGTCCCGTCTCCGGTTCGCGGAAATCGAGGCACACGTGCGGCTCGCGTTCGAGGTCCGTGGGTGCGAGCGGGCGTCCAGATCGCCTGATGTACGCGGGTGAAGCGACGGTGATGACGCGCGTGTCGAGCAGCTTGCGTGCGATCAGCGTCGAGGCGCGCGGCTCGCCAAAACGCACGGCCAGATCGAAGCCATCCGCCACCATGTCGCCGAGGTGATCGCGTGTGACGACATCGATCTGAAGATCGGGATAAGCCTCCACGAATGCGCCGAGACGCGGCCCGAGAAAGATGCGCGAGAAGAACATATCGACGTTGACGCGCAGCCGTCCGCGTACGGCAGTGCGTCCTTCCGCTGCCGACGCAGCCGCTTCTTCGAGGCCGCTCAGCAGCGGCAGGATCTGCTCATAGAAGCGCCGGCCTTCGTCGGTGAGGGTGACCGACCGCGTGGTGCGGTCGAAAAGCCGGATGCCGAGGCGCGCTTCGAGCCGGGCAATCGAGCGGCTTACGCCTGACTGCGACATGTCCAGCGCTTCTCCGGCTGCGGCGAAACTGCCGCTGTCGACGATTGCCGTCAATACACCCATTCCGTTCAACATGCGTTCGTCGAAAGCCATCGGTGTCGCCTTTGTCGCGGATCAACGGGTTGCCATGCTATCGCGCGCGAAGTCCATGCCTCTACGATTCATGACGTTACGGCATTCGTTGGACACGATACATGATCTTCCGAGTATAGCGTTCGAGTGTACTGAACGGTGTTCCAGCAGCACGGCCGGCTTAAACGGGCATTAAAATGCAACCGACGCGCGGAATAATCTCTTCGAAGCTGTGTTCACCTCTCTGACACCGACGCTTCAGATCGAGGAGAAGAGTCTTATGCGATCCCTACAGAGTTCCCGCATGCGCCCGATAGTCAGCATCGTGGTTGCGTGTGCCATGTCGGGCCCGCTCGGCGAGGCCGCGTTTGCAGCCGGATCGCGTGCGGCGAGCCCTGACGAAGCGGCCTATCTATCTGAGAACGACCGCGCGATGACGAAGATGATGGACGACATGTCCATCAAGCCGACCGGCGACATCGACAAGGACTTCGTCGCGATGATGGAGCCGCATCACCAGGGCGCCATCGACATGGCGCAGGCCGAACTGCGTTACGGGCACAACGAACAGCTGCGCCGCATCGCGCAGGAAATCATCGTCGAACAGCAGCAGGAAATCGTCGCGATGCGCGTGGCGCTGGGTCAACCGCTGCCACCGGCCGCCCCTGCACCCGATCAACCGTCTGCGGCACGCCCTGCGTCTCCAGCCGCACCTTCGATGTCCGGTCATGGCATGAACGGCATGCACATGAACATGAACTCGCCCAAGGAATCCCAATGAAGCACATGTCTACTCTTTCCACGATGCTGACAGCGACTGCGATGGCCGTCGCGCAGTTCGCATGGGCTGGCCAGGCGCCGGGCGCATCGTCCGATCCCGACGTGCCGGTGAGTCACCACGATCGCGTCTACGCAGCCGAGCAGTTTTCGAACACGGTGTCGGTGACCGATCCGGCCGACAACAGGCTCGTCGGCGTCATTCGTCTCGGCGATCCGTCGCCGGGCAACTTCAGCCCGCTTTATCGCGGCCAGGTGCTCGTGCACGGCATGGGCTTTTCACCGGACCACCGCACGCTTGCAGTGGTGTCGATCGGCTCGAACTCGGTGACGTTCATCGATACGCAGACCAACGCCGTCAAACATACGACGTATGTAGGCCGTTCGCCGCACGAGGCCTTCTTCACGCCTGACGGCAGTGAAGTGTGGGTGACTGTGCGTGGCGAAAACTACGTGGCGGTGATCGACGGCAAGACCTTCGAGGAGAAGACGCGCATCATCGTGCCGGCCGGTCCGGGCATGCAGATATTCTCGCCGGACGGCAAGTACGGTTACGTGTGTTCGTCGTTCAATCCGGAAGTCGACGTGATTTCCGTGGCTGACCATCAGATCGTCGGCAAGGTGAAGCAGGCCAGTCCTTTCTGTCCTAACATTGCCGCGACGCCGGATGGCAAACAGGTGTGGTTCACGCTCAAGGATGTCGGCAAGACGCAGGTTTTCGATGCCCGCCCGCCGTTCGCGTTGCTCAAGACGATCGACACCGGTCCGATCACGAATCACGTGAACATCGTGCGTAACGCCAAAGGCATGTTCGCGTATGTGACGGTAGGCGGTACGAACACCGTGAAGGTGTTCCGCACCGATGACTACTCGCAGGTCGCGACCATTCCGGTCGGCAGTCTGCCGCACGGTATCTGGCCATCGGGCGACGGCAGCCGCGTCTACGTAGGCCTCGAGAACGCCGATGCATTGACCGCGATCGACACGCTGACCAACAAGGTCGTCGCGACGGTGCCGATCGGTCAGGCACCGCAGGCGGTCGCCTATGTGCCGAACGCGGTGCCCGAAGGCGACGGTACGCAGAACCTGCAGCCGCTTGGCGTGGCAGGGCGGGCCGCGCATCTGGCGCTCGTGCCCGTCGGTGCGGCGAAGGCCGGCAACACGACGAATGCCCCGGCAAATGCCCCGACGAGCGTGGCGCTGTTCGATCAGGGGCTGCTGCAGGTGCTGCAGGCGTCGGTAACCGGCCTCGAGCCTAAACAGCCCTACGTGCTGGGTCTCACCGATACGCCGGATGGCAGCGGCAACGTCGAGCCGCTGGCGAACTTCATGACGAACCCGGCGGGCTCGGCCATCGTCAACGCGATTGGACAGATCCGCCAGGTGGTGACCACGGGCGATGCAGCGGCGAAGGACCAGCGCCGCTATCTGGTGATTGCGCCGTCGGTGGCAGGCAAGCCGGGTGCGCCGGTTCAGGTGCAGGCGCTGTAGTTCAGGAAGCGTTCTGCCGGCGTGCTCCGCCTCCGACGCTCTGGCCCGCATCATGTGCCATGCGCATGTAGCCCAGAACGGAAACGAAGGTCAGCAGGCCGGCAAACAGAAAGGCCAGCCGGAAGTCGTCGAGTGTGAAGGGGCGTCCTGCTTCCTCGCCGTGGACCAGGGCGCCCAGGCGCAGCGACACCGCGCCAAAGGCGATGCCGAGGCCGATGGTCATCTGCGCGGCCGCGCTCCAGAGCGTGCTCGCCGCATTCATCTGCGGCTGCGGCACGTCGGCATAGGCGAGCGTGGCGAGCAACGAAAACTGCATCGAGCGCGCGACGCCATAGATAAACACGACGATCAGCACGAGCGCGAGCGGCGCGGCGGGCGTCAACAGCCCGCAGGCGATGATAAAGGCGCCAGCCACGGCGACGTCGACGATCGAGACCATCCTGAAGCCGAAGCGCCGCAGGATGCGCGTGGTGAGCGCTTTCATCCCGAGATTGCCGAGCGCGCTCGCGAGCAGCAGCAGGCCGGACTTGAACGCGGAGAGCCCGAAGCCGATCTGGAACAACAGCGGCATCAGGTAGGGCACCGCGCCGATCCCGATGCGCGTTAGGGAGCCCGTCACCACGGTGACGGAGAACGTCGGGATCTTCAGTGTCGATACATCGATGAGCGGATGCGGATGCTGCCTCGCGTGCCGGAACGCAATGAACCCGAAGACGAGACCTGCGGCCACGAAGCCCAACGCGCCCCACGGCTTCGTGCCCGGCTGGCTGGCCAGTTCGGCGCCATAGAGAATCGAGGTCAGCGTGGCGCCGCTCAGCACGAGACCGACGACATCGAGCGGACGCCGGTCAGTGCCGCGCAGATTGGGCACGAGCGCCGCGACCACCGCCAGCACCGCGATGCCGACCGGCACATTCAGCAGAAAGATCCAGCGCCACGAGGCGTATGTCGTGATGAAGCCGCCGATCGGCGGTCCAACCACAGGCGCGACGATCGCCGGCCACGTGATGGTGGAGATGGCCTGCATCAGGCGGCTTTTGTCCGTGCTGCGCACGACGATCAGGCGGCCGACCGGCACCATCATCGCGCCGCCGACGCCCTGCAGCACGCGAGCCGCCGTGAACTCCACCTCGTTTTGCGACACGCCGCAGAGCACCGACGCCACCGTGAACACGACGATCGCGCCGAAGAACACCGTGCGCGATCCGCAGCGGTCGGCAACCCAGCCGCTCACCGGAATGAAGATCGCGAGCGCCAGCATGTAGGCCGTCATGCCGAGGCTGAGGCTGTTCGGGCCGACACCGAACGAGCGAGCCATCTGCGGCAGCGCCGTCGCGATGACGGTGGTGTCGAGATACTCCATGAAGAAGGTCGCCGCGACGATGTACGGCAACCAGTGAACGTGCGAGTGATCCGGCAGACGGGCGGTCATGGCGTGGCCTTCGGCGCAGAGGCAAAACGCCTACTTCTCATGCGCGGCGTACTGCTTGTCGAGCTGGTCGAAGAGCGGCTTGTTCACGAGGCGCTGACGCTCGCTGAACGGCACCACGAGCGATGGGTCTTCGTCGAGGCGTCCGTTGCCCTTCAACGCGCCGAGCGCCTGCTGCATGCCGCGCACCGCGCCCTGCAGGGCCGCGTTCGCATACAGGACGAGTCCGTAGCCGAGGCTGGCGAGCGCGTCGCGCGACTGCACGGGAGTCTTGCCGCCGATCACGATATTGATGAGCTGCGGTGCGGTCGGGAAGAGGCCCGGCAGACGCGCGATATCGGCGAGGGATTCGGTGGCTTCGATAAAGAGGATATCGGCGCCGGCTTCGACGAAGCGCTGGCCGCGTTCGATCGCCGCCTCGATGCCTTCCACCGCGGCCGCGTCGGTGCGCGCGATGATCTGCAGGTGGCCGTCCTCCCGGGCATCGACCGCCGCGTGGATCTTGCCGACCATCTCGCCGGTCGAGACCACTTCCTTGCCCGCGAAGTGGCCGCATTTCTTCGGCATCACCTGATCTTCGAACTGGATCGCATCGGCGCCGCAACGCTCCAGTGTGCGAACCGTATGCCGCACGTTGAGCGCGTTGCCGAAGCCGGTGTCGGCGTCGACGATGAGCGGCAGCTCGACCGCATCGCGCACGCGCGCAGTGTGTTCGGCGATTTCGTTCAGGCCGATGAAGCCGAGGTCGGGCAGCCCGAGCGACATGTTCGTGACGCCCGCGCCCGTCAGGTAGAGCGCTTCGAACCCGGCGTCCTCGATGACGCGTGCGCTCATCGCGTTGAACGCGCCGGGCACGAGCAGGCCCCGGCGTTCACTGACGCTGCGGCGAAAGGCAGCGCGGCGGCTGACAGAGGAAGTTGGCATGACAGTAGGCCTCGAAAGGATCGGGGGAACGGCCTCGCGTGCGGAATCTGCGCCCGCCAGGCCACCTTGGGTTTGCGCAACGAATCTGCGGATTATGACGCGTTGGCTGCCGGCGCGTTCGATCCGCGCGATTCTGAAGGTCGCAACTGCATGGCGCAACCGCTCAGTCCGTTCATCCAGCGAACCGGCAATCGCCGCCTGCCCGACGACGGCGTGGCGCGGACTTGCGCGGCGTCACCGGAATAACGGCGGCTGCGGATGGTTCGCTACGCATAACACCGACGAGCCGTGAATGTGGGATGACGATCTCCGGCTTTACGGTCAGCGTTCCTGGCCCTGATAATGGCCGGTCGATCCACACGCATCACGGCTTGTTGGGGTGCAGCGGGTCGCCATCCTCCATCCATCGTTGCCCCGTGCTGAAGAACTCACGCTTTTTCGATCTGCTGCGCATTCCCGGCTTCAAGCCGCTCGCAGGCGCGACCCTGATGCTCGGCGTGGCGATGTCGTTTACTGCCCCCTATCTGTCGCTCTTCGGCATCGAACGTGCGGGGATGACGCCGTTCAGGCTCGGTCTCTTCATGACGCTGATCGCCGCCAGCGGCGTGCTGGCCAGCACGCTGGCCGGCCGCTGGAGCGACAGGAGCGGGCGTCACCGGCCCTTGCTGCTTGCATCGCTCGCGGCGGCGACGCTGGGTTATCTGTGCCTGTGCGTGGTGCGCGACTACCGGCTTCTGCTGGTAGTGGGCGTGGCCTTCATCGGGGCGGGCGGCTCGGCGCTGTCGCTGGTCTTCTCGTTCAGCCGCGCCGCATTGCCGGTGAAAAACGACGCCGAACGCGCGTTTGCGAGCGCGTCGCTGCGCACGATCCTGTCGGGCGCGTGGGTCTTCGGCCCGGCGGTGGGCGCGCTGGTGCTCGCGGCAACCGGCTTCTACGGGCTGTTCCTGTTCGCTGCGGCGAGCTTTGCGGCGTGCGCGACGATCGTCGCGCGGATGCAAGAGCCGCAGGGGCATCTCGGCGACCACACCGTCGAGGACACGGCGTCCGAGCCGACTTCGTCGATCACGGTGCCACCGCTGCGCACCCCATCCGAAGGCGGCCATGAAGCGGGCGGCGCGGCCGCATCGGCGAACGACATCATGCGGGCCGTGGTGGCGTTGACGCTGATCGGCCTCGCGGCCAACGCGACGATGATCGTGCTGCCGTTATACATCGTGCATGGCCTCAACGGCTCGCGGCTCGACGTATCGATCATGCTGGGGCTCGGCGCGCTGACCGAAATTCCGATGATGCTTGCGCTCGGTGCGCGTTCGTCGTCGCTGCACAAGCCGAACTGGCTGGCCGCGTGCGCCGCGGTGCATGCGGTGTATTTTGTCGGCATGTCGGTCGCAGGCCACGTGAACGTGCTGATTCCGATGCAGATCCTCAATGCGTTCGTCGTTTCCGTCACATCGTGCCTCGGCATGACCTACGTGCAGGATCTGATGCCCGCGTCGCCGGGCCGGGCGACGGCGCTGTTCTTCAACGCGGCGCGGGTGGGGTCGATCCTGTCGGGGGTGCTGTCCGGTTTGCTCGTGCAGGCGTTCAGCTATCGCGGCACCTTCGTGTTCTGCGGTCTGCTTGCCCTGTGCGCGCTGGTGCTGTTTGCCGTGCCAGGCTGGCGCTATGGACAGATGGCGCGGGCAGCGCGCGGGTACGTCGCCCGCAAGCTGGAAGAGCGGCGGCGCTAGCATTGCCGCCTGCCTGCCTGCCGCGCGCCGGCCCGGATTTCGCGAAGCGGATGCAGAAACGCCACCACCCGGTAATGGCAAACTAAAACGGCAGGCCGCCGCTTGATTTACAATCGCGGCACGGAGTAACATTCGGCCGGTTTGCGGAACGGATTTTTTCTAATATGTTGATATGCCGGGCGTCGTTTTCGGAGTCTTCATTTACCTCCGGGACGGCAGTGTGAGTCGCCGATTCACCTGCGCCGCTGTCGACATCAAAAAAAGGCTTCGCTGGCAATTGCGAAGCCTTTGTCTTTTCAGGCATGCATTTTCTTGCAAGGAAAATGGTGCACCATGGTCAAGCGAGAGGAACAACGGATGTTCGATCCCGACGGAGAAGCGCGCGAACGACTGCTCGTGTGGATACGCCGCCGCATGGAAGAGTACGGCATTACGCTGGACGATCTGGCGGCCGCCATCGAAGCCGATGCCGCCGCGCTGCAGGCGCCGAAGTATCGCGACGCATACGGCAACACGTGGGACGGCACGGGCGACAGGCCCGACTGGCTGACCCGCGCCATTCACGCAGGGCAGGATATCGAGCACTTCCGGTGCTGATCGCGGCACGTCGAGCCGTATTTTCCCGGCTCAGCCATGCGTCGCGCGACGCGTTAGCCGCCGCGGCGCACCCCGTTGCTTCGTGAGACGGCAACCTGCCTTTAAGGGAGATTCCGATGTCTGTCATGCAACCGGCGTCGGCGCACGCCTGCAGTCCGGACGAATGGGCGACCCGCTGCGACCTCGCTGCGCTGTATCGCCTGGTCGCGCATTTCCGTATGACCGACCTGATCGACACGCACATTACCGCGCGCGTGCCGGGGCCCGAGCATCACTTCCTCATCAATCGTTATGGCGTGCTGTTCGACGAAATGCGCGCATCGGATCTGGTGAAAATCGATCGCGACGGGCGTGTCGTCGAAGCGGAGGCGGGCAGCGATCCGGCGCGCTATCGCGTGAATGCAGCGGGTTTCACGATTCATTCGGCCGTGCACACGGCGCGTCCCGACCTGCGTTACGTGATTCACACGCACACTGCGGCGGGCTCGGCGGTTTCCGCGCAAAAGCAGGGCTTGCTGCCGATCAGCCAGCATGCGCTCAAGTTCTACGGGTGCCTTGCTTACCACGACTATGAAGGCATTGCGCTGGACCTCGGCGAACGGGCACGGCTCGTCGCCGATCTGGGCACATGCAATGCGATGATCTTGCGCAATCACGGTTTGCTGGCCGGAGGCGTATCCGCGGCGACGGCGTTTCAGGAAATCCATTTTCTGGAACGCGCCTGCCAGATTCAGGTTCAGGCGCTGGCCGGCAACGCGGAACTGAATGTGCCGCCGGAGGCCGTGTGCAGGTTGACCGCAAGCCAGTTCCAGCGCGATGACTCGGAAGGCATTGCACAACTGGCGTGGGAAGCCGCGTTGCGGCTGATCGATATATCGCGATCCGATTACCGTAGTTAGGCACCAACAGCGGGTCCGGCGGGGCGATTGCCAGGCGGGAGCGGCAGATCCTGATTGGCATACGCGGCAAGCTGGGCGACAATCGCGGCGATCTTCAAACTTCGTCGCGAGGTGCATACCATGGTTGTGCTGATAGTCGGGTTGGTGATCTTTCTGGGCGGTCATTCAGTGCGGATCTTCGCCGGGCCATGGCGCGAGGCGCAGATTGCGAGGCTTGGCGAAAAGGGCTGGAAGGGGATATTTTCCATCGCCTCCGCGATCGGGCTCGTGCTGATCATCTGGGGCTATGGAATGGCACGGCGTGACCCGGTGCTGCTATGGACGCCGCCGGTGTGGGCTCCTCATCTCGCTGCGCCGCTTACCGCGCTCGCTTTTATCCTCTTTCCTGCTGCTCATAGTCCGGGTAACCACTTCAAGGCGCTGCTCCATCATCCGATGGTGTTTGGCGTCGGGCTTTGGGCGCTCGCGCATCTGCTTGCCAACGGGACCCTGAATGCAGTGATCCTGTTTGGGGCTTTTCTGGTCTGGGCGGTGGTCGACTATTTCGCCGCGCGGCGGCGTGATCTGGATCAGGGCGTTGTTTATCCACCTGGTGTCCTGTCAAAGGATGCGATGCCCGTCGTTGCCGGGCTTGTTGTGTGGGTGGTGTTTGCCCTTGTTTTGCATGGGTGGTTGATCGGGGTGCGGCCGTTTGGGTAATGGAGTTTTTGTTTTACTGTCCTATGCTTTTATTTGTACTCCGGGCAGGTGCTGGATGTCGCTCATACGCATGCGAGGGCGTCGTTGATCTTTTACGGTCGACGATGCTTGCGAATGAGGCGCAGCGCCGGCATGCGGTGGCGTGCGAGGCAGAGTTCAAATACGCTGTCTTGAGCGAGACCCGGCTGACGGGGCAGTGAGCCACTCGCACAACGCGTTCGGCGCTTTTAGTATTTTTAAATTTATAAGGATAACTGGTCGCTTGATTCAGAAAAGGGGATCACGTCATCGTCACTATATTCAAGAGCGGTCGTGATCAGTTACGACTGAACGGCGCCATGGACGCATGATGGCGGACACGTCGAGCGGTGACGTTCCGGTCATCGTTCGATCGCTGTCCGGGCGGATAAAAAAAGCCCGCGCAAGGCGGGCCGAATGTTACCCGGAGTTTCGCGAACGGGTCGCGGCTTGAGAGACTAAAGCTGCCGTATGAAACGTCCGTGAAAACGCTGGGGAAGGTGCGAACCGCACCTTCATCCAGCTTCAAACGACATCAGAGATCGAAGAAGGCCGTTTCGTTTTCGCCCTGCATGTGGATGTCGAAACGGTACACGGTGCTGCCGGCATGCGTTTCGCGTTTCGCGACCAGCGTCTTGCGACGTTCGGCCGGCACGGAGGCAAGCACCGCGTCACGCTCGTTGGCCGCCGCTTCATCGTCGAAGTAGAGGCGCGTGAACGTATGCAGCAGCATCCCGCGCATCAGCACGATCACGTTGATGTGCGGCGCTTCGTCTTCACCGGTCGCACCCGGCTTCACGGTCTGGACGACAAAGCGCTTCTGCGGATCCGTTCCCGTACCGACACGCGCAAAGCCGCGAAAGCCCGACTTCGTCACGTCCGCGCGTGAAGCCGGATAGTTGCCCTGCGCGTCGACCTGCAAAAACTCGAGCATGGCGTCGCCGACCACCGCCCCGTCGGCGTCGAATACCTGGCCGACAATCGTGATGTGTTCGCCGGCCGCTTCATGATCCACGAGCGATGGCGTGAACAGGCTCTTCAGATCGAAGTTGTACTGTTCAGGGCACAGACCGTAGGCGAAGTACGGCCCGACCGTTTGGGAAGGCGTTTGCTTGAGTGTCATGTTCAACGCTCCATCGGGGTTTCGTTGCGGCCGCGCAGCACGATGTCGAATTCGTAGCCGAGCGCATAGCCTTCTTCCGTGGTGTCGATCGAGAAGCGCGAGATGAGACGTTCGCGTGCCTGCTCGGGTGTGCCCTGGAAGATCGGATCGAGTGCAAGCAGCGGGTCGCCAGGGAAGTACATCTGCGTGACGAGGCGCGAACCGAAGTAGTCGCCAAACAGCGAGAAGTGAATGTGGTTCGGACGCCATGCGTTCGGATGATTGCCCCACGGATACGCACCGGGCTTGATCGTCAGAAACCGGTAGCGGCCTTCGTTGTCGGTCAGGCAGCGGCCTGCGCCGAGGAAGTTCGGATCGAGCGGCGCTTCGTGCTGGTCAGCCTTGTGAACATAGCGGCCCGCAGCGTTCGCCTGCCAGATTTCGACGAGTGTGTTGCGCACCGGCCGACCGCCCTCGTCGAGCACGCGGCCCGTGACGATGATGCGCTCGCCAAGCGGCTCGCCATTTCTGGCGGCATTGCGCGTCAGGTCGTTATCGAGCGCGCCGAGATCTTCCGCGCCGTACACGGGCACGCGCTGGTCGCGCAGGCGCTCTTTCAGCGGGATCAGCGGACGGCTCGGGCCGCGCTTCACCGACGAGCCGTAACCGGGATAGACATAGGGAGGATGGGACGCGAAGTCGCGCACTGCGAGGACAAGGGGCTCGTCCATTGTTTGTCTCCTGGGAAGGTTTATTGAATGGCTGGGGATGATGGGACTTTATATGCTCCAGGAAGTTATGCAAAATGACGTTTTTTCGTCTTTCGTATAACCTGCCGTTATGCAACGCAGCCTCGCGGACAGCCGCGTCAAATTCCGTCATCTGCAGTGCTTTCTGGCCGTCGCGCAGTTCGGCGGCGTGCGGAAGGCCGCGGAGAGCCTGTCGATTACGCAGCCCGCCGTGTCGAAGACGGTCGCCGAACTCGAATCGATTCTCGGGGTGAAGCTGTTCGAGCGCGGCCGGCACGGGGCGGTGCCTACGCGCGAGGGCCAGCTGTTCATGCCGCACGCAAGCGCCTGCGTGAGCGCGCTGCGGCAAGGCGTCGATCTGCTGGCGCGCGCGGAGGGCACGGCGGCTGCCACGCTGGATCTCGGCATTTTGCCGACCGTCGCGACCGCGGTCGTGCCGCCCGCGCTGAAGCTGTTTCAAACCCAATGGCCGCATGTGGTTGTGCGGATGGTGACCGCGTCGAACACGGAGCTGCTCGCGCGGCTGAAGGCCAGCACGATCGAGTTCGCGGTGGGGCGGCTGGCGGATCCGGAGCGGATGATCGGCCTCAGCTTCGAGCAGCTGTATCGTGAGCCGCTGATCGCGGTGGTCCGTGCGGGCCATCCGCTGTCGACGGGCGCGGTGCCCCCGGCGGCGCTGCTCGAACGCTTCATGGTAGTGCTGCCGCCGTTCGGCACGCTGATCCGGCAGTCGGCCGAAAGCCTGCTGACGGCCTGGGGGGCGCCGCCGCTGTCTTCGTTCGTGGAAATGCTGTCGGTATCGGTGGGCCGGGCGTTGACGCTCGAAAACGACGCGGTCTGGTTTGTCCCGTTCAGCGCGGTCGAATACGATCTGTCGCGCGGCGAACTGGTGCGGTTGCCGCTGCCGTTTGCCGGCACCGAGGAGCCGGTGGGACTCATCCTGCGCACGGATACCCAGCCGTCGGCAGCGGCGCGCGCACTGATTGATGCGGTGCGCAACGTGACGCGTCAGCGCATCGCTCCGGCCGTCGATAAAACACGCTCGCCGAAGCGCCGCCGCGCGGCGCCCTGATCCGCGCGAGGCCTCCGGGGAGATGGAATGAACACCGCCCCTCACTCCAGGGTAGCGGCGAGCGCCCACTGCCCGCGGGCGCCGGGGGCTCTCACTTGACCAACGGCATCGACGTGCCAAAGTGAAAGTTCGACCAATCACTTGAGGTAAGGAGAGCCCAAATGAATGCTACGACATACGGGCTGGACATTGCAAAGTCCGTGTTTCAGCTTTACTGGGTCGACCCGCAATCGGGCGAGATCAGCAACCGTCGCTTCACCCGCGACCAGCTCATCCGCTTTCTGGGCAACCGGGCGCCAGGCCGCGTGGCACTGGAGGCATGTAGCGGTGCCCACTGGTGGGCGCGCAAGATCGCCAGCCTCGGGCATCAGGCCATCCTGTTGCACGCCAAATACGTGCGCCCGTTTGTGCAGACCAACAAGACGGATGCAGCAGACGCACGGGCGATCTGGACGGCCGCCCAGCAACCGGGCATGCGCACCGTGGCGATCAAGAGCGAAGCGCAGCAGGCCATCCTGAGTCTGCACCGCATCCGCTCCGCGCTGGTCGACACGCGTACCCGTCAGGTCAACCAGATTCGTGGTCTGCTGGGCGAATACGGCCTGCAATTCCGTTACGGCCGCAAGGCGCTGATGAACGAGCTCAGCGCGCGCATCGCCGAGATCGAGCAGACCGTGCCCCCGCTCATCTGGCGCGCCCTGCAGCGCCAGCTCGCGCACCTTCGGCAGCTGGAGGCCGACATCGCCGAGGCCGAGCGCGAAAACCTGAACTGGATGAAGGCCGATCCCGCCGCACAGACCCTGGTGGCCATCAACGGCATCGGACCGTTGACGGCCACCGCGACGGTTGCGGTGATGGGTACACCCGATACGTTCCGTTCCGGGCGTGCCTTCGCGGCCAGCCTGGGCCTGGTCCCTGCGCAAACCGGCAGCGGCGGCAAAATCCGCCTGGGCCACATCTCAAAGCGCGGCGACCCATACCTGCGCAGGCTGCTGATCCACGGCGCGCGCATCGTGGTGACCCGTTCGAAACAGCGCCCCGCGTGGGTCGAGGCACTCCTGAGCCGGCGCCCGGTCAACGTCGTCATTGTCGCGCTTGCCAACAAGATGGCCCGCACGGCCTGGGCACTGCTCGCGCATGGCCAGCCGTATGACCGGCAGCACGTCAGCGTGCGACCCTACGCAAGTGGGCCCCAGGCAGTTCAGAGCATTTAGGTCAAACCACCAGTGTTGCGCAGGGTAAGGCAAAACGTGTGATGGCAAACGAGGTCGGACCGACGGGAACCCAAACCCGATGACATCCAGGCGGCTCAAAGCCCGTCGTGGGAGATGGGGTCGTTCCCGGCAGCTTCCATCAAGGCCCGCAGGTCCGCTGACCTGCAACCCCAAGGCCGGATATAAGACTGCAACCGTTACCTCCGCTGTTCAACGCACACAAACCCAACCTTGCCAACGGGGCGGTGTTCAAGAGTTTTCCAATACCGAAATGAGCCTGGAGAGACCGGGTTGTCGGAATGATTGATCGTTAGAGGAAACGTGATTTTAGGACGTAAGTGTTCGTG